>RPRC01000110.1 GCA_003857395.1 Geobacter sp.
CAGTTCCGCACTGCCGGCAGTCTGTGGCAGGGTCTGTCCCCAAGAAACCCAGTGCGAACTGACCTGTGTCATGGGCAAGAAATACAAGTCTGTGGCCATCGGCCGCCTGGAGCGTTTCGCCAGTGACTACGCCCTTTTCAAAGAACAACTGCCGGTGCCAGCCATTGCCGCTCCGACCGGGAAGAGAGTTGCGGTAGTGGGAGCCGGGCCGGCAGGAATCACGGTAGCAGGCGACCTGGTCAAGCTGGGGCACGACGTCACCCTGTACGAGGCTCTGCACGAGCCGGGGGGAGTGCTGTTGTACGGCATACCCGAATTCCGGCTTCCGAAAGAGATTGTCCGCCTGGAAGTGGAGGTTATCCAGCAACTTGGGGTAAAGCTGGTGACCAACTTCGTCGTGGGCCGCACGGCCAGCGTCGACGAACTCCTCCAGGAATTTGACGCGGTATTTCTCGGCAACGGTGCTGGAGCACCAAGCTTCCTGAATGTTCCCGGCGAAAACCTGAACGGCGTCTACTCGGCCAGCGAATACCTGACCCGCTGCAACCTGATGAAGGCCTACCAGTTTCCCCGCTATACCACGCCGGTGGCCACCGGAAAGAAGGTGGCTGTCCTCGGAGGCGGCAACGTGGCGATGGATGCAGTCCGGATGTCATTGCGGCTTGGCGCCGATGAGTCAACGATCCTCTACCGTCGCAGCCGGAAAGAGATGCCGGCCAGGGTCGAAGAGATCGAAAATGCCGAAGAGGAAGGGGTGAAGTTCCATTTCCTGATAAACCCGGTACGGTTCCTCGGCAATGAGACCGGGTGGGTTACCGGAGTCGAATGCCTGCGCATGGAACTGGGAGAACCGGATGCCTCAGGACGGCGACGGCCGATACCAATCAAGGGGTCGGAATTCGTCGTTGATGTTGACATGGTGGTAGTTGCTATCGGGCAGTCGGCGAACCCGATCGTCGCTTCCACGGCCACCGGGGTTGAAACCAACGAGCGAGGCTATTTCATCGCTGACGAGGACGGTCGCACCACCAAGCCGGGAGTTTGTGCCGGCGGCGACATTGTTACCGGTGCAGCCACCGTCATCCTGGCAATCGGTGCCGGTAAGAAGGCCGCCCGCGCCATGCACGAATACCTTAGCGGTAACGGGAGCTGGCCGGTAGTTACACCGCACAAATAGTTAGTTTTCATCCAGAAACACCAAAGTAGTGCTATCCCCCGTTGGGCTGGGGCTTTCTCGGAGTCTTTCGTACGGCTTTATGGCACAACAGCGACAGCAAGGAAAGCGCCTGATGCCGGCAGGTTGCCCGATCAGTGTCTCGGGTGGCAACCGATTACGAGAGGCTTCGGAAAAGTTCCCGCCCAGCCTCTGTTGAGACTTCCCGGATGGGAACTGGTTAGATGGTCAGACCGTACCATTTGCAGATTGACATTTCCGGTGTCGTCTGCAAGAATCTTTTACACAACTAAATAGCACAAACGACCGGGTGCTCTTACGGAGATAATAGGGAAGAGGGTGAAAACCCCGCACTGCCCCGCAACTGTAAGCGGTGATGAAAGCTGCACGAAACGCCACTGAACTGGACGACGACACAACAAAGATTTTACGGAGCAAGGAACGCGCGGGACGCGCGGACCTCGACCGTTAATCTTTTGGCCAGGTTGCTTCAATCGGGAAGGCGCAGCGAGTAAAGCGATCCGCAAGTCAGGAAACCTGCCCGGTTGAAACAGTCAGGACCTCCGAGGGAGAGGCACCGAAGCCTTACGTGTATCCAGCGAGCGGTTTCAGTACCCCGCTTCTCACCAGAGAGGCGGGGTTTTTTAATGTCAAAAATTACATTTATCACCGGAGGTGCCCGAAGCGGCAAAAGTCGCCTGGCCGAAAAGCTTGCCGAAGTCTTTGAGGAGCCCCTGTGCTACATCGCCACCGGCGAAGCGCGGGACCGGGAGATGGCGGAACGAATTGCTACCCATCGGCAGAGACGTGGGAATGCCTGGCGAACCGTGGAAGAACCGCTCCTTGTAGCGGAAGCCATCAGGGCGGCAAACGGCTGCTACCAGGCGATACTGGTCGACTGTATCACCCTCTGGATCACCAACCTGCTGTTCCATCACGATGCGGTCGAACCGGTACTCGCCGAAGTGAGGTCGCTTGCCAAACTCTTCCCTGCCCTGAAAACGCCGATTATCCTCGTTTCCAACGAAGTCGGTATGGGAATTGTTCCGGAAAATGCCCTGGCACGAAGTTTCCGTGATCTTGCCGGACAAGCCAACCGGATCCTGGCCGAGGCAGCTGATGAAGTATACATGACAATTTCCGGAATCCCGCTGAAGTTGAAGTAGGGGCGCTGCTTGCCGCGCCCTGGTTTTGAATTGTGCCGAGAAGGGCGCGGCAAGTAGCGCCCCTACAATCCAAGCAAGACAGGACACCAATCATGACCCTTCTCCACGATACCCTCGCCAGAATTCAACCCCTTGACTCGGAGTTGCTGCAGAAGGCCCAGGAAAAGCTGGACAACAAGACCAAACCGCTCGGCTCCCTGGGAAGACTGGAAGAGTTCGCCCGTCGTTTTGCCGCCATCTCCGGCAGCCTGGAACCGGATACCACAAAAAAGGTAATCTTCACCTTTGCCGCCGATCACGGTGTGGTGGAGGAAGGAATCTCCGCTTTTCCCAAAGAGGTAACCCCGCAAATGGTCTTCAATTTTCTCCGTGGAGGAGCCGGCATCAACGTGCTGGCACGCCATGGAGGAACAGACGTGCGGGTGGTGGACATGGGGGTTGATTATGATTTTGGTGAGATTGCAGGGCTCATCGATCGCAAGGTAGCCAAGGGCACAGCCAACATGGCCAAATGCCCTGCCATGACCTGCCAGCAGGCGCTAGCGGCCCTGGAGGGGGGAATTGCCCTGGCAAACGGCTGCCGGGACGAGGGCATCGCCATGGTCGGAACCGGCGAGATGGGCATCGGCAACACCACCGCTGCCTCGGCCATTATCGCCGCCCTTTCCGGATTACCGGTCAAGCAGGTCACCAGCCGGGGAACCGGTATCAATGACGCAGCCCTGGCCAACAAGATCCGGGTCATCGAGCAGGCCCTCCTGGTAAATCGGCCGGACCCGACAGACGCCCTCGACGTACTGACCAAGGTCGGCGGCCTGGAGATTGCCGGCATTGCCGGGCTGATTATCGGCTGTGCCGCCAACCACATCCCGGTGGTGGTCGACGGCTTTATTTCCACCTCCGGCGCCCTTATTGCCGCCGGGATGAATCCGCTCATCAAGGACTACCTGTTTGCCGCCCACGAATCGGTTGAGATTGGTCACCGCTACATGCTGGATCATCTGGCTGCCGAACCGATCCTCGATCTGCAGCTCCGCCTTGGCGAAGGAACCGGTGCGGCCCTGGCCATGGGTCTTATTGAGGCAGGTGTGAAGATCATGAAAGAAATGGCGACCTTTGCGGAAGCCGGAGTGGCGGAACAGCAGGTGTAGGGGCGCTGCTTGCCGCGCCCGTGCTAAACGGTTGTGTAAGTAAGAAGGGCGCGGCAAGCAGCGCCCCTACGGAAAACCATGCGCTTCTTTATTATCGCAATTCAGTTTCTGACCATTATTCCGCTCCCTTTTTCCGTGCGTTGCGGAGAAAAGGATCTGGGACGATCGCTGGCCTATTTTCCCCTAGCCGGTCTGGCTCTTGGCGCGCTGCTGGTGGGACTCAACTATCTTCTCTCTCTTGTTCTGCCGCGTATGGTTGTCGATCTGCTCCTTGTTACGGCCCTGGCGATTGTGAGCGGAGTCCTGCACCTGGACGGGCTGGCGGATGTCTGCGACGGGCTGGCAGCCCGCGGTGACCGGGAACGATTCCTGAAGGTCATGAAGGATTCCCATATCGGCGCTGCCGGAGCAGTCGGACTGATACTGGCCCTGCTTCTCAAATACGCGGCACTGCTTTCCATCCCCATTTCCCTGAAGCAGCAGGCCCTGTTCTGTTTCCCCATGCTGGCACGTTTCGTTCAGGTCTCGATGATTGTCGGTGCCCGGCAGGCACGCAGCGACGGCCTCGGAGCCGTGATGATCAGCGGGGCTGGCTGGCCGCAACTGATCCTGGCAGCCATGACCACCCTTGCCGCAGCACTGCTACTCATGGGAGTAACGGGACTCTGGATCTTTGTCGCCGCCTGTCTACTCACCTGGGCCCTCAAAGCCTGGTTTCATCGGAAGATTGGCGGAATTACCGGAGACATCATCGGCTTTGCCAGCGAATTGAACGAACTTCTCACTCTCCTGATAATACTGGCCCTCTCAGGACAAAAGGTTTTCACTCTATGAAAGCAAAAACTCGCATATATCTGATCCGCCACGGAGAAATTGTTGGAAGTGATGTCTTACGCTATAACGGCCAGGCAGATGTCCACCTCACCCCTAAGGGCTTTGAACAGTACTACCAGCTGGCGGAACGACTGAAGGATACTCCGGTATCCGCATGCTACACCAGCGATCTGACCCGCTGTGTCCAGGGAGCGGAGATTCTCTGTGCCCAGCGGAAAATCAGCTTTCATACCAGAATGGAACTTCGGGAACTCAGTTTCGGAGAATGGGAAGGAATGGCCTGGACCGAATTGGCTGAGAGGTTTCCTGAGGAATGGAAGAACCGAATGAAAGGTTTTGTTGAGTTTCGCGCCCCGGGTGGTGAAAACCTCCTCGACCTCCGCGACCGGGTGCTCCCCGCGCTTCGTGAGATTGTCACCCGCCATCCGGGTGAAGAGGTTTTTGTGGTCGGCCATGGCGGAGTTAACCGGATCATTCTGCTTGACGCCCTGGGCTCTCCGCCCTCGTCCATGTTCCGCATCGAGCAGGACTATGGCTGTATGAATATCATTGATTATTATGAGGACGGAAATCCGGTTGTAAAGCTCCTGAACGGATGATCGCCATGCAAGCAATCGTCATCGCTGCCCCGATGAGCGGATCGGGCAAGACTACCGTGACCCTGGGCATTATGGAATGCCTGAAACGGAGAGGTCTTGCCGTTGCCCCTTTCAAGGTGGGCCCGGACTTCATTGATCCTGGCTGGCATCGCCTCGTGACCGGCCGCACCTCGGTGAACCTTGACGGCTGGATGTGTCCGGAACGGTTTGTCCGCGAAACCTTTGCCGAACATGCCAAGGGAGCAGACATCGCCGTCATTGAAGGGGTCATGGGACTCTTCGACGGCATCGATGGCACTTCGGAAGCGGGAAGCACCGCCCAGGTGGCAAAAATTCTCGCCAGCCCGGTGATCCTGGTCGTTGACGCCAAGAGCCAAGCCCGAAGCGCTGCGGCACTGGTCCAGGGTTTTGCCTGCTTCGATCCAGAGGTGCAGCTTGCCGGGGTGATCTTTAATAACGTGGGAAGCGCAAATCATGCCCGGATCCTGCATGAAGCGATGGCAGCCTCCCTGCCGGGGGTAAAAGTGCTCGGCTGCATCCCACGGGACGAACACCTCAGCATCCCCTCTCGCCACCTGGGCCTGGTGACCGCAGAGGAAAATCCCCTGTCAGAGGAGTTCCTCAATTCCCTGGCAAAGGTAATCGGCGAGCAACTGGATCTGGACGAGCTGCTCTTATTGGAATCATCAAAAAATTCCCTCCCCCCTAGCGGAGGAGGATCAGGGTGGGGAGGAATTTGCCATAATGCTCGTTTCGACTCATTGTCACCCACCCCCCAACCCCCTCCCGTCAAGGGAGGGGAGGCTAGAGTACGAATCGCCGTTGCCCGTGACGCCGCCTTCTGCTTTGTCTACGAGGACAATCTGCGACTGCTGCGGGAAGCCGGGGCCGAGATCGTCGAGTTTTCCCCCCTGAACGACACGCAGCTCCCGCAAGACATCGCCGGCATCTACCTCCCCGGAGGCTACCCGGAGCTCTTTGCCGAAGCACTCTCGGCCAACCAGAGCCTAATCGCTGAAATCAAGGCGGCAATCGAGGCAGGTATGCCGGTCTATGCCGAGTGCGGCGGCTTTATCTACCTGACACGGGGAGTTATTGATCAGGCTTTGACCCCTCTGGTCGGCATCTTTCCCGTTGCCACCCGCATGCTTCCCCGTCGCAAGGCCCTCGGCTACCGCGAAGTGCGGCTGATCGGAGATTCGATTCTCGGACCAGCGGGAACCGTCGTCCGTGGCCATGAATTCCACTATTCGGAAATGGAAGAAATGCCGCAAGAGGTCGAACGGCTGTATCAGCTGAAAAAAAACGGCACCGTGATTGGTGCCGAGGGCTACCGCTACCGGAGCTGCCTGGCATCGTACCAGCACCTCCACTTCGGCAGCTGCCCGGAGGTCGCGAACGCTTTTGTCAAAAATTGCTTTACATTCAAACACGATTAGCCAAAGAGTTCAGACGTGCGCGCTGTGTCCTTCGTAGAGTCAGGTCCCTGTGCCTGCCCACAAAAAGGACAGCACAGGGGGAGTACCCCGACAGTTCCGGCCTTCTCCGGCAACGCTGTTACAACGAGGTTTTTATGGTAAAATTGTTCACTTGCATAACCCTTCTGCTGGTAGCCGCTCCAGCCCAGGCCATGCACATTTCGGAAGGGATTCTGCCCTTGCCTTGGGCGGTGGCCTGGTACGCGCTCGCCCTGCCCTTCGTGGCCCTTGGTATCCGGCGCCTGAATACGCTGGCCAAGGAGGACCTGTCCTTCAAGCCGCTGGTCGGGTTGCTGGCAGCGGTGGTGTTCATCATCTCCTGCATGCCGGTACCGGTGCCGACCGCCGGCACCTGCTCCCACCCCTGCGGCACGGGTATGGCGGCGATCCTGCTCGGTCCCTATGTCAGCTCGCTGGTCGCGGCGGTTGCCCTGCTGCTCCAGGCGCTGTTCCTTTCCCATGGTGGAATTTCCACCTGGGGGGCCAATATCTTTTCCATGGGGGTGATTGGTTCTCTGGCCGGCTATTTCACCTTCAAGGGTCTGCGGGCCATGGGTGTCCCGCTGGGGTTGGCGGCCTTTTTTGCCGGTCTCCAGGCAGACTGGGCCACCTACCTGGCAACTTCCGTTGAACTGGCTTCCGGTATCCGGGGCAGCGAGCCGTTCCTGCTGCTGCTGGAGAAGATTTTGCTCGCCTTTGTCCCGACACAGCTCCCCCTCGGCATCCTGGAAGGCGCCATGACCGCCGGCATGGTGATGCTGCTGTACCGGAAACGGCCGGATATCCTGGTAAAAATGCGGGTGATCACAGCCGGGGAGGTACAGGGAAATGGCTAGGAATGCTGAAAAAGTGCACCGAGATCAGCGCACAGGAAAAATAAGAAAGGCCCTTTCAGTACTAGCTTTTCTACCGCTTGTAACCTTTAGCCTCGTTTCTCAGACCTTTTGCCCCAGCGCCTTCGCTGCTGACCGCTGGCCTGGCGTCGACGAAACCGTTGTGGAAAAATTCGCCTCGGAACGAGGGCGAGAAGCACACGAGCCGCTTATCAACACCGACCAGGGAGACCTATTGCTGTTTGTTTTTCTCCTTGCCGGAACCATTGGCGGTTTCGCAGCCGGCTATTACTGGCGGATGCTGCTGGAAGGGAAAAACAAGGTCGCGGAAAGCGCAAAGATAAAGAAGCTATAGAGTTTTTGTCCGGGGGGCGGGAAATTTCATGAACTGTCCAAAATGCGGCCATGAACAGTTTGACGCAATGGATGCGTGCCAACAGTGCGGAGTAATCTTTTCCCGGATTCACCGGCCGGGAGAGGAAACGCCGCTGCCGCAACTCGCAGCGGAACCCGTTCCAGAGACAGCCCGCCCGGCACTGCTGGCCGTGCTGAAAGAGCGGCTGCTACGGGTGGAGCCGGAGGAGAGCCGGCTGCTGATTGCCGGCCGGGCGCTGGTATACCTGGTGCTGCTCCTCTGGGGCTTCCGCCTCATGACCAGCTCCATTGCCTCAAACTACGTGGGAGAGTCTTTTCTCCACCTGATTAATCTTCCCTTCCACGAAGCCGGCCACCTGTTTTTTTCACCCTTTGGTCGCTTTCTCCAAGTGCTTGGCGGGACCCTTGGTCAGTGGCTGGTCCCGTTCATTGTGCTCTGCGCCTTCGTGGTAAAGGGAAATCCCTTCGGCGCAACGGTTGGTCTCTGGTGGCTCGGGGAAAGTTTCCTCGACATCGCCCCCTACATGGACGATGCCCGCGCCGGCCAGCTGATGCTGCTGGGTGGCGTCACCGGCAGTGACGTCGAGGATTACCACGACTGGGAGGTTCTCCTCACCAAACTGGGCTGGATGAAGCATGATCACCTCATTGCCAGACTGACCTTCGGCATCGGGGTGGCCTTTATGCTCCTGTCACTCTTCTGGGGCGGATATATTCTTTGGCAACAGTACAAAAGCACTGGCCGGAAGCTGGCCGGTGACTAATTCTGAACGGGTCAGCCGGGGACGTTCATCGGCAGGCAATAGATACAGGCATGCATACCTTTAGTCATCCTACTCATACGGGCACCTTTCTCTCCGCCATTGACCCGCGCGTCAAGCTCCTCTGCGCCTTGGCACTGCTGCTGATGGTGATCAGCGGGAAAGGTTTCCTTTTTCCGCTCACTACCGCCATACTCTGCATCAGTATCTGCGTCCGCTCGGAAATACGCCCAAAAGCTCTTGCCCTGCGCTTTGCCGAGCCGCTCTTCATCATCATCATGGTCGTGCTGCTCAAACTTTTTTTCACCGGCCACGCCCCCTTGTTCAGCGTTTCCCTTTTTGGCATGGAAGTCACCGGGTTTCGGGATGGATTACAGGAAGGGCTCCTGATCGCGGCACGCATCATCGGCGCGGTATCGGTCGTGAACTCACTTGCCTGTGTTACACCTTTTACCGAACTGATGGCCGCCTTATCCTGGCTGCGCCTCCCCCAGACCTTCATTGATATCGTCCTGTTTGCCTGGCGCTATCTGTTTCTGCTTCATGACGATGCCCGGGTAATCTACGCGGCCCAGAAGAACCGGCTCGGCTACAGCAACTATCGCAGGGGGCTGCGCTCTTTCGGCACCCTTTCCGGAACCCTGGTGATCAAGGCCTTCGACAGCAGCCGTACCATCACCACCGCCATGGAGCAGCGGGGTTACGACGGGAACATGCCGATGCTGAAACACAAACCGTTCCGGATGAGGGAGGTGGCGGTCTCCCTGACATTCATCGTCTGCCTGGGTCTGCTCTGGAAAATCTGAAAAAACCGGATTAAAGAAGCGGATTACGGGGTAAGAAATACGTCTATTTTTTAAGGCATTATGTCCTTTGTTGCCATCTTAAAAATTCATTTTTTGCAGCATTACGCTGGGGAAACGGGGGGGGCCATAATCCTTATCCCGTAATCCTTAATTCTGAATTTCACGCTGTTATTCTGTTTCCTCGAAAAGGGATTTGTGAACACACCACGACTTTCCATAACAATCGATTCATTCAGATACCCCGACGGCACGGTGGCCCTGTCAGGAATCCGCTTTGACGTGGAACACGGCGAATTCACCGGCATCCTCGGCTCGAACGGTTCGGGCAAAACCACGCTGCTGAAGGCGATGGACGGGCTGATCAAGGACTATGATGGAAAGGTCTTGCTGGACGGTAAGGATATCTGCAGATTGTCACCGCGGGAAATCTACCGGAAAGTCGGCCTGGTCTTTCAGAACCCTGATGACCAGCTCTTCGCCCACACGGTCTTCGAGGATGTGGCATTCGGTCCGCGCAATATGGGCTTTGCCGAAGCCGAGGTCGAGGAGAGGGTCCGGAGTGCATTACGAAACGTCGATATGGAGGAAAGCGCCGCAAAATCAATCCATAACCTGAGTTTCGGCCAAAAGAAAAGGATCTGCATCGCCGGCCTCCTGGCGATGGGCCACGAGATACTGCTCTTGGACGAACCCACGGCAGGCCTGGACCCGATGGGCGAATACCGGATGATGGAAATCCTGACCCGGCTGAACCGGGAAAACGGCGTCACCATCGTCATGGCCACCCACAGCGTCGACCTGGTCCCGCTTTTCCTGCACCGCCTCCACATCCTCAGCAAGGGTCGCATCGTCCGGGGGGGAACGCCCGAGGAAGTTCTCAGGGCCCCAGCCGAGATGGCGGATGTCAAGCTGCGCCTGCCTCACATCGCCGAGCTCATCTATCGGCTGAAACACGAGGACAAGGTACCCTTCGACCGGACTCCCCTCACGATCGGCGAAGCGCGGCGGGAGATCTTGGAAAAAATACAAAAAATCAACTAGCCATAGAGGACTCGGAGATCACCGAGGAAATTTCTTGGCTGGAAAATGTCTGGATTAATGCGCCGCAAAACCTGATGTAAGGTCAAATGTATTGTTAAATTCGCATTTTTAGAGTAGTACATTCTTTTGTTTCCAAGCTTTCCGAAGCCAACGCTGTACTGGTGATTTTCTCTGAGACCTCTGTTGCAAGAATAAAGGAGTTACAATGAAAACTGCAATCCTGCTCATGGCCCACGGCAGCCGTATCCCGGAAGCAAACCATGCCGTCGATCAAATAGCCGCAATGGTAAAGGATTTCGCCGACTATGATATCGTCGAGGTATCCTTCCGGGAAAATCACTGCCCCACCATTCAGCAGGGCATCGACGCCTGCGTGTCCCAGGGCGCGGAACGTATTCTGCTCGTTCCCTACTTTCTTTATCTGGGCGCCCATGTACTGGAAGACCTGCCGAAGGAAATGGCAGAGGCACGGCAGCGCCATCCCGGCGTGGAAATAGCCATGGGCAAACACCTCGGGGTTCATAAGCGCCTTGCCAAACTGGTTATCGACCGGATTGAAGAGGCATTCAGCGAACAGGGCTGGAACTGATGTCTGTTCAGTTGCGGCCGGAAGAGATCGAGGCTGAATCGTTTCGTATCATTGACGCGGAGGTTGGCCCCCATGACTGGCCAGCGACAGAGTGGCCGGTTGTACGCCGGGCCATCCACACCAGCGCTGATTTTGACTACGCACGCACCATGGTCTTTTCTCCGGATGCCGTTGGCCGCGGCTTAGCCGCCCTTCGAAGTGGCAGAGGGATTGCTACCGACACAACCATGGCCTTGGCCGGGATCAACAAGGGCCTCCTCGAACGTTTCGGCGTCCCGGTTTGCTGTTTCGTTGCCGATCCCCAGGTTTCTGCCGAGGCATCACGTCTCGGGATAACCCGCTCCATTCTTGCCATGCGCAAGGCTGCGACCGATCCCGGCAATGGGATTTTCATCATCGGCAATGCCCCTACGGCGCTTTTCGAACTGCTGCGGCTGGTGCGGGAAGAACAATTTCATCCAGATCTGGTAATTGGACTGCCGGTCGGATTCGTCGGCGCTGAAGAAAGCAAGGAAGAACTTTTGCGGGAAGCCTCCGGGCATGCCATTCCCTTCATCACCAACCGTGGCAGGAAGGGCGGTTCCAACGTGGCTGCCGCAGTGGTGAATGCCCTGTTGAAACTGGCGGAAAGTTGTTGAGCAGCTGATCTGCATTGAAATATCCTGTTTCCAGATCATTGAACCCATTGCACTGCATCTCAGCAACATAAAGAGGGCAGGGTGCCGGAGAGTCTCACATGACGAAAACCTTGCGGTACGGGTACACGACCGGAGCCTGCGCAGCCGCTGCGGCTCGGGGAGCCGTCCTTATGCTGCGGGATCAGCAGCTGCTTGACGAAGTGGAAATCATCCTTCCCACCGGGGAGTTAGCCCGCTTCCGCCTGCACGGTCAGAAACTCAACAACGGCAGCGCCCGTTGTTTTGTCATCAAAGACGCCGGCGATGACCCTGACGTTACCAATGGGGCGGAGATTCACGCTGAATTGATCCTGGCCGCAGCATCCGGTGAGGAAACCGTGGTAATCAGGGGCGGTACCGGCATCGGGCGAATCACAAAACCGGGGCTTGCGGTCCCGCCGGGCGAATGGGCCATCAATCCGGTTCCAAGAAGAATGATTGCGGAAGTAGTCAACGAGGTTTTTTCACTCCACTGTCCGTTATTAACCGCGCTCGGCATTTCCCTGGTGCCACACGTAACCATCAGCATTCCAAATGGGGAAGAACTGGCAAAAAAAACTCTCAACTCCCGTCTTGGAATTATCGGCGGTCTCTCCATTCTCGGCACAACCGGCATTGTCAAACCCATCTCCAGTCAGGCCTGGACCGAGACCATCAATGCCGCCGTTGACGTGGCCCTGGCGTGCAAATGCAAAACGCTGGTGCTTTCCACCGGCAGGACCAGCGAAATAACTGCGCAAAAGCATCTTGCCGCAAATTTTAATGCACCGGAACAGCCCTGCCGCAAAGAAGATGAAAAGTCGCCCCGTAAAGTCTGGCACAGACTCTCCGAAGAAGCGTTTATCATGATGGGCGATCATGTCGGCCATACCTTACGGACATGCGAACGCAAAGGCGTCAGGAACGTGGTCCTTGCCGCGCAATTTGCCAAACTCCTGAAAATTGCCTGTGAACATGAGCAGACCCATGTTTCCTCTTCGCAGCTAGACCTGCGGCAGTTACGTGAATGGCTGACGGCATCACCTCGTACCTCACGCTTTTTGCCCAATGCCCTGCAGGCCAACACTGCCCGTGAGTTCCTCGAAACCACAGGAAGAGCCACTGAAATCATCACTCTGGTCGGAAACAGGGTGTCGCGCTTCGCCTGCCAGCTCACCCCCCGACTCCGGGTGAAGGTTTTGCTGGCAGGCTACTCTGGAGAAGTGCTATATTTCCGCTAAAATCAGCAGAGGGACGATACTGTGCGGCCCTTGGTGAAAGTCGTCTGTTTCTGAAAGTTCAGAGGGGAGAAAATCATGCCGCAACACAAAATCTATCTGGTAGGCGCGGGCATCGAGGGGTGGGAAGGTTTCGGATCGAAAGCACTTGAAGCCATTAATTCCGCGGACCTGCTCATCGGTCACCAACGGCTTCTGGACATCTTTCCCAATTTCAAGGGGGAAAAGCAGACCTTCTCCGACCTCTCCATCATGCTGGACCTTCTCAAGAGTACCGCAAAACAGGTCGTGGTGCTCAGCTCCGGCGACCCGAATTTTTTCGGTGTCGCCCGCTTCCTGTTCCGCAATCTCCCCAAGGAGCGGATCGAGATCTTCCCCAATGTCACCAGCGTCCAGTACGCCTTTGCCCGGATCAAGGAGCCGTGGGACGATGCAATCTTTGTCTCCGTCCACGGCCGCGGCCTGAAGGGCGCCATTGACCGCATCATCGCCGCTGACAAGGCGGCGGTACTCACCGATGAGGTGAATTCTCCGGCGGCAATCGCCAAAGAACTCATCAACCGGGGCGCGGAAGGGTATGACGTTTATCTCTGCGAAGACCTTGGCCTGCCCTCGGAAAAATTCACCCGCACCGATGTCAGGGGCCTGGTGGACCTGCAGACGTCTCCCCTCAACCTCCTTATCCTGATCAAGGCCTGGGAGCCGAACCTGGAAAACTACCCGCTCATGGGCATTGCCGACGATGAGTTCACCACCGCCAGGAAGCTGATCACCAAGCAGGAGATCCGTGCCGTGACCCTGGCCAAACTGCAGATCCAGAATGACCTGGTAGTCTGGGACATCGGTGCCGGCAGCGGCTCGGTATCCATCGAGGTGGGCAACCTGATGCCGAACGGCAAGGTCTACGCCTTGGAAAAGAATCCCCAGTACTTGGCCTTCATCCGGGAAAACCTGAAGAAATTTTCCGCCAAGAATGTGATGTTGGTGGAGGCCTATGCCCCGGAAGGAATCGACGAATTGCCGAATCCCGACCGGGTCTTCATCGGAGGCTCCAGCGGCCTGCTGGACGAGATCATCGATGCCGTTGACAAACGATTGAAACCCGATGGCATCATCGTCCTCAATGCCGTGACCCTTGACACCTTGACCAAGGCGGTGGAATTTCTCGAAGACCACGGCTATACCGCCGAGGTAACCTGCGTCAACATCTCCAAAACAGTCAGTCTGACCGAATACAAGATGTTCGAGGCCCACAACCCGGTTTATATCATCTCGGCACGCAGAGGAGAAGAGTAGTGGCCCGCATCTATGCCGTTGGTGTCGGTCCCGGCGACCCGGAACTCCTGACGCGCAAGGCTGAAAGAATTCTTCGCCAGGTTCCGGTTATCTGCGCCCCGGCCGCCAGCGCGGGTGAATCCAGCCATGCCCTCGCCATTGTGGAACCCTTTCTTGATCGTTCCCGCCAGGAGGTAATCGTCAGCATCTTCCCGATGAAGAAAGACCAGGGAGGGTTGGACGAGTTCTGGGAAGACGCTGCCGAAACGGTAGTCTCTCAAGTCCGCCAGGGCAAGGACGTGGCCTTCATCACCATCGGCGACCCGTTTCTCTATTCCACCTTCCTCTACCTCTATCGCATCTTCCGCAAACGCCACCCCGATATTAGCGTTGAAGTGGTGCCCGGCGTCTCCAGCATCAACGCCGCGGCCGTGGCCGCCGGCATGCCCCTGGCGGCGGCATCCGAAAGGATCGCTGTCCTTCCCGCCACCTTTGAAGAGGAAAAACTCCGTCAGACCCTGCTTGACTTTGACACGGTAGTTCTGATGAAGGTCAATAGAGTTTTCGATAAGGTGTATGCACTCCTGAAAGAGCTGGGACTCAACGGTTCATGTGCCTTCGTCAGCCGGGCCGGGACGAGCGAGGAGCGGGTGGTGTTCGATCTGGATTCTTTGGCGGGGCAGAAGCTGGATTACCTTTCGCTGCTGATAGTGAAGAAATCGTCGTAATTCTGGAGGATTTCGTGGCAAAAGTCCATTTCATCGGCGCCGGTCCCGGCGACCCTGAGTTGATCACTGTCAAAGGCGCCCGACTACTTGGCGAGGCCGGAGTGGTGATTTATGCCGGCAGCCTGGTGGATCGGGAACTGGTACGCTGCCACGCCCCTCAAGCCGAGGTCTATGACTCCGCCGCCATGACCCTGGAAGAAACCACCGCCGCCATTGCCGAAGGGATACTTGCTGGCCAAAACGTAGTGCGGCTTCACACCGGCGACCCCTCCATCTATGGCGCGATCCAGGAGCAAATGGTCGAACTGGACCGCCTTGGCATCGCGTATGAGGTCGTGCCTGGAGTGACCAGCGCCTTTGCCGCTGCCGCGGCCTTGAAGCAGGAACTGACTCTGCCGGAGGTTTCCCAGACGGTGATCCTCACCCGCTTGGAAAGAAAGACCCCGGTACCGGAACGGGAAGCCCTGCGCGAGATTGCAAAAATCGGTGCGACCCTGGTTATTTACCTGTCCGTTACCATGATTGACCGGGTCGTGGAAGAACTCCTGCAGGGGGCTTATACCGCCGAAACCCCGGCAGCGGTGGTCTATCGCGCCTCCTGGCCAGACGAACAGACCCTCGAAGGAACCTTGGCCGATATTGCCGGCAAAGTCCGGAATGCGGAAATCGGCAAGCAGGCCCTGATCCTGGTGGGCGACGTGCTCCGGGCACGGCAGGAAGGGTTGAAGGCCCGGTCGCTCCTTTATGACAAGGAATTCAGCCACGGTTGCCGCAAGGGGATTGTTACCTGAAAGATCGATCAGCCCCCGACAATTTGGAAGTCATGAAAATCGCCATCATCGCCATAACCGCTCACGGTGCCCGGCTGGGTGCCATACTGGTGCGAAAACTCCCCGATTCAGAACTGTTCATTCCGTCGAAACACGCCGCTGGTATAGAAACTCCTGCCACGCCATACACGGAAGAGCTGCACTCCTTGATCAGCAGATTGTGGCATGAAAAAGACGGATTGGTCTGCATCATGGCCAGCGGAATTGTCGTTCGGCTGATCGCGCCGCTGCTGGAGGGAAAGGACCGTGACCCGGCCATCGTGGTGGTGGACGACGCAGGAAGGTTTGCCGTATCGCTCCTCTCCGGCCACCTCGGCGGGGCCAACCGGCTGGCGGAACAGTGCGCCCGTGCCACTGGAGCAACAGCGGTCATCACCACCGCCACCGATGCCCATGGACTCCCCTCCTTCGACCTGCTGGCCAAGGAACGGGGCTGGGTCATCGACGAGCTGTCCCGAGTCAAGATCCTCAACAGCCTGCTGCTGGAAGGCAAAGAAATTGCTGTGGTCGATGCGACCGGGCAGGTGGAACGGTTTGTTTCCGCACGGGGAGACCTGCGCTATTTCCCCGATTTTCAGGCGGCCCTTCGCAGCAAAGCCGCTGGCTACCTGTTCGTCAGCAACCGCGAGATTCCCCCGAACTGTGCACCGCAGAATCTCCTGATCCTCCGCCCCCGGAACCTGGTGCTCGGTATCGGCTGCAACAGCGGCACCGAGGCAGATGAAATCGAGCGTGTTGTTCTGGCCAATCTCGAAAAACTCGCACTGTCTCTCAAAAGCGTCTGCTGCCTAGCCAGCGCCGTTGCCAAAAAGAATGAAGCGGGGCTTTTGGCCTTTGCCGGGAAATATTCCATCCCGATAACTTTCTACGAAAGCAGCGAATTGAATGTTGTTTCCAGCCCCTCTCCACCATCCCCGCATGCGATGAAAGCCATCGGAGCAACCGGCGTGGCGGAGCCTGCGGCCCTGCTTGCCTCGCAGGGAGGGCCCCTGCTGCTGAAGAAAGTGAAGAGTGGGAACGTGACGCTGGCAATCGCGGAAAAATGCTGAAATGGTGAAACCTGAGCACTTTGGACAAGACCTGCCAGGTTTCCGAAAACCTGGCAGGTCTATTAGCAGGTTAAAGTATCAGCGGCCGTGTAAATTTTGGGGAATCCTCCGGGGTTCAACGTATCCCTTACCTCTTTAATTCCTAATCTTGAAAGCAGGGGTTTTTTCCTGCCGATCCTGGTAATAAATAAGGTGTTTCATGTCTAAATTGTACGTGGTGGGACTCGGTCCCGGCAACCTGAAAAACATGACCTACGAGGCCCGCGAGGCCATCGAGTCAGCCGATACCGTGGTAGGATACCAGACCTATCTCGATCTGATCAAACCGCTCTTAAGCGGGAAAGAAGTCGTTTCCTCCGGCATGACGAGAGAGGTGGAGCGCTGCCGGGAGGCGTTGCGGCTCGCCGCTGAAGGGAGGACGGTCGCCCTGGTCTCCAGTGGTGACGCCGGCGTCTACGGTATGGCCGGACTGGTTTTAGAACTTGTAGGGGCAGGCCCCTGTGCCTGCCCTGACCAGAAGGGCGGCCACGGGGGGCCGCCCCTACAGGATATCGAGGTGGTAATCGTGCCCGGCATTTCCGCGGTGCAGGCCGCGGCCGCGGTGCTCGGCGCACCGCTGATGCACGACTTTGCCGTAATTTCCCTCTCCGATCTGCTCACCCCTTGGGAGCTGATCGAGAAGCGGCTGTCTGCAGCCGCAGCGGCAGATTTCGTGATAGCCCTTTACAACCCCCGCAGCAAGAGCAGGGTACGCCACATCCAGCGTGCCCAGGAGCTCCTGCTCGCCTGCCGTTCTCCCCAGACCCCGGTCGGTATCGTGCGCAACGCCTGCCGGGATGGACAGGAAAAGATTCTTTCCACCCTGGCCGAGATGCCGCTGGACAGCATCGACATGTTCTCCCTGGTCATCATCGGCAATTCCGCTACCTTTGTTGACGGACAGCAGCGGATGGTGACGCCACGGGGTTACAAAACAGGTCCGAGAAACGAGGTAAGAGGTTCGAGGAATACAACCTCATTACATGTTCCTGATTCCTCAAGACTCGCTCCTCATTACTCGTTCCTCGATCCTCGTTCCTGCCCCTCTCGCGCCGTGATGTTCGTCGGCACCGGCTCGGATGTGGGAAAATCGGTTCTGGCCGCCGGCTTCTGCCGCATTCTCAGCAACCGGGGCGTTTCGGTGGCTCCATTCAAATCCCAGAACATGGCCCTCAATTCCTTTGCCACGCCCGAGGGGGGTGAAATCGGCCGTGCTCAGGCGGTTCAGGCCCAGGCCTGCCGCATTCCGCCCCACACCGACATGAATCCGGTGCTCCTCAAGCCCAATTCCGATACCGGCAGCCAGGTGATTGTCCAGGGACACGCAGTTGGAAACATGGCGGTAAAGGAGTACAACAGCTACAAGCCGCAGGCCCTCCGGAAGGTCGAGGAGAGTTTCCGGCGGCTGGTGGAAAATTTCCGGTACCTTGTCATCGAAGGCGCCGGCAGCGTCGCCGAGATCAATCTGCGGTCCCACGACATTGCCAATCTGCGGATAGCCGAGATGGCCGACTGCCCGTGCCTGCTGGTGGCGGACATCGACCGCGGCGGGGTGTTTGCCCAGATTGTCGGCACCTGGGAGTTGCTGGAGCCGGAGGAGCGAAAGCGCATCAAAGGGGTGATCATCAACAAGTTTCGCGGCGATCCCTCGCTGCTGACCTCCGGAATCGAATTTGTGGAAAAGCGGATCGGTATCCCGGTTCTGGGTGTCGTCCCGTATTTCAGCCATTTCCGCATCCCGGAAGAAGACAGCGTCGCTTTGGAAAAGCGTAGGAGCGAGGTACGAGGTACGAGGCGCGAGGAAGGCGCTATCCGGATCGGGGTAATACGTTTTCCCCGCATTTCAAACTATACCGATTTCGATCCTCTTGAAGCGGAGCCGGATGTGGCTCTTCGATATATTGAGAGTTCCTCGGAACTGGATGGTCTTGACGTTTTGATCCTGCCGGGGAGCAAATCGACCATTTCCGATCTCCGGTTCCTCCAGGAGCAGGGGCTGTTTGAGCGGATCCAAAACTTTGACGGACCGATTGTCGGCATCTGCGGCGGTTACCAGATGCTCGGCTACAAGATATTTGATCCGGACGGCATAGAATCATCCGTAGCCGAGGCCGAAGGCCTGGGAATTCTTGATGTGGAGACGGTGCTTCTCCCGGAAAAGGAAACTCACCAGGCAAAGGCACGGCTGCTGCCCGCTGCCCTTTTGATTGCACCGAACGCCGGAGACACGGTTTCCGGCTACGAAATCCACATGGGAAATACGACCCTTGGCCCCACGGCAATGCCCTTCAGCCAGCTGTTGCTCCGTTCCGGTTGCGAGGTGGCGGTCCTGGACGGTGCGGCCTCGGCCGACGGCCGGGTGTTCGGCACCTATCTGCACGGCATTTTTGATAATCACGGCTTCCGCTCCGCCTTTCTCAACCGTCTGCGCAGGGCAAAGGGCCTGGCCGTGCCCACGAAGGCCAGCTGCGCTGACGATCCTTTCGACCTGCTGGCAGAGCATCTGGAGCGGCACCTGGATTTGGAACGCCTGTTCCTGATCTGCGGGGTGGAAGAATGTTCGGGATAGATCCCTTGATCCTGATATCTGCCGTGCTCATAGACCTGTTACTGGGCGACCCGCATTGGCTGCCTCACCCGGTGGTTGGGATCGGCAGGTTGATCTCCGCACTGGAAAGGAGCCTGCGTCGTCTGATCCGGAACGAGCGCCTCGGCGGTACGCTACTGCTGCTCAGTGTGGTCGGAACAACAGCTCTGCTGGCTTATGCGCTGCTGCAAGGGGCCAATGCCGTAAGCACCTACCTGGGGGCTGCGCTGGCAGCGGTTCTCACTTGGACCTGCCTTGCGGCACGCTCCCTGCACCGGGAATCGAGTTTGGTCGCCGATCGACTAATCGCAGGTGATTTGGAAGGGGCACGCCACTATCTCTCTCGCATCGTCGGCCGGGACACGAATGACCTTGACGAGGCAGAGATCTGGCGGGCGCTGGTGGAAACGGTGGCGGAAAACACCTCGGACGGGATCATCGCGCCGCTCTTCTACCTGATGATCGGTGGTCCGGTGTTGGGGCTGGCCTACAAAGCGGTAAACACCCTCGACTCGATGGTCGGCTACAAGAACGAACGCTACCGTGATTTCGGTTGGGCCGCGGCCCGCTTTGATGATCTGGCTAACTGGCTGCCGGCGCGGCTGACCGGTTTGCTGATGGTTGTAGCGGCACCGTTTGTCGGGCTCTCCGCAGGCAGTTCCCTTCGGATCATGATCC
This sequence comes from Geobacter sp., assembly GCA_003857395.1. The sequence continues at coordinate 19,888 of RPRC01000110.1, forward strand.
GGGACGGCGGCAATCATTCCTCCCCGAACAGCGGCATACCGGAGGCAGCAACGGCAGGAGCCCTTGGAGTCCGCCTCGGTGGGACGAACCGCTATTTCGGCCGGCCGGTTGAAAAACCGACCATCGGCGATCCCTTGCAGGAACTGTCCCGGGAATCTTACCAGGGGGCGATCCGGCTGATGTATGGCTCCCTGGTGCTGCTGCTGATAGTGTGGGGAGTGGTGATCGGCGCCGGATATTTGTAGGGGCGGCCCCGTGTGGCCGCCCGAATCAGGGCAACCACATGGGGTTGCCCCTACAGTTTGTGAAATCTATGTACCTGGATCAAGCCTATGACTTACGACAATCCTTCACCATCGTACAGCCGCTACGCCCTGGCTCTGCTCCTGGCGGTGAACCTGCTCAATTATATCGACCGGCAGATCCTCTATGCCGTGTTCCCGCTGATCAAAGCGGACTTTGCCCTGTCGGATACCGCCCTCGGCTTTCTCGGCAGCGCCTTCATGATCTGTTACATGTGCTCCGCCCCGCTGCTCGGCTGGCTGGGTGACCGGGGCAACCGGATCAGCCTTGCCTCCTGCGGGGTTGCGGTCTGGAGCCTTGCCACGGCCCTGGCCGGTTTCGCTCCCGGCTATCGTTCCCTGCTGGCGGCGCGCACCGTGGTGGGAATCGGTGAAGCGAGCTTCGGTACCGTCTCACCGGGGCTGGTGGCGGATTTTTTCAGCAAGGAACACCGCGGCCAAGTGCTGTCCTACTTCTATCTGGCAATTCCGGTCGGGAGCGCCATCGGCTATCTGCTCGGCGGATTACTCGGTTATCACTTCGGCTGGCGGTCGGCCTTCCTCCTGGTGGGTGCACCGGGGCTGTTCCTCGCCGTGGCGGTCTGGTTCCTCCGTGACCCGAAAAAACGGGGCAGCTGCCAACGCACGCAGCAGGGCAACACCTCTCTGACGACAGGTTACCGCGCCCTGTTCAGGAACCGCTCGTTTGTCGTCAATACCCTGGCCATGGCCGCCATGACCTTTGCCTTGGGAGGACTGGCCCAATGGATGCCGAGCTTCCTCAACCGCATCCACCACCTTGACGTGGCCAGGGGCAACACCCTCTTTGGCGTCATCACGGTGCTGGCCGGTATCAGCGGCACCCTCACCGGCGGCTGGCTCGGCGATCGTATCCAAAAGAAGACCCCGAAAGGATATCTGCTCGTCTCCGGCTGGGGCTTCCTGGCTGGCACCCCATTCGCCGTCTACGCCATCGCGACCCCGTCCCTCAGCGGCTGCCTCACGGCCATGTTCTTTGCCGAATTCTTCCTGTTTTTTAACACCGGGCCCCTCAACACGGTAATCGTCAACGTGAGTTCCTCCGGCTGCCGGGCCATGGCCTTCGCCGTCAACATATTCTTCATCCACGCCTTGGGAGATGCCGTGTCACCGACCATCCTCGGCTGGCTCTCGGACCAGTGGGGACTTCGCTCGGCCCTGCTGTTGACCCCCGCCGCCATCGCGACAGCCGCCGGCTTCTGCTTCCTCTGCACGCGCTTTATCCGCCAGGATATGGAATCAGCCGAACGTCTCTGAGAAAAACCAAAGCTGCCCTTACCCTTTATTTCCTGAAAAAACTGTGCTACATTTTCAAGCTGACTAAAATAGCTACCTGGGAGGATTTGATGAAAAAAGATATTCTGGAAAAAGGCGCCATCTTGCAGCGCGACAAGGAAACATACGCCATTGCACCCCATATCCCCGGCGGGATCACCAATACAGCCACTCTGCGGAAGATCTGCGACGCAGCAGATAAATATAATGTTCAGGCGGTTAAACTCACCTCAGCGCAGCGCATTGCCCTGGTCGGCGTCAAAGAAGAGGACCTGGATGCTATCTGGGAAGATCTCCAGCAGACACCCGGCGCGGCAATCGGCCTCTGTGTGCGGAGCGTCAAAATCTGCCCCGGCACCACCTTCTGCAAACGGGGCGTCATGGATTCCATCGGCCTCGGACTGAAGATCGACGCCGTCTACCACGCCATGGTGCTCCCCAACAAAATGAAAATGGGCGTTGCCGGCTGCATGCTTTCCTGTTCCGAGGTCTGGATCAAGGATATTGGTGTGATGGGAACCCCGAAGGGTTGGAAGATTCTGGTCGGCGGCAACTCCGGCATGAGACCGCGGATCGGTGATGTCCTGGTGGAAGAGATCGCCACTGATGATGAAGTCCTGGCAATCATCGCCAGGATTATCGACTTCTACAAAAACTGCGGCAAGAAGGAGCGTCTCTGCCGCATCGTCGAGCAGATGGGTATCGATGAATTCAAGAAGGCCGTGCTCGGATAAGGCTTGCAAAAATGGACAGTTAAAAAGGCGATGCCGGGAAAAATACGCGGCATCGCCTTTTTTTGTCCTGTACTAAATAGTTTTCATCCGGAAAGTCTCGACAGAGGCTGGGCTGGAACTTCCTCGAAGCCTCTCGTAATCGGTCGCCACCCGAGACACAGAACAGGCTACTTGCTGGATTCAGGCGCTTTCCTTGCTATCACTGTCTTGCCATAAAGCCGGACGAGAGACTCCGAGAAAGCCCCAGCCCAACGGGAGCATATTCTTCAGGTCAAGTGCAGCAAAGCTGGAGCAGAACTGTTTCAGTATGCGGAATCAAGGAGATGAAAAAACTCAGAGCGTTCCCAGGTAGGTTTTAATCTGCCGGGCCATCTCCGGCGAATCGATCCGGACGGAGATTTCGTTGTTGCGGGACAGGGCACTGTGGGTAAGGTTATGGCTGCCGAGAAAGACCAAGCGGTCATCGATGACAACAACCTTGGCGTGGCTGGTTTTGCGGAGGGAGTCAAAGCGCACCTTGATGCCGCTCGGGGTAAGGAGTGAAGCGCTGGCACGGTTTTCCCGGTTTAGAAAATCACTTTCGTCCCGTGACTGTTCGAAAATAACGGTAACGGCAACCCCACGCTGCCGGGCACGAATCAACTCATCGGCGATTCGATGCGGCATGTTTCCGGGAAACTTGCTGATTTTAAAGAGGTAGCAGGAGACGATGATGCTGGATCTGGCTTCGCGGAGCCCGGCAAGGAGAGTAGCGCCGTATTCGCGGTTTATCAGCAGGGTGGTCTTGCCGGGATGGAAATCGGCTGACAGTACCGGGCCTGCAAAGCTCACGAGGAGCAGCGCAAAACCGGTCATGAGTGTACGGCGTCCGGCGCGGGAGGTCCCGCACCAGAGCCGGGGGAATAGAGTCATAATAATCCGCTTGAGCGTCATCAGGCGTCAGGAGAGCGGCGTAAGCCGCCCCTGTCCGGCAAAAAAGAGCTTCGATTGAACTAACTGAAGAGATCCACTACCTTATCAATAAAGTTTTTCTTCATCGGGTGGATCTCCTCGCCGCTAATCTCAGCGAATTCTTCCAGGAGTTCCCGCTGACGCTTGTTAAGGTTCACCGGGGTCTCCACCTTGAGCACGACCAACTGGTCTCCCCTCCCGTACCCCTGTAGAACCGGGATCCCCTTTTCTCTCAGACGGAAAACCTTGCCGGACTGGGTTCCCTCCGGAATTTTCAGGTTCAGCTTGCCGTCGAGTGTCGGCACAGAAATCTCGGTGCCAAGGGCCGCCTGGACAAAACTGATGGGAATTTCACAAATTACATCATTATTCTCACGGGAAAAAACGGAATGCTGACGGACGCTGATGGACACATAGAGATCTCCGTTTGATCCGCCTTTCGTTCCCTCGCCCCCCTCACCGGAGAGTTTCAGACGATTACCGGTCTCGACACCTGCGGGAACCTTAACCGACATGGATTTGGTATCTCGCGCAATCCCGGTCCCGCGACAGGTCGAACAGGGGGAGTCAATGATCCGGCCTTCCCCGTTGCAGTGACTGCAGGTCCGGCTGACGCTGAAGTAACCCTGCTGAAAACGTACCTGTCCGGCGCCGCGGCAGGTCGGGCAGACTTTCGGCTCGGTACCGGGCTTGGCGCCGCTGCCGTTACAGGTGCCACAGCGCTTGTTATAGGGAACCTCGATTTTTGACTCGACACCGAATGCCGCTTCCTCAAAACTGATCTCAAGGTTGTAGAGAAGATCATCCCCTCTTTTGCCACCCCTCCGCTGCTGACGGCCACCGAACAGGTCTCCGAAAATATCCTCGAAGATATCTCCAAAGGGCGTGCCGCCACCAAAACCGAAACCGGAGGCACCAGCCCCGCCGCTTAGTCCAGCATGGCCGAACTGGTCGTACTGTACCCTCTTCTGTGGGTCGGACAGGACCTCGTAGGCCTCGGAGACCTCTTTGAATTGCTCTTCAGACTGCTTGTCCCCCTGATTCTTGTCAGGATGGTGCTGTATTGCCAGTTTTCGATAGGCTTTCTTGATCTCGGTGTCGGAAGCATTCCGATGGACTCCCAGCACCTCGTAGTAATCGCGCTTTTCCCCGTTTGCCACTCGTGTTCCCCATGGGCAAAAGGCAAAGGGCGAACGGCAAAAGGGGAGTAGTACGGATCTCCCCTTTGCCCTCAACCCTTTGTCTCGAGCCGTTCTCTAGTATTTATTTATCGTCTTTTACTTCTTCGAACTCGGCCTCGACAACCTTTTCATCCGAACCTTCCTCTTTCGGCGCAGCTTCGCCTTCATGGCCTTCACCAGCCTGCTGTGCCTTGGAATACACCGCTTCGGCAAGCTTGTGAGACGCCTGGGTAAGCTCCTCTGTGGCGGTCTTGATGGCAGCGGCGTCATTTGCTTCCATGGCCTTTTTCAAGGCGGCAACACCATCTTCAATCTTCTGCTTGTCTCCGGCATCAATCTTGTCGCCATACTCCTTGAGAGACTTTTCGGTGGAATAGATCAGGCTGTCGGCATGGTTCCGGGCCTCGATCAGTTCACGCTTCTGCTTATCCTCGCTGGCGTGGGCCTCTGCGTCGCGCACCATCTTGTCGATCTCATCCTTGGACAGACCGGAAGATGCGGTAATCCGGATAGACTGCTCTTGCCCGGTGCCCAGAGCTTTGGCGGATACATGGACAATCCCGTTAGCATCAATATCGAAAGTTACCTCGACCTGGGGAACGCCACGGGGTGCCGGCGGAATGCCGGTCAACTCGAAATTGCCGAGGGTCTTGTTGTCGGGCGCCATCTCACGCTCGCCCTGGAGCACGTGAATGGTCACCGCCGGCTGGTTGTCCGCGGCGGTGGAGAACACCTGGCTCTTGCGGCACGGAATGGTCGTGTTCTTGTCGATGAGCTTGGTCATGACCCCGCCAAGGGTTTCGATGCCAAGAGAGAGCGGGGTAACGTCAAGAAGCAGGACGTCTTTGACATCACCACGCAGAACGCCGCCCTGGATGGCAGCACCGATGGCCACCACTTCATCAGGATTGACGCCCCGGTTGGGGACCTTGCCGAAGATTTCCTGCACCTTTGTCTGTACGATCGGCATGCGGGTCATACCACCCACCAGAATTACCTCATCGATTTCGCTGGGGGAGAGGCCGGCATCTTTCAGCGCCGTCCGGCACGGACCTTCCAATTTTGCGATCAGCTCGGCACAGAGGGCTTCAAGCTTGGCGCGGGTCAGCTTCAGGGTCAGGTGCTTCGGACCGCTGGCATCAGCGGTAATGAACGGCAGGTTGATGTCGGTCTCCACCGAGGTGGAGAGTTCGCATTTGGCCTTTTCCGCCGCTTCCTTGAGACGCTGGAGCGCCATCTTGTCGGAACGCAGATCGATACCCTGATCCTTCTTGAACTCGTCGGCAATCCAGTCGATGACCTTCTGGTCGAAGTCCTCTCCGCCGAGGAAGGTGTCGCCGTTGGTCGATTTAACCTCGAACACCCCTTCGCCCAGTTCAAGGATCGAGATGTCAAAGGTACCGCCACCAAGGTCGAATACCGCGATTTTCTCGTCCTTCTTCTTGTCAAGTCCGTAGGCAAGGGCCGCAGCAGTCGGCTCGTTGATGATCCTGAGGACATTCAAACCGGCAATCTTGCCGGCATCCTTGGTTGCCTGGCGCTGGGAGTCATCAAAGTAGGCCGGAACGGTAATGACTGCATCGGTGACCGTTTCTCCCAGATAGTCTTCAGCGGTTTTCTTCATCTTCTGCAGAATCATTGCAGAGATTTCCGGCGGCGAATACTGCTTGCCCCTCACGTCCACCCAGGCATCGCCGTTTTCCGCCTTCACGATCTTGAAAGGGGAAATCGCGATATCCTTTTTCACCGCCTCGGTATCAAACTTGCGGCCAATGAGACGCTTGATGGAAAACAGGGTGTTCTCCGGATTGGTGACCGCCTGACGCTTGGCCTGCTGGCCCACCGGTCTTTCTCCGCTATCCGTGAAGGCGACCATGGACGGCGTTGTGCGGCTTCCTTCCGCGTTGGCTATAACAACGGGCTCTCCCCCCTCCATGATGGCAACGCAGGAGTTGGTAGTGCCCAGATCGATTCCGATTACCTTACTCATATATGTATTCCTCCTTTTGATGTCTCTCAATCGTAAAGCTAATTATGTACTCGGAAAAAAACAAGGGGAACGGCCAAAATTTATTCGTCCCCGTTTTTTGCCGCTGCTGCCACTGAAACCATCGCGGGTCTCAGGAGGCGGTCATTCAGGAGATAACCCTTCTGATACTCTTCTATGACACAATTCGGAGCAACGTCATTGCTCTCGACCTGGCACATGGCCTGATGGAAAGCCGAGTCAAAGGTGGCTCCTTTCGTCTCGATGGGCTCTACGCCAAATTTCTTCAGAACCGACAGGAGCATGGAGCGGGTCAGATTTACCCCTTCGATAATCGCGGAAAGGCTTTCCTCCGAGGCATGGTCCAGGGCCCGTTCCATATTGTCCAGAACCGGAAGTATCTCCGTGATAAGGCATTCATTGCCGTACTTCATGAGGTCTTCCTTTTCCTTCTGCACACGGCGGCGATAGTTTTCCAGGTCTGCACGCTCGCGGAGATATTTGTCCCAGTTGGCAGCTACTTCAGCTTCTTTCGTTGCCAGGGCCTCCTCAAGCTGCCGGATCTTCTCAACCGGATCCAGCACTGTTTCCGTCTCAGTGGCTGCCCCTTCAGCAGCTTCCGCCTCTTGCGCCGTATGTTCCACACCGTTTGTTTCGGTGTCATGCTTTTTCATTTTCACAGATACTCCTTTTCGCTCTTTATTCCCGTCCCAACAGCTCGCTGAGCATTCGTGCCGTATAGTCAACGATGGGGATTACCTTGTCGTACCCCATACGGGTGGGGCCGATTACACCGAGAACCCCGAGGGTATTCGGACCGCTTGCATAGGAAGCGGTAATGACACTCATCTGGTTCATCCGACTCAAAAAGTTCTCGGCACCAATAAATATATTCACCCTGTCAGCTTTCAAGCAGCAGTCCAAAAGTTTGATGAGCTGGCTCTTCTCCTCAAAGGTGTAAAAGATCTCCTTCATCCTCTCCACATCCGCGAATTCCGGCTGTTCGAGAATATTGACCTGACCCTCAACGAAAACATCCGCGGCAGACTCTTCCAGAGTCACTTCCGAAAGCTTGAGGGCCCGGGTCAGAAGCTTGTCGTAGCGGACCTTCTCGTCCGTCATCTCCCGGATGATCCTGGATTTCACCTCCGAGATCGTCAACCCATGCAGGAGCTCATTCAGATAATTTGTCATCTTCACCAGGTCTTCGAAAGAGAGCTCCTCATCAGCCTCTATGACCCTGTTCTGGACAGTCCCGTTTTCCGAAACGAGAATCACCAGGATCCGTTTACCGCAGAGCTTGACAAACTCGATCTGGCGGAAGACATTGGCTGCAAATCGCGGTGCAATGACAATTCCGATATAGTTTGATATCGACGACAGTATCCTGCTGGTTTCCTTGAGTATTTCTCCTACATCGCGACCGGGGACCAGGTACTGCCGGCGAATTTCCTCCTGCTGGTTCTCCGTAATGGCACGGACCTGCAGAAGAGAATCCACATAGAAGCGGAAAGCCTTGTCAGTGGGAACTCGACCCGCCGAAGTATGGGGAGAGGACAGAAAACCCATCTCCTCCAGGTCAGACATGACGTTCCGCACCGTTGCCGGCGACAGAGCGAGACCATGCCTTCGGGTCACCGTACGGCTGCCAACCGGTTCCGCGGTCCTGATGTAATCATCAATGACCGCCTCAAGAATTTGCCTGCTTCGCTCCGTAAGGATATCGTTCATTGCTGCCCCCGTAACGAAAGTTAGCACTCAAATACCCTGAGTGCTAACTTAGACAAAAGTAACAACCGACCCCTCTTTTGTCAAGGAATTTTACCTGCTACAGGAACCGGACAAAAACCTGATTCGAAAGGATCCGGGCCTTCTCTGTGAGGCGCAGAAAACCATTCCGTATTTCCAGGAGCCCGGCGGTAAAGAGGTCAGAACAGGCGTTGCCGAATACTTCTTGGAAAGAGACGGAAAACTCTTCGTAAAAACTGTCGAGGCTGACACCTTCCGTCAGCCTTAATCCGAGGAACAGACTCTCCGCCATGGCCTCCTCACAAGAGAGACTCCTGCTCTCGGCGGTCGGGAGGCAGCCAGAGGAGATCAGCTGAAGATAGTCCTCCACTCGCTCCTTATTCGAGAAACGGATGCCATGTCCAGGCAGCCGGAGATACGAGTGGGCACCGGCACCGAATCCCAGATAGGGCCGACGCTGCCAGTACCCGGAATTATGTCGCGATCGGAAACCGGGCCGGGCGAAATTCGCAATTTCATACTGTTCGTAGCCACTCGCTCCGAGAATCTCCGCTGATTTTTCGTACATGCAGGCCGATTCTTCCTCATCGGGAAGAGGAAGCTTCCCCTCTTCTTCCAGACAGGCAAAGTGAGTCCCGTCCTCCACGGTGAGACCATAAACCGAAAGATGTTCCGGACGCAGTTCGCAGGCACTCGACAGCTCGCTTTCCCACTGTGCAAGTGTCTGCCCCGGCAGGGAATGAATAAGATCGATGCCGATATTGTCAAACCCGGCTTCCCTGGCGGCACGAAAGGCTGACCGGGCCTCTTCGGCAGTATGCGCCCGGCCAAGCTTCTTCAGGAAATTGTCGTCAAATGACTGGACGCCGAGGGAAAGGCGAGTTACGCCCACTGCACGAAACGCAGCAAGCTTTCCGCCGGCAACCGTGCCCGGATTGCATTCCAGAGTAATCTCGGCATCAGCGGAAAGTGAGTAATATTTCGCGGCGGCGTTGATGATCCGCTCCACCTCGCCAGGCTCCAGGAGGGAAGGAGTTCCTCCGCCAAAGTAGAGGGTTCCGGCGGAAGAGCCCTTTTCCGGCATTCTGGAGCGAATCGCCAACTCCCGGAGCAGCCCGGCAACATACTCGTCGCTGGAACTGGAGATATCAGTGCGGGAATTGAATGCACAGTAAAGGCATTTACGCAGGCAGAATGGATAGTGAACATAAAGAGACAGAGTCATTATGGTGCAGTGTACCTCACTCTATAATGGAAAGTCCAAATCAAAGATACAGGTTCTAGAAGCCTGCCGGACTTAGGGCAAATCTGCTGCAAATCCGTCTGGACGGTCCAGATTTCGCCGCTTTTTTGGTCAATAGAACAACTATTGCCCTGCAAAATCTACAAAATCTGTCCTCCCCCAGCCGAATTTTCGCTTCGATTTCCTAAGTCCGACAGACTCCTAGCTGTCCTTTCCTGCGTTAGGTGAAGAAATGTAAACGGTAAAAATCGTATTGACTTGATTGGGATACAAGCTTATTTTATCAATACTTTCTACTTAGTTTTCATA
>RPRC01000111.1 GCA_003857395.1 Geobacter sp.
ATTTTCCCTACCGCCTGAACCGCATCGGTATGAAAGAGAGCCCCCCTCTCCTTCACAATGGCACCAATTTCCTCAAGGGGAAAAACAACACCCGTTTCGTTATTGGCATGCATAATGGTAACAATCGCAGTATCGTCGTCGACAACTGCGCGGAGCTCATCAAGGTCCAGGTTTCCTTCACCATCCACCGATAGCTCCGTAACCCGGTATCCGCGCTTCGAAAGATTACGACAGGGTGTGAGAACCGCGGGATGCTCAACTCGGGTTGTTACAATATGGCGCTTTTCCGGAAAGATCTCAAGGGCAGACCGAATTGCAGCGTTGTCGCTTTCCGTCCCGCAGGCAGTAAAGATGATTTCCTCTGGAAGTGCGCCCAGGAGGGCTGCGGTGCGTTTTCTCGCCTCATCGATCTTTTTCTGTACCTGGCCGCCAAAAAAATGCATGGAGCTTGGATTTCCGTAGAGTTCACAAAAATAGGGCCGCATTTCCTCGAAGACAGCTTCATCGACCTTGGTCGTTGCATTGTTGTCAACGTAGACTTCCCTCATCCCTCGACCTCCTCAACCGTGATGTCCTCAGCCACGAACTCGCGCAGCTTCTGTTCCACAAACTTGGTGGTATGTCCGGATGAGACACAGCCGGCACATGCCTTACGGAAGGCAATCTGGACAATACTTCCGGTGATGTCGATAAGCTCAAGATCTCCACCATCCGCCCACAATTGCGGGCGAACCTCTTTCTCAAGGATATCCTGGATAAGCTGCATCTTACGGAGGTTGGTAAGTTTCTCCGGGCGTTTACGCTCCTCCTTCGGCTCGTCTCCCAATACCTCGGCAATGAGCTCAGTGATCTTTGGAACACATCCGCCACAACCGCCGCCGGCCTTGGTAAAGTGGGTCACCTGCTCGGCAGTATGAAGTTTGTTATCTTTGATCACCTTTTTAAGAAACTGGTCAGTAATACCAAAACACTTGCAAACCACCTCACCCTCCATGTCCGGGTGAAGATGATCATGATCATGACCGGGAACCGGCCCACCACGATACTTCGCAATGGCAACCTCAAGGGCTTCCTGACCCATTACTGAACAATGCATCTTCTCCTCGGGAAGTCCTCCGAGGAATTCGGCAATTTCCTGGTTGGAAACCTCTAGAGCTTCATCAAGGGTCCTCCCCTTGATTATCTCGGTAAGTGCAGATGACGACGCGATGGCGCTGGCACAACCGAAGGTCTGGAACTTTGCATCGACAATACGTTCCTTCTTGTCATCAAGCTTCAGGTAAAGTTTCAATGCGTCACCGCAGGCAAGGCTTCCAACCTCACCGATCGCGTCAGCATCGGTTATCTCGCCGACATTGTGCGGATTCAAGAAATGTTCACGAACCTTGTCCGTATAATCCCACATACAAACCTCCAAAAGGTTGATTTTATTTAGATATAACAATCAATTTGTTCTACGGCACAGAATATATAGTGCTACCGGACCCCGGTTTCATCGTAAGGTTCGGACAGATAATAAGCTCTACGTAAGAACAAAGGTTTTTGCAGCTGCCATGAGAGCCTTCAACTTTTCCTCTGAGGATGACTCTCCGTAAAGACGCACTACCGGTTCAGTACCTGACTTGCGAAAGAGAACCCAGCTGCCATCGGCCAAAATACACTTGGTTCCATCAAGTGTTATTAACCTGTCGACCTTGATGTCGGCAAATGCAGCAGGAATCGCCCCCATTTTCACTAAGAAACCTTCGTCCAGTTGGGGAGAAAGGGCAATACTTTCTCTCTTTGTAACATAACGCCCAACTTCAGCATAGAGCCGCTCAAGAAGCTCTCGCAATGAGCGACCTTCCCTGGCGACCATTTCAGCAACCAGAAAACATGCCAGAATTCCGTCCTTCTCAGGAACGTGCCCCCGAATTGACAGCCCTGCACTTTCCTCGCCGCCGATGATGATTTTATCCTGACGTATAAGTTCCCCAATGTACTTAAATCCGACAGGAGTTTCATAAAGGTCAATTCCGTGTTTCGCCGCAACGGCATCAATCAGATGCGAAGTTGCGACACTCCGGGCAACGCCGCCCTGCATTCCTTTGGTCCTCACCAGGTAATCAAGCAGGAGAGCGATGATGTAGTTCGGTTCAATATAGGTCCCGTCCTCGTCGATAATTCCGAAACGGTCGGCATCACCGTCAGTTGCTATTCCAAGACGGATGTCCGGGTCACCCTTAACCAGGGAAATCAAATCCGGAATATTCTTTTCTGCCGGTTCAGGCGGGAATCCGCCGAAATAAGGATCTAAAAAATTATTGATCAACCGTACGGGAACCTTATGGCGTAGAAGTGGTTCATCAAGATAGCCACGCCCTGCCCCATAAAGAGGATCAACCGCAATGCCGCCAATCGTGGCAATGGCATCAAAATCGATTTTTCTTTCAAGATCCTCCAGGTAGGAATTTCGGGGATCAATGGAAAGGACAAGCCCCTTGTCAATCAACGCCGACAGCGTGTCACACCCGCTACTATCGTCTTCTGTTGCTTCTTGAATCCGGCGTTCTATGTCCTGCGTCGATTCTGGAAGCGCAGGCCCTCCCCACGAAGGGGAAAACTTTATCCCATTATAATCATAAGGATTATGACTTGCAGTAAAATTAACCGCACCGGCGGTTTTCTTTTGCAGAATCACATGGGAAATTACGGGGGTAGGTGTGTCTCGGTCACAAAGATAGGCTTTTATTCCTGATCCGGCAAGGACTCTGGCAGCCTCTTGAGCGAATCGCTGCCCCATGAAACGGCTGTCATAGCCGACAACAAGGCCTTTTTGCTGCTCTCCCGCTTCTATTACATGACCTGCTATCGCACGAATAACTTTTCGAACATTCGGAAAAGTAAACTCCTCGCAGAGTATTCCTCGCCAACCCGAAGTGCCGAAGATAATACGCTCCATGTAACCTCCTGTGAAGTTCAGCTATTTCCTGAAAAATGAGTTAACAGTTCTGGAGGCTTTCCGATCAGCAAGATGTGATGGGATCCCGAATTCAGCCACCGGGAATGCCGCTAGAGGCAAGACATGCAACAAGCCTGGGAGCACGTCGAAACCTGTTTTTCAGGGTAATATACTTGCTATTCGCGAGTCAAGGGAAAGCACTTTGAACCGGGATTTTTCTTATTGACATTTTTCTTTCAAAATTGCTACAGTGACCTAAGTAATACGATTACGGATGAAAAAGAGGAGGTCGTACAATGCAGTGTCAAACGGTACTCCCAGGTACCGAGTGTACTTTTTGGGGAAAACAAGGTTGCATTTTCAGCGGAGGCTCCTGCCAGACCATCGTGGAGAATTGTGAAGGTTGTGAAAGAATTGTCGATGGATCGATTGGCAAGGTCTGTAGTGTATACCCGTCCCCAGAGAAGAAGTGGACGTCCGGTATCTGTAACTTTGCCACCCATGTAAAAATCGAGCTTAAGACAGAAGACCTTAAAGTCAACCCGCTTAAGGCATCCAAGAAAGCAGCCGGCAAGAAGAAGTAATTCAGCCTTTCAGGAAGTCATGCGTTACAGGGGGAAGGATCAACTTCCCCCTTTTTGCGTACCCTGGAGGAATCGGATAGCCGGTTCCTTCTCCAACAGGCCAACCTCTCTGGCGGATCGGAAGAATGTCTTTACTCCTTCCAGATGCCATGGCGTCAGGTCATACGATATGGTTTTCCAATAATCTAGCAGAGCCTCCCGCCCCATCCAGCCGTATTCCGTACACTCTGAAGTCAATTCCTCGACTGTTGAAACCGCAATTCGCTTTGCATCAATCAAAGTGGCTCGGATACGCATGGATTCCTCCGGCCTCATGCAAATCACATCATCTCGTATCATCCAGAGTGCGAAAACAAATGGAAGCCCGGTAAGGGAAAACCATAGTTCTCCAAGATCGTACTGGTACAAGTCAGGAAATTTCAAACTCCACTTGAGCGCCGTATCGCCGATTACGAGGATCGCTGGGCAATTCTTTCCCACAGTAGAGGATCCGCCAACTGCTGCCGGGACAAACTCATTTGAGAATCGGTAAAATTTTTGGAATATGATTTTGAGGAGGGCAATTGAGGTCTCTGATTCTACCGTCAGACCAATACGCATATGATCTAGTTTTTCAAGGGGAACACGGGAAAAGAGCTTGACGCTTTTAACAGCACCGACAGAGCTTATGGAAAGATCTGGAATAAGGCGAAGAGTATCCGCGGATCGAGCATAGGCGATGGAAGAAGAAGGGCAGAGGTCAATGTCACCGGCCAAAAGTTGCCGATTCAGTGCCGAGGGTGTCCCCCGCACAAACCGATAGTCGTTGCAATCAAAGTTTTTCTGGAGTGCTGTAAAAATCGGAAAACAGTTTGCATAGTCAATCTGTCCGATACGCAGTCCCACAGTTTTTCATCCTCATTCCCGTACGGCAGGGATTATATTCAGTCGAATTCTTCCAGAGCTTCAGCATACTCTTCAGCGGAAAGCAGCAAGGTTAATTCTTCCGGATCATCCAGAGAAACCACCATGATCCAGCCGCTATCGTAAGGATCCTCATTCAGAAGTGCAGGATTATCGAGCAACTCTTCATTCAATTCCAGAATCGTTCCGGTAAGAGGTGCATAGAGATCGGCAACTGTTTTTCTGGCCTCAACTGAACCGAAACAGTCCGCTTGCTGAATCTCATCACCGACCTCGGGAAGTTCAACGGAGGTAATTTTCCCCAGTTCACTCTGAGCATAGTCGGTAATTCCAACGACTGCCTTCCCACCTTCGACCCTCACCCAAATATGTTCTTTAATATATTGCAACTCTTCCGGGAAGTCCATACTACTCCAAAACCATCCTTTCAAGAAATCCTGTATCAAGATTCCCTTCAATGAAGTCCTTATTGGACAAAACTCTCTTATGGAACGGGATCGTTGTTTTTATCCCCTCGATTATATACTCATCAAGAGCCCGAAGCATCCTCCGAATTGCATCTTCCCTCGTATCTGCATGTACTATCAACTTGGATATGAGTGAATCGTAATGGGGAAGCACCGTGTATTGATCATAGACAAATGAATCAACTCTGACTCCGAGCCCACCCGGCGTATGATACGAGGTAATCTTACCAGGACACGGGGTAAATTTAAAGGGATCCTCTGCATTTATTCGACATTCAATCGAATGACCTTTAATTTTAACGTCACTTTGTTTGTATCGAAGCTTCAGACCAGCGGCAGAACGTATCTGCTCACGAACAATATCAATCCCGGTGACCATCTCGGTAACAGGATGCTCCACCTGGATACGGGTATTCATTTCCATAAAATAGAAATTATTATCGGAATCCAGTAAAAACTCGACAGTCCCGGCACTATTATAGTCAACAGCTTTCGCTGCTCGAACCGCTGCATCACCCATAGCCGCGCGGAGCTGCGGCGTCAGGACAGAGCAGGGAGCCTCCTCAATGAGTTTCTGATGCCGTCGCTGAATGGAGCAATCCCTTTCGCCGAGATGAATAACGTTGCCATGCTTGTCCCCCAGGATTTGAATTTCAACATGTCGGGGCTGCTGGCAATATTTTTCTATATAAACTTCAGGGTTCCCGAATCCGGCCTGAGCTTCCGCCCTGGCAGTAGCAAATGCATTCGGCAGGGCAGCAGGTGAATGAACAATCTTCATGCCCCTGCCTCCCCCGCCCGCTGATGCCTTGATAATGACGGGAAAACCAATTTTCTTTGCGACCTTTACTGCTTCGTTAACATCCTGCACAGCATCTTTTGTTCCGGGAAGAATCGGCACGTTCTGCGCGATCATTGTCTGTCGGGCACTAATCTTGTCGCCCATCTGCCGCATGCTTTCGGAGGTAGGACCAATGAACGTAATGCCGCAGTTCTCGCAGATTTCAGCAAAAGCAGCATTCTCCGCCAAGAAACCGTATCCCGGGTGAATGGCTTCCGCATCGGTCAATTCTGCGGCACTTATGATCGCATTGACATTCAGGTAGCTCAGGAGGCTTGATGCCGGCCCGATACAGACACTTTCATCTGCCAGCTTTACATGAAGAGAATTACTGTCCGCAGTAGAATAAACTGCAACTGTCTTAATTCCCAGTTCCTTGCAAGCCCTTATAATCCGCAGAGCTATTTCACCACGATTTGCTATGAGTATTTTATGAAACATCCAATAATCTCCAATCGGGAGAGAGCATACTGCCTGTCTGGTTTCAATCGAAAGAAAGCGCCGAGCTTCTGGCTATTATACTGGCTCCACCAAAAACAGTGTCTCACCATATTCGATTGGTTGTGCATTCTCCTTGCAGATTTTTACAATCTTGCAACGATACTCAGCCTCAATCTCATTCATCAGTTTCATTGCCTCGACAATACAAAGAACTTGTCCTTTCTCAACCACCTGGCCAACCTCAACATAGGCAGGAGAGTCGGGTGACGGCGCATGATAAATGGTGCCGACAATGGGTGAGGTTATCTTTTGTAAAGCATCCGTCTCCTGCGTGGCAGGCTGAGTAACCGGGGGAACCTCTGAAGCTGAAGCCGCGACCGGAGCCACTAATGGCTGCTGAATAGTCATCGGCTGATTGACAGCATAGCTGACTGATTCAACACGATTGCCCCTCTGGATTTTGATTTTTTCACCACCGGACTCCAATTCAAATTCGGTGATATCGGTTTCGGTGACCATCTTTATGAGAGATCTGATATCCTTGATATCCATTTGTTTCTCCTTTTTGAAGGTCCACGCCGGAGCAATAGGACCAGCTTTCATGACGGAAGACCACTCTTCCGCTTTGTGCTTTTAGAGTACCATTAAATCCTTAGGAACCCGTGACAACAAGCGACATCCGTCAGAGGTGGCGACCACCAAATCTTCAATTCTGACCCCACCCCACCCGGGAAGATAAATGCCGGGTTCAATCGTAAAAACCATTCCCTCGAGGACGACATCCTCGCTGCGGAAAGATAAAACCGGTTTTTCATGGATATCCAAACCGACTCCATGCCCAAGACCATGACCGAAATAGTCTCCATACCCCTTTTGGGTGATGTATTCGCGCGCAACCGAGTCGATGTCCTTAAATCGTACACCGGGTTTGACAGCCTCGAATGCTCTGTCATGGGCATCTTTTACAATCTGGTATATTTGGCGCTGTTGATCATTCGGCTCACCTAATGCGACAGTTACCGTCTCGTCAGAATTATACCCATCGAGCAGCGCACCGAAGTCAATAGTAACCAATTCTCCGTAACATATCGATTTACTGGTTGCTCTTCCATGGGGAAGCGCCCCCCGCTCACCTGAAGCAACAATAAAATCAAAAGCTTTATCATCAACCCCTGCCGTGCGCATAGCAAACTCGAGGCGAAGCGCAACATCTCTTTCCGTATCACCAGGCTGAATCGTCTGCAAGGTATCAATCAAAGAGTCTGAAGCAATACTGGCAACCTTTTCCAACCGCGTAATCTCTTGAGCGTCCTTGATCACCCGTAACAGCGCTACTTCAGCACCTAATTGAACCAAACGGACTGTCGGGAAGTTTTTGACAAGTTCATTAAAGAACGAAACGGACACTCTTTCAGCCTGAATGCCCAATGAGCTCAAGCCATGTTCTGAAAGCAGAGAAGCAAGAGCAGTCTTTTTCTCTCGAAACTCAAAGACCGTGCAACCGATCGTCTCCGCCTGCGCTTGGGTCGTATAGCGGGAATCTACCAAGAGAACGGTTTCTGTCCCTGCCAACAGCAAAAGCCCCTCGCTGCCGGTAAATCCTGAAAGATACCTGATATCCTTTATATCTGAAACAAGTAGTGCGTCTATATCAAAACGCAGCAGCAATTCCCTAGCGGCAGCGACCCTGTTTTTTAGCACAAGCGACCCCTCTTTACAATCATTTTTTCCCGTCGCAAGCTGACCGTTACAGGGTAAAAATGACCCATTTCCCAACAACAATCCGAAGAATTCCGCACATCACCCTTTAGTCTGTTGCCTCACGAAATTTACAAGAGCACGCAGGCCAAGCAGGTAACTGTCTGGGCCAAAACCTGAAATCTGGCCGACTGCAACAGGAGCAACAAAACTATGATGTCGAAACTCCTCACGTTTGTGAATGTTGGAGAGATGTACTTCTACCGTTGGCAGGGCAACTGCGGAAAGAGCGTCGCGAATAGCTACACTGGTATGGGTATAGGCAGCAGGGTTGATGAGTATCCCGTGAAAAACCCCCTTGGCAGCCTGAATAGAATCAACAAGCGTACCTTCAGAATTTGATTGAACCATGGAAAGATCGCAACCCAGTTCAACGGCCAGTTGCGAAAGAGAAGCAGTAATATCGTCAAGGGTAAAGGTTCCGTAGACGTCCGGTTCGCGAGTTCCAAGGAGGTTCAGATTCGGACCATGTATAACTAGTATCTTCATAGGATTCCCAGGGTACTGCAGAGCTGAAATTCAGGCAACGAATTCACCAGGTCTAGTGAAGACTCAGCAAATACGTCCAGACACAGTGGAAGGGCAGTCATCAATTATTGAAGTATCTCTAGTATGCGAGAAGAAGACTGTCGCAGGACATATCTCCCCTTACCATAGTTACCGTCGACGAGGAGGGCAAGTATCACAAATAAATCATTATCAAGAACGCGAATAATTACGCGGGAAACATCGGTGTTGATTGATATTTCTTCCATTATTCCTGAACCAAGAACATCTACTGCTTTCCTGACTTCTTTAAGCACTGTAGCATATTCCACCGATAATACCTGCAAATCGATGGGAGAACCCTCGCAAATATATTCATCAAGCGGAATACCATCATAACCCATCACTATCGCGCCGAGCGCACCATCGACATTTTCGACTATTTCCCGCAACACTGACTTTATCGACATTCTTGTCTCCTCCTGATAGCATCTAGCCATAATCCCAGTGAATCCAGGATTTTCTCATCGCAACCCTTATCATCGGGGAGCAGATACCCGGAATCGTCTCCGGGTAAATCTGTCGAAGAAGCAGCCAGATTTAATCCAGATTTCACTTTTCCCAAACGATTTGACAAATCTGTTACCCGCTCTTTCAGCGTAGGGCTCTCCGGATCTTTGTTCATAAGATCGGTATATACTTCCAATGCCCTTTCGTAAAAGCCCTGTCCTTCATACAATTCTGCAAGGGTAACGGTCGCCAAAGGGAGTATCCCGGATTCTGAATCAGGCATTTCATCTTCCGGCAGAGTATCTTCGGATGAACTTGACAGGGTCTGAACGCCATCAAGATCTGCACATGAACGCGCATCATCAAGTACCAGTGAAGAGAATGTCTGCTCAGCTTCAGCCAAACATGAATCACCAGAAGCCTCTGCAGCACCAGCATCTTCCCTCATATTCATAGGAGAAGGAGAAAGAAATTCGCTGTCCCTGGATGCCTGCATCGAGCGTTGCAAGACCTCTAAAGCAAGAGAACTCTCAGTATCTTCAGGATTAAAACTGACCAGAATTTGCAAAGCACGTTCTGCGGCAAACAGGTTCCCTTCCTCCTGATAAATCTGACTGAGAAGTCTTTGTGCAAGCAAGTTCTCGGGCGTTGCCAAAACAACCTTCTCGAGCGAAGCCTTGGCCTCCTCCCTGTTACCCTTTTCAGAAAGTGCGCGCCCAAGAGCCATAAAACCACCGACATACTCCGGGTGAATTTCTATGCCCTTTTTGGCAACCGATACTGCATCATCTAACAGGCCGAGCTTTCGATACAACTCAGACAACGGAGCGAAACAATAGGATCGCGGGTCCTTTGCCAAGATGTCCTCATATTTTTTTATATCCGCCCAGAAAGAGGTTGATTCCTTTTCCATCGTTACACCTCACCTCGAACAACCTGCAGCAGGAAGTCCCAGTCAGATACGTTTTCAATGACGGAATCACCTATTCCCTTATTAAAAACGAAGTTAATACCTCGTGACCGCATCTTTTTATCTTTCAGCAATGCCTGATAATATTGATCGACGGGAAAAGGAACAAGGTCAACAGGTAAGCCAAGAGATTTCAAAAGGTCGACGATAGATTCTGTATCGTGCTGCTCAGCATATCCCTTCAACGCGGAAAGCCTTGCGGCCTGCACCATCCCGATTGCTACGGCTTCACCGTGCAAAAAAGACGTGTAGTTGGTAAGTCGCTCAATGGCATGGGCAAACGTATGGCCATAATTGAGAACAGCTCGATAGCCGCCCTCTTTTTCATCCCGCTCGACAACCGAGGCTTTCAGAGTACAAGAAATTCTGATTACCTCCTGGAGACAATCCCTATCACGTTTGAGGAGATTCTCAACATTTCCGGCTATATATCTGAAAAAATCTCCGTCACAAACCACACCATATTTCAAGACTTCTGCCAGTCCACTCACATAATCCCTCTCGGGTAAGGTTGACAAGGTCTCGGTGTCGATGAGTACCAGGCTTGGTTGATAAAAAGAACCAATCAGGTTTTTTCCCAGCGCATGGTTAATACCGGTTTTGCCACCTACGCTGCTGTCCACCTGCGCCAACAAAGTTGTCGGCACCTGAACAAAAGGGATTCCCCGCAGAAAAGTTGAAGCAGCAAAACCTGTAACATCGCCGACCACCCCCCCTCCAAGTGCAACAAGGAAGGAATCTCGGCCCAGACCAGCCTCGAGAAGAGCATCATAAATACCATTAAGAGTTACGGAATTCTTAAACGACTCACCGTCAGGGATTTCAACCAGATGTGTGAAAAAACCTGCATTCTCAAGGGATGCTTTTACCGTTTCGGCATAAAACCGTCCAACGGTGGAATTAGTAACAATTGCTGCCGTGGAACCAAGTACAAGTTCGTTGCACTTCTCGCCCAAAGCGGAAAGGAGTCCATTCCCGATTTGGATAGTGTAACTCCTCTCTCCAAGGCTCACCAGAAGCTTTTGCAAATTCACGCACCTCTTTCAAGAAAATTCAGGATATCACGGGCAACATCTTCTACATTTTTTCCATCAGTGTCAATTCTAATGTTGGCCTCAGCATAGAACAACTCACGTTGCTGAAGCAGATTTTGTATCTGCGGGAGATTCTTTGACTCACGAAGCAGGGGTCTTTCTTCATCAGCGTGAAGTCTCTGTAGAATCGTTTCCGGGGAAGCCACAAGATTAATGACAACTCCCGCATTTTTCATGAGATCACGGTTTTCCTTGGTGATAACGGCACCGCCCCCCGTTGAGACCACTTGGGAGGATTGTTGCAAAACAGCTCTCAACATTGCTGATTCCACTTCTCGAAAATAACCTTCACCCTGGCTGGCGAATATGGAGTTTATGGATTGACCTTCCTTTTGAACGATAACTGAATCAAGATCACAGAAAGTATAGTGCAATTGTTCAGCTAAAAACCTTCCAACAGTACTTTTACCAGTACCCATAAAACCGGTTAAAATGATATTTTGTGTCATATGGCCTTCAGATACTCTAGGTAGGCATCATAATTTCTGCGAATTTCTTCCATTGAATCGCCACCGAACTTCTCCAGAAAAGCATTGGCTAACTCAATGGCAACAACTGCCTCCGCAATCACGGTAGCAGCTGGAACCGCGCAGACATCGGATCTCTCCACTGTTGCTTCGATTGGTTCCCGAGTAGCTATATCAACCGACATGAGCGGCTTGTACAGAGTGGGGATCGGCTTCATCGCGGCGCGAACAACAATATCCTCGCCATTGGTGATCCCACCTTCGATTCCACCGGCATTATTGGTTTTTCTGTAGTAACCAATCCGTTCGCCATGGGTAATACGTGACGAATCGTAATAGATTTCATCATGTACCTGTGACCCAGGTCTCCGGGCTGTTTCAAACCCCATACCGATTTCAACACCCTTAAAAGCCTGAATGCTCATAATTGCCATTGCCAGTCGCGCATCGATTTTACGGTCCCACTGGATATGCGAGCCGAGACCTACCGGTACTCCGGTAGCAGTTACTTCAACGATGCCACCGACTGAATCACCGGCTTCACGCGCATTATCCACGAGTGATTTCATTCGCTTGTCAGCAGATGCATCATAGGTATAAAATTCTGAAGAAGAGATCATTTCCTTCAGCATTTCAATCGACACATCGGGTCGATCGGTAGAGATTCCGCCAAGTTCAGCCACATAACCATAGACAGTTACCCCAAATTCGGAGAGGAAGCTCTTGGCCAGCGTGCCAGCAGCAACCCTAATAGCGGTTTCTCTCGCGCTGGAGCGCTCTAGAATGTTTCTAACATCCTTCTGATTATATTTAATCACCCCAGCTAAATCAGCATGCCCAGGCCGTGAACGTGTGACTCGAATCTTGTCTTCACGGGATTCTTCTCGCGGAGACATTTTATCACTCCAGTTTTCCCAGTCACGATTTTTGATACTGAGAGTGATGGGTGAACCAATTGTTTCCCCCCAGCGAACTCCGGAAAGAATTTCCACAGAATCCTTTTCGATCTGCATCCTCCCGCCACGGCCGTACCCACCCTGTCTTCTGGCAAGGTCGGCATTAATATGTTCATATGATATTTTCAGTCCGGCAGGGAAACCTTCAATAATAGTAGTAAGTTGAGGTCCATGTGACTCTCCGGCTGTAAGGTAGCGTATCATCATTTCTCCGTAATCATGGGGATTAGTATGTCACAAGCTCGAAGACTCATCAAGAGTCAGCATTTCCAGCCTGATTACATATATATCAACTTTATCAATAAACAAAGAAAGGAAATATCGGCAATTTGCCAACATTTCCCTTCAAAGATAGTGCCTCGTAACAAACAGTTATTTTGTCAAAATAAGTTCAATTGTAGCTGCACACGTCATCGGTGTATTCGTAGTGTCCTCGTTCATATTAAAAGTAACAGTTGCCGCATACGGAAGATCAAATCCACTATTTAGCAGTGAAGTTATGGCAGTATTGCCTTGAACGCCCACGATCGAGGTGAAGATCATAATATCTGTTAAATCAAGAGTCCCACCAGCAGTTACAACTCCGCCGACCGCTCTATGGTAGACCGTGCCTATCGGAGGAGAAAGTGCATGGGTAGTAGAATTATATTCAAGTGGGACATAACTGACATCTATACTATTAACTGTTACCGGAGAGGGACTAAGCGCACCGCTAAAGATGGTGCTCGTCAAGGTAAAACTGGCAGTAGCTGGGGTAAAGGTACCACTGCTGTAATTTGAGAAAGCAGATACTGATGTACCATCTGCAATAGATGCTAATATGGAAACAGTTGCTCCCGTAGCAGTTGAATCTGACGAACCAGAACCACCACAACCACTAACGAATAAGGATAAGGCAAGTGAAGCCAAAATAAAGACCGACATTTTTTTCATTTTTACTAACCTCCACTAATGGGTAACATTTATTTTTATGTAATCGTCAAAGCTTATGATTTCATTCTTACCGAAACTCTGCAGCATCTCAACTAACTATTTTAGGAGTAATAAATATCAGCAGCTCACTTTTTGTTTTGTTCTGGTTGTTCGATTTAAACAACCATCCAAGCAATGGGATGTCCTTCAAGAAAGGTACACCGCTATCGGTATTACTATCCGAATCAACATAGATGCCACCAATAACAGTTGTCTCTCCGCTTTGTACCAATAGCTCTGTGGTTGCCTCCTTTTTATTGATCGGAGGTGCAACACCGGTTGCAGCACTTCCCGCCGAATTATTCGTCGCTTTAATTTTCATTGAAACGCTGCCATCAGAAGTAATATGTGGTGTAACCTCTAACGTTAATGCAGCTTCGACAAACTCTGTCTTTGTTCCTTCAGCGGAAACAGTCGAGTAAGGTATCATCTGGCCTTGGGATATTTTCGCGGACTTATTATTCAAAGTAACAACTTTAGGTGTTGATATAATTTTCACCTGGCCGGCTTCTGCTGCGGCTGACAGTCTGAGGTCAACCTGAACATTGCTGGTCAATTTACCAAATGAAAGTCCAAGCGCTCCTCCTGCTGCTGTAGCGGCTGGTAATCCTGTGGTATTAGCAACATTCGTAACAATCCCGCCAAATCCGGTATCAAGGCTGTTAAGACCGAACAGGGAAGCAGATCCATCGCGATAATGGATTCCCCATTGTATCCCGAGATCCTGGGAAAAAGTAGAACTGGCCTCCACAATCCGAGCTTCTATAAGAACCTGCTTCTCAGGTATATCGAGTGCCTTCAACAGATTCGCCATTTTTTCTATAGCAGGTTCAACATCAGTTACTATTACCCTGTTGGTACGACTATCAACAGAAATGGTACCTCGTTCGCTTTTGAAGGACTGAAACTGTCCGGCAACATCAGATACCGATGCATAATTTATGTCAAATATTCTCGTTCTAAGTTCAAGCGTCCGCTCAAAAGCGCGAGTAGCAGCCAGTTCCTCATCAGCTAGCGACACCATTTTACTTTTGGGTTTGATCAGAACAATATTCCCTTCCCGCTTCATCCCCAAACCTTTGGTTTCAAGGATGACGTCCAACGCCTGATCCCAGGGCACATTTACAAGTTTAATACTGATTGTCCCTGAAACGTCATCACCTACAAGAAAATTCAAATTACTTACTTCCGCAATTAATTGAAATATCTTTCTAACATCTGCGTCTGCAAATTCAAGAGTAACTTTTTTCCCGGTATAGGTTTTCCTGCCAAAACGCTTATCAGCTTCATTCTGAATATATATTTGTTTATTCTGGTCTGTTTTACGTATGGCCACCTTTTCAGAAGGCTGTGTAATTTTTGATGAAGAAACAATTATGGGAATACGTTCTGCAGGAACTTCCGCTGATGCATACGTCTGAGGTGGATTGGTAATGTCGAGGTTAAAAACATTACCTTCTTTTTTCAAAGAATAAGAAGCATCCTCTCGCAATGCAACCTGAATCTTGGCATCTTGACGACCTTTAATCCTTACTTGATACGGTGTTATTTTCTTGACTACACTCGCAAAGGCACTTGTATCAAAAGGACGCTGTAGATGTTTTGGAAGCCCGCACTTTGTAAAAGTGAGCATCAAACCATCAGATATTCTTGTCGGCCCCGTTACGTCACACTCTCCATTTAGCGTGACCGAGACACGAGATACGTCAGAAAGCATCTTGAAATCGACAGCTTCAATACCAGAAACACTTTTAACAACCGGTTTTATCACCGATGTTTCAGGGGGAGATACATTCATGGCAGCTGTGCTGTTTTGTAAGGGAACTCTTGGTTGCTCACTAAAACAGACCATCAACCCAGTATCTGTTTTTTCAATAGTAAAGGCAGGAAAAGCAGTTTTCAGCGAATCGAATACAATTCTTACTTTATTCGGATAGGTGCCGAGACGGGCATTTTCGACACCGAAGCTGTTAAGAGCTATTGTTTTAGGAGCAACTGAATTCTTCACATTATAAAGATCAAGAACCAGCCGCTGGGGATTAGATAATTCGAAGTACTTGTATTTATCGACCTTCAATCCGGTATTAATTGCGATGCCGTTACTTGTAACATCCAGGGAAGTCAACGTAGCCTCGGTAAAAGAAGGCAGAATCCCTCGATCATTATCATCAGGGGGAGGAACACTGGAAACCACTTGAGGTGCAGAATTCATTTCATTTGCCGGAACAAGAGCAGGAACGACTGGAGTTGCATCAACAGGAGCAGATGAAATGCTATTTTCCACAACCGGCGTAGAGGGGATAGCAACTAACAACTTTAACGTATCAGTTGCATCACTCGAAACAACGAACTCAACTGCTTCCGCAGTTTCGATGGTAAGCCTTGAGAGAGAACCACCCGTCAAATCGGTACTTGTAAGATCAATCTTCTTAACTAATGAGTTTGCACCGAGTTGGGGAACGACTACCGTGCCAGGGCTAGTCTGGGACAAATCGATAACGGTTCGGTACGGTCCGGTAAGAGAATATGAAGTGTAGGTAATTGGTTTATCGGCAGTGATTTCAATTTTGGTCTGATACCCCTCACCAGAAACAGTGATATCACGGAGAATCACCATATTGCTACCAGACACACTATCCTCTTTGACGGAATAGGCATTTTGCGCACACCCGGTTACCAGAAATAGGCTCATTACGACTAGTAGCTTGATTCTCTTGATTGCAGTGAATGCTCTCATCCGTGAATCTCCTTATTCTTTCTTGGGCAACATTAGCTTTGTTGTATTCCTGGTTAACTTACCTGCTTCATCACGATACTGTTCAAACACCTCGATGTATGCAGAGGTAATTTTTATAATTTTGCCCTCATTACGTCCAATTTCCATACCGGCCTTAACTACATACGGTTTCCCTGTGGGGTCAACAATCAAGGCGCTATTTTCTTTGAGGCCAATTATGATACCTTTCACGCTAAATTGATTAAGTTCATAATTTAGTATTGGGATAATTTGTCCGAAGCGGTTCTTTTTCGGAGCAAGTGCCCCCACAGTCAATGCAGCATAGGGCTTAAAAGGGTCTTTCTTTGTGGTAAAGTCAACAGCCAAGGACGTCGGCGCCGCAGTCTGTGAGGAAGAAAGTTGTTGTTGAACAACGGCTTTTTCCCAACTGACTTCTTTGCCTGTGGGGTAGCCTTTGGCGGCGACTCTTTTTTGCCGCAGCCCACCAGACTCAGGGAGATCACAGCAAGAAAAACTGTCAAAATAACAACTTTATTTTTTCTGTTTCTTATCATTTTTCTGCTCTTCCTTTTCCAGGAAACGGAATGTTGTAGCAAGACAAGTAACCTTCAATGAAGTTTGATTACCACTGCTTTTAATATCAGAAAATTTGACGTTGCTGATATTCATGATCCTAGGCAGATTACCCACTGCAGAAAAGAAATTACCAACACTGCTGAATGTCCCTGAAACGGTTATATCTACAGGAACGGCAGCATAGAAATCCTTCGGCTGTTCTGGTTTTGGGCGAAATACAAGAAAATCAAGGCCAGCCTTCTTGCCTTCATCTGTTACACTCGTAAGAAGCCCTGGAATTTCCCGCTCATTTGGAAGCTCAGTAAGCGCAGCATTAAGTTGCCGAGACAACTGCTCATACTCCTTTATCAGGATCGGCAGTCGTGCAGCAAGTATTCTGTTTTCTTGAACCTGCTGCTGAAGACCGGCTAATTTTTCGTCCAGTTTTTTCAGTTCTTTATATTTCGGCTGAATCAGTAAAAAGAAAAGCACGGTAACTTCAGCAAGAAGCAAAAGTATCAATAAGGCAATTTTTTGCTTATTCGGAAGTTTTGCGATTTTATCAATTCCAAGGTCCATGATTTATCCCCGTAACAAATGTGGCAGCAGCATAAATATCCAGCAATTACCCCTTAGGAGGCTCGAGGCCAAACCTGAGATCAAATTTCTTTAATTTCATTCCCGAAATCATTACCTGCTCCGAAACGACCAGTTCCACATTCATAAAATCGGGTGACTGCTCGATACTCCTCATGAAATCAGCAATAAGTTCTTCAGTAAAAGCTACCCCAGTTAGAGTCACCGTCGTTCCACTCTCAACATAATTTGTTAACCAAAGCCTTTCAGGTACAGCTTGGCTTATAGTCTGAAGCCTGTTAACCGGACCAGTTTTTTCTCTTCTCAGTTGATTTAATACATTCAGCTTTTTTGTAACTTCCGCTTTCAGCTTCTCTAACTCATTTATTTTCCCGATCTTTGCTTTTAATTCAGTTAACTCTTGCTCAGCCTTACTTATCTCATCTTTTGTGGAATTAATTCGGATAAGAAAATATGAGTAGGCACCCAAAGCAATCAGAAGCACAAGAACGAGAGTGCCGGCGAGAATAACTGCCTGTTGTCGTACAGTCTCTTTACGCTTGGCAGCTCTAACAGGTAATAGATTTATTTTTATCATTTGTCCCCTAACCTCCTCATAGCCAGCCCAGCTGCAACTGCTATAAACGGGCTTATTTCCTGAAGGTATTCAGGGTCAAACTCTTTTTCATTGCAGACAATCTTCTGCAAGGGTTTTAACAATTCCACCGGCATCCCAAGCCGCTGACTGACAGCTTCGGGAAGCTTGGATACTTTAGCGCAACCACCACTAAGGTAAACCTTACCAATTTTCTGGTCTTCTGCCGTTGAGTTGTAAAAGTCAAGGGAGCGGTGAATTTCTAAAGAAAGCGTTTCGTTGACTCTAGATATAATCTCAGTCAAGCGTGCTTTATCGGGGAAATCAGAGGTGATTTTGATGTGCTCTGCATCCTGGCTGCTCACGGCGAACTGACGTTGAATTTCCTCTGTATAGAGATTCCCGCCCATTTGCACATCGCGCGTAAAGAGGGAAAGTCCTCCCTTCACGACATTTAAATTCATTATACTGGCACCAATATTAATCAGTGCCACCACTTCGTTTTCAGAGGGAGAATAATTCAATTCAAAGATGTTCTGGACCGCAAAAGAGTCAACGTCTACAACTACCAGCTTCAAGCCAGCTTCGTTAAATACCGACACATACTCATTTATTATTTCCTTTTTGCTTGCAACGAGAAGAACCGTCATCTTCCCTGACGCAGAAAGATCCGCATCAAGAATTTCAAAATCCAGGTTCACATCGTTAATGTCAAAAGGAATGTACTGCTCAGCCTCCCAGGCGATCTGGTCTTCCAGTTCCTCAGGAGTCATTGCGGGGAGTGATATCTTTCGGATAATTACCGAATTCCCCGAAATCGAGCAAGACGCATCCACCACCTTTGAACCTAAGCTTTTAACCAAGTCTCGAATTGTTTCCACAATAGATGTTGTATCCATCAAACTATTGTCAACAATTGCATCACTTGGCAGTGGCAGGATACCGGCATTCTTCAATGAATAGGTACCTTTTTGCTCAGAAAGCTGTACAAGCTTTACGGAACTTGATCCTATGTCTATTCCGACTATTTCCCGGCTTTTCATAAAGAGCATGGCTGAGTCCTGTTCCTCTTAATCCGTAAAAACCTTGTCTTTGTCGGCAAGAGTGAAACCGAGAGCGAAGATTATTTTCCTTTTCGTCTCCATACGGCACACTTCACCCCGTTCAATTCGATCAATGGTTGCAGCGGAAACTCCCGCCAAACGGGCCAGTTCCATTTTGCTCACTAAGCGTTCTTCTCTAATTTTCCTGACATTATTATGGTGCTTCATGTATTTAATCCTTACACAAGGAGTTTTTTAATGGAATTTACAACAATTCTAAACAATGTCAAGATAATTTAAGAAGTTGATGGTAATTATTTTCAAATTATAAAAAAAAGGAGAAGAGTACGCTTTTTAGTAAAGATTTGACAAAGATCGCCCTCCCTCCTCTTTGCTCTCTTGATAGAGGGCAGTCTTTAGAACATCTGCCGAAACGAAATCCGGCCTGTAGACGTTACTGTGATCAGAAATTTCTGATTAGTCCCATCCTGCACGGAAATGTTTCCATCAGTTGGGCTCAGCGAAGCAGTACCGTTAGAAGAAAACGCCACTGAGATATCTGTCATTACGGTACCGCCCGCGCCGCCCCTGATAAGTACCGGGGTAGGGGCAAAAGATGTTTGCAACACCGTAGCACCTCTCAGTAACGAGTAAGAGTTGTTGCTCGGTCGTGCAATAACCGAATGGGGAACATTGTTGGCGATACTATAACTCCTCGCCTCTCTCAGCATCGATGTTATCTGGCGACCCGTTTGCCTATAATTTGCATTGTTTCTCCACACGATATAAGATGGCATCGCAATACCCAGCATTATAGCAATAATCGCCATGGTAACAATTAGTTCAAGCAGCGTAAACCCTTTTTCAGAAGAGTCATTCTGGCGGATCTTCAAATGAAATCGTGTCATGGTGCTGTCCCATTGTTCTGCGAAAGGTTTAAAGAAAACTTCTGCGTCGAAGTTGCTCCCTCGTCATCACGAACAACTATTTCAATCGGATGAGTATCAGCGTCGTCTGGTGGCATGTGCCAAGCAAGGACTCCTGTAGAAGCATTTATTACCATTCCTGGGGGAGCAAGCACAAGCGAATATGTCAGTGGATCACCATCAGGATCCAATGCTTTGGCATGATAAGTAAACAAGCCGCTTATAAATCCGGTAGGTGGATGAGAAACAAAATTCGGTTGGGCATTAGGAATCGATAGAGTTATTGTTTTATAAAGGGGGCCAGCGCCTTCGTCATCCAGCGGCAACACTGAGAAGGAAATCTGGTCCCCTTTTTTAAATAAATCTCCACTGAGAACCAAGGTGTCATCACTCAGCTCCTTGTCGTTCACAGACCAGGTGCCCTGAAACCTTACCTTGTCTTCATCCGGGTCAACCGCAACAGGAACCGCCGAGATATCAACCCCCCTATGGATATCGACAGGCACCAAGGATACTGACGTAACCCTAGGCAAGGTGTTCCCTATTACCACTGTTGCGCTCCCTTTTTCATCGCCTTTCCGCACGTAAACCCTAACGATGTCGTGTTTCGCGACCAGACCACGGGAAAGTTTGGCGGTAGTAACATCCTCCAGAACAACTCCATTTTTTTCCCAGGCATAGGAAACTCCCGAATTATAGGCGAAAGAGACCTGGATGTCGTCAGCAACTCTGGGTACTTCCGGAACAATCCTGACAGACAGTGTGCCAGAAAATTTCTGTGTACTTTTATGAACCTCGGAAGAGACGTCTTTGTCTTCCTTGGCACAGGAGAAAAGATGTATGAGAACCGTTAGAATCAAAAGAAGGAATCCGCTTAGCCGCAGGATAGACAACCTTTGGTTGGAGCTTAAGATCCCAGGGTTGCTTATCGTCATTTTTGTCTCCAGTAAAGAGGCATTATAGTTCCTCCAGGAGGCGCTACTTCGCCTGCGATTGCACCACCAACACCTGTCAGCAACTTGGTCTGTCCTCCCGGAGTTATCAACACGACAACACCTGAAGGGATACCGGATCCGGTAGTCTTCACCCTGTCGCTTCGAGCAAGAATACCACCGCCGGCATAACTTGCACGTTTATTGGGAGCGGTCCCGGTGTCATTGCTCGTGTCATAGTTTGATACCGCCTCTCCAGTCCGGTAATTCAAAGCATAGAGTCGGGACGTACCAAGGTTACCGGCGACACAAGGGTCAGTGCTGGAAGCGCCAGGAGCATAGGTAGTAAAAAATGCCACTTTATTGAAAACCATGGGCGGAGAAAGCACCTTTTCGCCCACATTCTGATCCAGCTTGATGTACCAGCCGAATTTCGTAGAATCATTAAGCTTCGAGAGGAGATCAGCTACTGACCCAACCCCACTGGCAACAGTTGTTGTCTGGAGCGCGTCAGATGTTACATCAACCAGGTCGGTTTCCGTCTTCGTGCTGGTGATTGTGCCCGGATCCTTCAGGGCATACATTCTGTCCACGACATTGGAATTCAGGGGATGTTCCCGATCTCCCGTACCGAAATAGATCAACCTGTAACCGGGCTCAGTAACCACGGAAGGTTTGTAGAATATCTTCCTGCCCTTATCTGAGGAACCTCCGGAACCCGGATTCGAACTAAAGATCTTCTTGCCTGTCCAAAGTGCTGTACTGGTATTGCCGACATCGAAACGCCAGATATTTCCACCAGTATCAGCTGCATACAGAATATCAGCAAAACCGGTATTTTTCGTGTCTATAGCCGAGATTTCGCTAGGGATGGAAAACGTCATGGTCGGATCGGTGATTCCGCTGGCCGTTGTTGCTGCGGTAGCACCATAGACATAGCTCCAGATCTTCGTTGGGCTCGTGGCAACTGTCGGCACACCGGTACTGGCCAGGGTTGCTAACTTGATGACATAAATTCCTCGCCCTTTCGGGCTTGACGGTCCGGATGTTCCGGCGCTTGTAACCGCCTCTGCACCGGTTTCCGTCGGCGCGACACCAGTCGCAGTTGTCGGAAATGTCTGTGTTGCGCCATAGCGACCATCTTCGTTTGCGTTATCGTAACCTGCGCCGACAACAGCGGTAATCATATAGGTCCCGCCGACATTCATTTTAACCAGCTTCGGTTCACTCCATGTTTCTGCTAGTTCAGAAAACACCGGCGTCGCCGGGGAGCCTGAAGTTGGACTTGTATTTGTAACCTTCCAAAGAAAAGCCGGTGATGCCGGGTTGGTAACGTCAAGGACATAATAGGCACCGCCTGATGGTGCAGCGGCCGTCCCCCCACCCCGTCTGATTCCGAACATGAGGATAACTTTGTCATCATCCGCGGCTTCGATATTTCCGTCCTTGTCCTTATCATAAATGTAGGTCGATACGGTCGAGTCTACATAGTAGGAATTATTCTCATCGTTGACATTCTGAAGATACGGCAGAACTTCAGGGGGAACGAACGACCACGCTTCACTGCCGTCACAGTCATTGAAAGCATGCAACATGCCGTCATTGCTGCCGACATAAATTACTGACTTGTTTGTGGTACAGGTGCTTTCATTGGTAGTGTTGAAGGTATACGAGCTATAATTTACAATCACCGGACGCGAGTGGAGAATATCCCCCATAACCCACTCCCGTGTCTCCGTGACATCACTGTCCCCGTTTTCATCATACGCATCCTCTCCGTAAATGAATTTGATAAGGGCGGCGCTTTCCGTAGTATCGGCAACAGAAAGCATGGCAGGAGTTATCACATAGGTACCGCTCGAAGTGCTGTTCAATGGGATCAGACTTGTACCGGTCGGTGTCAGGGTATAGATGTTTCTTGTCGAAGCAGTCCGGGCTGCCAGAAGTGCCCCGACTCCCCCGTCGTCGACCTCACCGGCATCCGTGACAGTACTCCAGAATGATTTCGATGTGGTCCTGAAGCTTCCATTCACGGTGCCTGTCGGCAATGTCGCGTTTGGAGGTCTGTCGTCGAAGCCATCGCCGTCAATATCCTCCCACGTTGCGAAGTTACCATTTGCATCCACGATATTGGTACTAGCGTCAACACCAAACTTTTTCAGGTTACCAAGCCAATTCGTAGAGGATGGCTTGAAAAACCCCATATAGATCCGGCTACCACCATAGGTTCTATTCTGTGGGCTTACCGGCACAACCGGAGCGACATATGAGCTGTTAACCGAAAAGATCTGAGTCATAATCGTGGTGAAGGCAGCGCTGAGATCGGTCTGGCTGTTTGCGGCAAAATATCCGCCTTTGCCATGGGTGGGATTGGCAGTTCTGGTCAGCAGAGCCACAGCATCCGCGTCAGCCCCACTGAGACCGAAACCGATGGTAAAGGTGACGATATCAAGTGTCTTTCCGTTATACGAAAGCTGGGTATTCAAATACTTGGCCACATCATCCATTGAATGCTGCAGGTCGCCAGGCTCGACTCCATCAGCATCGCAGTCCCCATTGGTACAAATGGTTTTCAAGGTGGCGCTATCGTCAGCAGTTGCCATCCCGTCAGTTACGAAAACGATATAATGCTTCTGACAGGTGTTCTCGACAGGAGAAGTGTAGGTCCCACCGGAAACCCCGTTGGAAGCGCCAAAAGCGGGCGCTCCACCACTGAAATAGCGTCCTGCCTCGAACAGGGTCTCCCCAAGCGGGGTATAGCCATCGGGCGTAATTTCGTCCACTGCCTTGAGCAAAGCCGTCCGGTTGGTGATGGTGCCGGTAAAAATGTCCTCCATTTTTTTAACTTCAGCGGTGTATGTCGTACCGATTGCACCCGGAACGGATGCCGTCGTGACAAGCTCCCCTCCCTTGGCTCCCGAAGTATAGCTCGAAGTATAATAATACTGCATGAGTCCAAACTTCACATTATTGGTACTCGTTAGCAGGTTTTTAATTACGTCCTTGGCAACAACAATTTTTTGCACATCGCCAGCACCAGGTGAATTCAGGTAGTTAATAAAATTTCCAACCGCATAACTGCCGGTACGTCTAGTACTGCACGAAGTGCCATCGTTACTCAATTTTCGGCCTGAATAGAAGCCGGTGGTTTGTAAAATAGTACGGGGGTTGACACCATTACACGATGTGGAGATGTTGTTGACACTGGAATTCACGTAGCCATCAGCAGTTTTATCAGTGTCTGAGCCAACGCGGTAGACGGCATTAGCCAGGCACGGCTGATTATTACTTCTACTCGTGCTGGAATAGCACTTGTTAACGACGGAATAGGTGGTTGCAGGGTTGTAGCTGCCTCCAGGAACTTTTCCGGTCATACTGCCCGAGTTGTCGATAATGATAAGGACATTGGGCTGCAAAGGAGCCTGCACACCATAAATGGATGAGTCTCCAGGATACTGATCTTGGGCCGCGTGCACCAATGACGTGGCCAAGACTGAGAGCATGAATGCGATGCAGAAGGCGATTATCTTTTTCATTTTTTTGCGCTCCATAGACGAAAACTTTTCCAGGTGACTATTCTCAATAACTATCGCATGAACAGTACTGTTACAAGTTTCGTCAGTCTGCTGAAAATTGCTCCTCGAAGTTCAGCCTGTTGCCCAATGCCCACTCAGCAGGCTCTCCAAGCGGTCCACACGTCCCTCCAGGGCCGAAATTGCCCCGCCACAGGCCTGTCTGCCTGAGGCTCCTCAGGGCTTCGGGGCAAACAATCACGTCTGAATATGTCCCGTTAAGCCCCTGCCTCCAGGCACTCTTCGGATATCGAGAATAGGCTACATCGGAGACAAAATCACCCGAGTACACCTTGGAGGGATCATACGTGGCCTTCCCGAGTGAAGGCACAACTTGAGCATCAGCAACCGGAACTACCATGGCTGCGGTGGCAAAGATAGCGAAAAACAGTAAATACATAACTGCACGTGTGTATTTCATGGCGCCTCCCGTAAAACCTGTTTTTTATTGTTGCGGCACAATTTTAGCAATCTGTGATTCGAGCTGAGCTTGAGAGTTGTTCGGCCCATAAGCAGTAACATTAATCGCGAAACTGTTAGCCCTGAACGAGGCACCCTGACCCTGCCCAGCGTCTTCCTGGCTGCCGGATCCAGGCGGCAGGTTGCCGGTGGCAATAAAATCGACCTTCACATCTGCCTCCAAGGGGTCACCGTTTGGACGTTGAATAGTAATACGATTATAGTCGTCGTTTTCAGTATTTGCAGCTCCAGGCTGAAAAGTGTTCGGAGTTAGCACAGTCCCTGCATCCGCAGCGGGCCATGACGTCACTGTCCCCGGAATTATTGTGGTATAAATATCGCTAAAGGTTGAGCCAAAATCCACTGCCGCCTCGGCGGCATAGAAGGCCTCTTCGTTATTCCGGTAGTTGCCGGCAATTTTCTGTTCGGACGTGGAAGAAGCAAGCATGGTAACCCCAAGGATGCTGAGCAGCAGCAGCATCATTAGAACTAAAACAAGCGCGACACCTCGCTCATTATTCAGCACAGGAGAACCTTCCCTGGATTTGATGCAATCGTTCGCTTCCATATCAGTAAATTCTCCTGTTCCTTATCTTGACAACGGAAGTTAACTGCCTGCTCTTCGGCACCCAATTCGGATCTGTTCTTTTGGTTGTCACCCCGGTAATCGTGACCCTGACGGCTCTGATCTTGTTGGGGTCAGAGGGGTTATTGTCCTCAGAATCAATGTCATACAAGTAGCTGAATCTCAGCGACGACAGATTGCTGGCTATGATTGTCGCAGGAGCCACATTATTCACTAGCCGGGCAAGGCAGCTCTGGCCAACCGGACAGTCGCTGCTTGTGGCGTTGGTCACCATCAAATAGGTAATAGTATCACTAACTACGGCTGGGGAGGATTTGGCAAAGATATCACCGGCTTTAATAATTTCGCTGCTAGGAAAAGGCACGGAAGGAGTAATCGTTATGCTTGGTGGGGTGGTGTTAAGAGCCGATACAACAAGTGTGCCGCTTAAAACCCGACTGTTATCGAAAGGCCTGATTATTTTAACCGTATCCCCGATGACAAAACCGTCGAGTACTGGTGAAAAGGCGACGTTGGCAGTAAAGCTCGAAGTTCCGGAAATCGTCGAACTGTCCTGTGTTATCCTGGCAAATCGACCTCCGGCAGATGTGGAATTGAGTGTCACACTTGAGGAATAATTATGGAGAGTGAGAGGCAAACCTTCAGACAGAGGATTATTAGTAAGCGGGGCTAACATCCCTGCCATCTTGAAGTCACGAGAGAGAGTGTCTATCGCAATTCGAAGATTCTGCTGTACCTCGACAACCTCGTCCTGATTATAGGCATTTTTCATGTGCGTAAGGTACAGAGAGTACACAGCCCCGATGACTATTCCCAGAATGACTGAGACTACAAGCATCTCGACGAGGGTAAAACCACGGTTCTCTCTTAGAAACGTCTTCATACAAGCCTCTTGAACCCGGTGATTGTCACGGTTTTGTTGTTTGCATAGGTTATCGTCACGATGATCCGTACCGTCCCCTGGAGAATACCATTTGCAGATGTGCCAAAGGTTCTTGTGCACGTTGTTGTGAACCTCCCGGCCGTGCGGTCGGTAATAAAATTATTAGCCGGGTTAGCGGGGTCAGGATAATAAGCAAAAGTACCATCACTTGGGGGAGTTGGGTTGATTCGCGAATCACTGGAACTCCAGGACAAGACATCTTCAAGAACCTGTTGGCCAAGAGAGGTGGCTACCGTGAGCTGTTGAGCAGTAGAATCGGCTTTCATTGCAACAGTCTGCATGCCTATGACCGCAAAAATAGCAATGGTCATGAGAGTCATGGCTACAAGAACTTCGATAAGAGTGAACCCTTGATTATTCTTCAGATGTCTTTCCATTGTTTCATCTCCCCTGGCATTGGAGGTGTTGATGCGCAAAACGGATTATTTATTCTCAACTTCACTTTTCCCTGCCAGCAAGCCACGCAACGTCTTTATGTTCTGCGCGCCCGAAATCAGGCGGCCATCAGGAAAGATCATTGCCGGAGTCCCGTCAATGCCCAGAGACGCTCCTAATTTTATCGTTTCATCCACCGGTTCTTTCGGGTCTTTGAGCCCTGGCACCGGAAGTACCTCCTTCTCGAAAGCCTTTTCCAATATCTCGAGGGAATTCGAACTGAGGATTACCCGCGCCTTATCGTATGCACCAGGGTGCATCTCCAGAGGGAACATTTTAATAAAGATGGCCAGGTCCGGCTCAACGACAACAAGCTTCTTCAACTCGGCATGTAGTCGAGCACAAAACGAGCAATCAGGGTCGGTAAAAACTATCAGGCGTTTTTTCCCGCCAAGGTTCCCCATGACAATCGAGTTTTTCAGGGGAATTGAAGCGAGCTCTTCCTTGGATAAAATCTTTGGTAGTTCGACCGGTGGAGGCGTAAGGGAACTTTTCGTAACCGTATCAAAAATCGGACCCGGAACAAGCATCTTCTTGCTAAAGTCCAGATAAGCAATGGCCTGACGATTACCCTGCTGCACGGTAACTTCATACAAACCTTTAACAGGGGACATCTTCACTTCTTTCACATCACCGAGACCCTTGAATATTGAAGTAGCCTCTGCTCTCGAGAGGGTATGGCAGGAGGCGCAGTTGTGAATCATAGCCTTGCTTGGAGAAGATCCAGGAGCTTTCTTTTTGGATTGTTTTGCAGCACTTCCCGAAACAGCATCGGCAGCACCGATACTTAGAAGAACTACAATCGCCATAACAGATAGAATTCGATACACAAAACCTCCGCAACTTCTCGTTATGCACATGTCCAAGCAATCAATGTGCCAAGCCAGACACCCATCACTAGGCAGACCCAACATGTTGATATTACATGCCATTTATAACGATGCTACAACTTCAATCTGAGTTGCTATGCAAATATTGCATAGAACTTCCAACAAATATGACTATCTGTGAAAGCTTTCGAACAAAGGTGCACCTTTTAGTCCGGCACTTCACATCTTTTCCCACCCAGAGCCATTCCAGCGGCGCAACGTATAACCGAAATCCTTCGAATTCATTGTCAATGCCATGGCTCCTCCATGACTTGAACGTAAATATACTGTTCCCGCATTGCTGGTAAGATCGGGATTACAAATCAAAGTGTTATTGTTCGGAAAGGTAATTCCGTCATCCGAAGGTGCATACGTGGGAATCTGGCCACAGCTACCGTAGCCAAAACAAAGCCCCCCGCCCTTGTCTCTCAATTTCAATGTTCTTACCACTTCATCGTCCGCGGTATTCCACTCCCCATCATCCCCTCGGCCAGAAAGAAGCGAGATTTGGCCCAAAGCAGGATCAAAGCTAATTGCATAGTACTTTTCACTGAGGGCACACTGCTTTGCCTCTTTGACCATGCCGGCTATTTCCCACATCACCGACTTGAGACAACAGGAGCCATAAAACGAGGCAAAAAGGGGCGTTGCTACTGCAAGGAGTATCGCCACAATGGCTAGCGCAATCAAGAGCTCCAGCAGGGTAAAACCGTGCCCGCTTTTCGAAAGACCTTGGAACCCACGCGACCGGATTTCCTGCCAGGAAAGAGCATTCATTCGACCTCCAGTCAAACAGAATATCCTCAAACACTGCTTGTATCGCAAAAACAAAAAGAGCCGTGCAATAATTGCATAGCTCTTTCTTGATTACAAGTTTTTTATTAATTTATTCACATTTTGTTAATCCATCTTGTACTCCTTGATTTTATAGAGCAATGCTCGGTGACTTATCTCCAGAATCTTTGCTGCATGAGTTCTGTTGCCGCCAGTCTTTTCAAGGGCCTTGCGGATAAATTCCTTTTCAAGCGTTTCACTGGCGCGCTTGAGCGAAAAACAATCCGGGGTAGAATCTGAGCCACTGGAACTCCTTTTTTCACGAAGCATGCTCTCTGGCAGACTTTCACTCCTGAGGAGATTCCCTTCACAGAGGACCAGAGCCCTCTCGACACAGTTTTCCAACTCTCTCACATTACCGGGCCAGGCATACCCCATGAGGCTTGCGATGAAATCGGCTGAAAGGCGGACATCGCTTTTGCCAAGCAGGGTTGAATACTTTTTCAGGAAATGGTTCACGAGAAACGGAATATCTTCCGTTCGTTCACGCAGTGGCGGAACGCTGATAGAGAAAACGTTGATGCGGTAAAACAGATCCTCACGA
>RPRC01000112.1 GCA_003857395.1 Geobacter sp.
ACCTGCCTCCTTGGTTGTGGCTCTGCGCCGTAGTTGATTTGACTCTCTACAGCATAACCCACGTTTGCAAGGATGGCAGGTCTTTTTAGCTTTTGATCTTTAACTGACAACCATTATGTCTAACGAGTAAAACGGAGCGGTGCAGCATCATGGCGGGATACGAGAAACTGCAGAAGATGATTCAATCGGCACTCAAGCAATCTGCCGAAGAGAGCAGCATGCTGTTGAACCAGGAACTTACGGTGAAGGACACCGAAGTCCTGGAGTTCGATAAAGAGGCCTATCTTGCTGACATGGAAGACTCTGCTTTTGTTGTGCCTGTCGATTCGCGGGAGGATTACCCCGGCCGACTCCATCTTGTTTTCTCGCTTCGTGACGCAATTCTTATGAGCGGTATCCTCCTGGGTATTCCACCAGGGCGTATCTCCGAAAAGCGCAAACTACTTATTCTGGAAGCGGACGATATTGATGCTTTTTCCGAGATAGCAAATCAGATAATCGGTACTTTCAACTCCGTTTTCCAACCTCTTCTGGCGAACAAGTTTCACCTAAAGCAGCTTCCTCCGACGAAATTTGTCCCGCAGGTTGACGAGGTTACCGACGAATTGCCGGTCCCTGCCGAGGAGTACCTGGTATACAAAGCCCAGATCCAATTGGGGGGGGACGACCTTAACCGGTTCGATATCCTGGTTCCCTTGTCACTGGCAAAATGCCTTGATCCCCAGGAAGCCATTCGGGAGTCTCAAAGCGAAGATTCGGCTATCCATGATCAGGCGGAGTCTCTCCGCCGTCTCTTCCCGAGTGATGCCGACGGGAATGCACTTTCAGGCACGACTAACGGAGTTGTAAAAGAGGGATCTGTGCTGGTTCTGGAAGATGATCCGGATCAACGTGAGGCGGTGAAGGGATTCCTGCTTGCCAATGGTTATACAATCCTTGCCTCTAATCTGGGTGCCGACATGAAAGATATTTTTGCCATGGAAGAGATTCAGGCTGTTGTGCTCGGCATGCAGAAGGCAGACGAATGGGAGCTTTCGTTGTGCTCCAAGATCAAGGAAGTGTCTGGAAATTCACATCTCCCCATTATCGTCTGTGCCAGTCAATGGACGAGAACCGGGATCTTCAAAGCACTGAAATGCGGTGCGAAAGACATCATTATGAAACCGTACGAACAGAATGAACTCCTTGGGAAACTTGGCAAATTTCTCGCTGCAGCTTGATGCGTGTGTCAAAATAGCGACCTGTCATTGGTAACGCTTCTTTGACTTCATGCTTTTTGGTCAGTTCATTTCGAATTGTCCGGGAGTTCCCCTGGACAGGCTTTTCCTGTCTTCGCCGGCCATTTCGATCGGTAATTTTCCCCGTCAGTTTTCCCTCAGTGCAACTAATTCACATATTTTCAGTATGTTATGTCTCCGTACTCCCTTTTGTCTGCCTACCTTCCTTTCCCCATTGAAGCCTACTGATCGTTACGTTTTTGTACGTAAAACCTGACCTTCTTGTCTTCTGCCAATCGGCACGAGTTTTGCGCCTGTGAAGAGGAATATATCTCTGCTGGAGGATCCGTTAGTGGAATTCAGATCATCTGAAAAAAAAGGGGAGTGGAAAGAAACATCGCTCGGATTCCAAGTGTGGCGCCTTGCCTGGAGCTTCGCGATTTGTGTCTCTTTTCTCCTGGTATTTTTTTGCAGCGATCTCATGGCAGCGAAGGATTCCAATCGTCTGTACCGGATGGAAGTACAAAAAAAGGATGCATTCACCCGTTTTGTCTTTGTATTCGCTTCGGCTCCTCGCTACAAAATTTCCCATGCTCCGGGCCGGAAAGTTATTTTGACTTTCGAGGGCACCAGTGGAGCGTTGT
Organism: Geobacter sp.; assembly: GCA_003857395.1. The sequence continues at coordinate 1,862 of RPRC01000112.1, forward strand.
TGAAAAAAAATACCCTCTACCGTGATTCCAGGGTTGAGGATTTACATTATTCCGATCAGGGGTCCCGTCTCCGATTTGGATTCACAGTGAAGGAGAGTTCACCAGGTTTCCGTGTCTTGTCTGTCTGCCTGCCGAATGTGCTGACTCTTGATGTGGGAGAATCTCTCCAAATGAATGGTGTCGCATCCATGCCGTCAGGTCGCGATCAGATCTGGAAAGGCGCAGACAAGTTGATTCATGACTTTGACCCCCCCCTTCTGTCGGAAATTCCCTTTTTCCCAACCCCGGGCCCGCTCATCAGCAAGTTACTTTCCGGAGATGATCTCAAGTTGTTTCTGCAAGGAGAGAATTTCCTCTATCGGGAAAGGGGCGCGGAGGCGGAGGAAATCTTCTCGGGATTCCTTGACAGGAAGCCCTCATTGCGTGCCATAGCCGCATATCGTCTTGGAGAGGCCCAGTATCAGCTGCAGAAATACGAATCGGCGCTCCGCTGGTTTCGCGAGGGGGAAAAAATTTGGCCAGACTACCTGGTTCAAAGCCCATCCATGGTTTTTGCCTACGCCGATACACTGGGCCGCTGCGGGGAGATTGCTGCAGGCCGCAGGGTTCTTGAACGGATGATCGCAGGGATGTGTGAGACAAAATATGGACCGATTCTTCTGGTTCGTCTTGCGGACATTTCGGCCCGCGGCGGGCGTGAAATGGATGCGGTGGCCGTATACAGAACAGTTGCGCAGGCGTTTCCCGGGACGCGAGCTGCGTACCTGGCTGCAAACCGTTTAGCCGATCAGCGATTGTTCTCGGTGAATAGCAATTCCTTCCGCCCTCTGGCAGGCGAATATCTGGAGGTATACAGGAAAACCAGCGATCCGGTCCTGAAAGAGGAGGCACTTTTCAAGACTGCTCTTATTAGCTCTCTTTATGGTCCCTCTGATGAGGCTGTCAGCTCCGTTACCGAATACCTGAATAAGTTCCCTTCCGGTGTCTTTGCCAACGTGGCTGCTACCATGCGGGAAGACCTGCTCCTTTTGCAGTATAAGGAACTGGCCAAGGCTGGCGATTGCAAAGGTCTGGTCAAGCTTGTGCTTGATCATCGCCGCTATCTCGTACGCTGCGTTGGTGAGGAAGATTTTATTCCGCACATCTCTGACTGTTTCAAGCAACTGGGAATGCTTCGTGAGGAACTCGATATCTTCAGTTCCATGGCTGATACGGCATGGGTCGGACGAAATGAGACATTCCTCCTTGTACGAATTCACGAAGGCGCCTGGGAGCTTGGCGATTTTGCCATGGCAGAGGCTTCGGGCAAGCTCTACCTGGCAAAGTACTCGAACGGTGGTCAGGCAGCTCAGGTGCGGGAGCGTGTTGGCTGGATACAGTACCGGCATGGGGACATGGGTTCCGTAGTACAGACCTTGTCACCTTTGCTGCAAGAAAAAACAAAAGCCTCTGATTCGGCATCTTTCTACTATCTCGGCAAGGCTTGTGAAAAGTTGGTTGACCTGGTTCGTGCCCGGAAAGCAATGGTCCGCTACCTTGAAAGCCTGCCGAAGGGTACTGATACAGCCTTAACAGCGGATGCCAGGATTGTCATTGCTTCCGTGCAGCTTTCCAAGCATGAAACAGCTGGTGCCCTGCAAACCTATCGCGAAGGATATGAAGCCTCTCTGGGGGACCGAAGAGACATGTTCCTTTTCAAGATGGGGGAGGCTTTCATAACCCTCAATAAACTGGATGATGCCCATACCAGTTGGGAACAGCTGGTTCGCGAAGGGAAGGACCCGGTTTGGAAAAGCTTGGCCATCCAGGCCCTTGCCGATCTGGCCTGGCGCAAAGAGTGGAAACAGTAAATCACGTCAAAATAATGTCTTCTGTCAAAAAACACTTGCGAGAATAGCTGCAATGGAGAGCCTGTTGTCTGCTAACATGTTGAATATATGACATTTTTAAGCTGGTACGAGTTTTGCTCTTTTGTCAGTGAATAGAAAAAACGGAGCGTTCTATGCCAATAGATAAATTGTTCGGTTCAACGATTAACCTGATGGCCAAGAATCTGGATCTGCGTGCTAAAAACCAGACGTATATTGCAGCAAACGTTGCTAATGCAGAGACTCCCAATTATCGCCCTAAGACCTTTTCCTTTGAGGATCAATTGAAAGATGCCTTAAAAAACAAGGATGCCGGGTCCATGGCGACGGTTCCGGCGAATCCCCGCCATATTGAACTCAAAGGAATAGCCCGGAAGCTCGATGATGTGGAAGGCATTGTGGATGAGAACTTGACGAGTGGCTTGGGCCGGGATGGAAACGGCGTCGACCTGGAGCGGGAAATGGGCAGAATGGCTGAAAACCAGATTCTCTATAATGCTTCAATTCAGATCCTGGCAAAGAAGTTTGAAGGCTTGAAGTACGCCATCAAAGGAGGGAACTAAATGGATTTCTTTTCCTCGCTGGAAGTTAGTTCTTCAGCATTGACCGCTGAGAGAACCAGGATGAATTTGATTGCCGGCAATATGGCCAACGCAAATTCCACCAGAACCGCCGAAGGCGGACCCTATAAAAGGAAGGATGCCGTTTTTACCGCGCAACAACCTGGGCTACCGACCTTTGGGGCGACACTCAGTCGTTTTGGAACCAGTTCTCCTGCCGGCGTGCAGGTCACTGCAATTGTTGAAGACCAATCCGCACCCCGGCTCCAGTTTGATCCCAAGCATCCTGACGCGGATGCCAAAGGATTTGTGGCGTTACCCAACGTAAGCATTATCGAAGAAATGGCCGACATGATTACTGCCAGTCGTGCCTATGAAGCAAATATAACTGCCGCACAGGCAGCAAAGTCCATGGCAATGAAAACACTTGAATTGGGACGATAAAAGCCATCCGGCTCTGCCGTTATCGTCACGGATGAGTCCGGTCTTGGCAACAAATGCAGGTATTACAGGAGTAACTCATGGTTATTAACGGAATTGGCAGCATCGGTGCTACAGGACTATCCAGTCCAATTCCCTCTGGGGGAGCAAAGACAACGGGCGGCTCTTCCGTCACGGAAGGATTTACACAGATTTTCGGAGATGCCCTCAGCAAAGTGAATGATCTTCAGAATCAGACAGACGTGGCTATTGGAAAACTTGCTACCGGTGATTCCAAGGGGCTGCACGAGGTCATGATTTCCATGGAGAAGTCGAGCATCTCCTTTCAGTTTCTTACCCAGGTGCGCAACAAGGCGCTTGATGCCTATCATGAAATTATGCGGATGCAGGTGTAAGATTTTTGTAGGGGCAACCCCGTGTGGTTGCCCGGTTCCGGGCGGCCACGCGGGGCCGCCCCTACACGAGATGACTTCTTGATTGCAAAATAGAATTCGAACCTTGAACCTTCTTCTTTTCCTTTGGAGCGGTTATGCAGGAAACAGCGAAAAAAATATTTGAACCTTTTCTTGCTTTAAGTTCGACGAAACGTTTGGTTGTCGGCGGGGTGGTTGCTCTTTCAGCCATCCTGTTCACCCTGCTCATCGTTGTGGCCAACAAGACCGATTACCGGCCTCTGTTTTCTAATTTGACCAGTGAGGACGCCGGTGAAATAGTGAAAAGCCTCAAGGAACAGAAGATTCCCTATCATATCGAATCTGACGGCAAGGCTATTCTGGTGCCTGCTGACAAGGTATATGATCTGCGGCTTTCCTTGGCTTCCGACGGTCTTCCCCAAGGGGGAGGGGTCGGTTTTGAGATTTTCGACAGAAAAAACTTCGGCATGACCGAGTTCGTCCAGAAGCTCAATTATCAACGGGCGTTACAGGGTGAGCTTTCCCGGACGATTTCACAACTGACGGGCGTGGAGCAGGCCCGTGTGCACCTTGCCATCCCGGAAAAATCTTTGTTCACGGATGAGGAAAAACACCCAACGGCGTCTGTTGTGCTCAAGATGAAGTCTGCAGGCAACCTTCGTGAAAGCGAGGTTCAGGGGGTCATTCACCTGGTTGCCTCATCCATTGAGGGGATGGATCCGGAAGCGGTTACCGTTATGGACAGTCGCGGAAAGATCCTCAGCAAAACGGGCAATTCAGATCCCAATGGCAAGATGACAACGGCCATGCTGGAAATGCAGCGAAATTACGAAAAAGCGGTGGAAGAGCGTATCCAGTCACTGCTGGATAAGGCGGTGGGAACAGGAAAATCCGTTGCCAGAGTTAACGCTGTCTTCGATTTCAAGCAGGTGGAGAAGTTTGAAGAGCGTTATGACCCGGAAGCGACTGTTGTTCGGAGCGAGCAGCGCACGGAAGAGAAGAATGGCGCGACCAGCAGTGCGTCCGGTATTCCTGGTGTCCAGAGCAATACCGGCAAGGCAGCACTGACACCTCCCTCTCCCACGGTGAACCAGGGTACCAAGAGCGACGAAACAATGAATTACGAAATAAGCCGGACCACCGCGAGAATAACGGAGCCGGTGGGAACTCTGACCAAGATCTCCCTGGCAATCATGGTTGATGGAAAATATCAGGGAACGGCTGGTGCCGAGGGTGCGGAGAAGCCGAAGTATATTCCGCGCAGTGCCGATGAACTGCAGAAGATCGAATCGCTGGCAAAGAGTGCTGTCGGTTTCAACAGCGAGCGTGGAGACCAGATTACCGTTGCGAATATCCCCTTTCAGGATGCTTCTGATGTCGGCATGGATGAAGCTCCTGCCTGGTGGAATGCTCCGATCTTTATGGCGGTTTTGAAGAATGCCCTGATCGGATTCGGCTTTCTTGCGCTGCTGTTTTTTGTTGTCAGGCCTCTTCTTTCGATCCTCCGGTCCTCTGGGAACCGCAGCAAGGACAGTTTTGTTCCTCTCAACCAGCAGGATGGACAGCTTGACAATGATCACAATCTTGCCTTGGCTATGTATGCTTCCAGCCAGCAGAAACTGATTGAAAAGGTGAAAAGCGACCCGTACCAGACTGCCCAGATTCTGCAGAACTGGTTGAAGCAGCGGGATTAACGGCGTACTGAACAGGATATTTACAGGGTTCGCGACCCGCAGTCACAAAACTACCCGCGAGGATGCACATGAACGGAACCGACAAAGCCGCAGTACTGCTTCTCTATCTGGGGCCAGAGGCCACCAGCAAGATCTTCGAGCATCTGGAAGACATCGAGATCAAGAGGATAAGCCAGAGTATGTCCAGGCTTGGCCATGTTCAAAGGAATACCATACAGGAAATCGTCAATGAATATATGGATATAACCGACCCGGAGACGGGGATCTTTTCCCAGGGTGACGAGTTTGTACGCAAGGTTCTTGAGAAGGCCTTAGGCCCGGCAAAAGCCGAGTTGCTTCTCAAAGAGCTGGCTGTTGCGAATTACGGTGATATGACGGACATGCTCGCAAACATGGACTCGAAAACTGTTGCGAATTTCCTCTCACAGGAGCACCCCCAGACCATTGCCGTTATTCTGGCGAAACTCAAGGCAAAACAAACCTGTGAGATTATCGGGTTTCTTCCCCAAGAGCTCCAAGCAGAAGTTGTTCTGCGGATAGCCGATGTGGACCAGGTGTCGCCGGAGATTATCAGTGAGATTGAAGAAGTAATGCGTCTGGAATTGACGGCAGTCGGAGGTATCCAGCGGTTCAAGGTTGGTGGGGTTGAGAAGGTCGTGGATATGTTTAACCATTTTGACAGGAGTCGGGAAAAACAGATTCTGGATAAGCTCGATGTTCTGAAGCCACCCCTTGCCGAAATCATCCGTAAGCATCTGTTCACCTTTGAGGACTTTATTCATCTGGACGACAAGGGTATTCAGAGCATTATGCGTGAAGTGAGCAACGACACCTTGACCCTTGCCTTGAAAGCTGCGACCGACGAGCTGAAAGAGAAAATCTTCCGCAACATATCCGGCCGTGCGGCAGAGATGATCAAGGAAGACCTGGAAGTGATGGGGCCGGTACGACTTTCCGACGTGGAACGGGCACAGTCGGAAATCATCAAGATTGTGCGCCGGATGGAAGAGGAAGGTCAGCTGGTCATCGCGGGAAGGGGAGGGGACGATGTCCTCGTCTAACATCATCAAACAGAATGCTGCCGAAGGGCAGAAGTTTGAAAAATTCGCCTTCGAGTCGATTCATCATAGCATTGATGGGATGCATCCCGCAGCTCAGGGGGGAGCCTTTGTCCCGTTTCTGGATACCATATTTGCCGATTCCAACCAGGCCATGGGGCAGGGCACGCAAGGGGAGTCCGGCGAAGACCAGACAGCGGATGAGATGCAAAAGTCCGCGTTGTTGGTGCCGGTCGGTATTCCCGAAGAAGTGCATGTGCAACAGGTTGAAGAATCCTACGGGAAGGGATTTGAGGAAGGGAAACGGCAAGCGGAAAGAGGGCTCGCCAATGTCTTCAAGGCCCTGCGTGATGCCGTGGAAGATTTGGTTACGCTGAAGGAGCAAGTTCTCAGGGCGAGCGAAGAAGATCTTCTCAAGCTTGCCGTGATGATTGCCCGGAAAGTCATCCATCAGGAAATTGCCACTGATCGACTGATTCTGGCCAAAGTTGTAGCTGCAGCGGTAAGCAATGCGTCCGACCGGGATGAGCTCGTGATTCGCCTCAACCCCGAGGACCATCGACTGGTGTCAGCGCACAAGCATCTCTATCTGAACGGGTGCGGCGATGAAAGGTTTGTCGAACTCAGGTCGGACGATGTGATACCACCTGGCGGATGTATCGTGGATACGATCATGGGAGAAATCGATGCCCGTACCGACTCTCAAGTAGATGAAATATTCCGGCGACTCCTGGAGGAGAAAACCAGTTTCATGAGTCTGCCCGCCACTCTGGCCGGTGAAAGGGAGCAGCATGCGTACGATGAAAATTGACCTGACGCGCTATCACCCTGCCTTGGAGAGCAGCAAACCGATCCGCTTCAATGGCAAAGTAACCCAAGTTGTGGGGTTGGTAATCGAGGGTTTCTGCCCGAACACGGCTGTTGGTGCTCTCTGCGAGATATACCCCCGCGATGGCGAGCCGATCCCCGCCGAGGTGGTAGGTTTCCGGGATAACAAAACCCTTCTCATGCCCCTTGGTGAACTGCGGGGTGTCGGACTTGGCAGTCTGATTGCCGTGAAGCGTGCCAAGGCGAGCCTGGCTGTCGGTCCTGCTCTCCTTGGGCGTGTGATTGACGGACTCGGCGAGCCTATTGATGATAAGGGCCCGATCTTTGCCGCAGAAGAAAGCCCGATTTATGCTTTACCGGTCAATCCCATGAAACGTACGCCGATCCATAAGCCTCTAGATCTTGGCATACGCGCCATCAACGGACTTCTAACCTGCGGCCAGGGTCAGCGGGTCGGGATCATGGCGGGTTCCGGGGTCGGGAAGTCGACACTTCTCGGCATGATTGCCCGCTATACCGAGGCGGATGTGAATGTCATCGCACTCATTGGAGAACGCGGACGCGAACTGCGCGAGTTCATCGAGAAAGACCTCCAGGAGGAAGGCCTTAAAAAGTCGGTCGTTGTTGTGGCAACTTCCGATCAGCCGCCACTTGTCAGGATGCGTGGGGCCTATATTGCCACTACCATTGCCGAGTATTTTCAGTCCAAGGGGAAAAAAGTATTGCTGATGATGGATTCGGCAACCCGCTTTGCCATGGCAATGCGCGAGGTCGGGCTTGCCATCGGTGAGCCACCCACTACCAAAGGCTACACACCCTCGGTTTTTGCGGCACTTCCCAAGCTTCTGGAGAGGACCGGCAATTTCAAGAACGGCAGTATTACCGGTCTCTATTCGGTGCTTGTGGAGGGTGACGATTTTAACGAACCGATCTGTGATGCTATGCGGAGCATCCTTGATGGACATATTGTGCTTTCCCGCGACCTTGCGGCAAAAAACATCTATCCGCCCATCGATGTCCTTGCCAGTGCAAGCAGGGTCATGACATCCGTTACGGAAAGGGAACATCAGGGGTTGGCCGGCACATACAAGGAAATGCTCGCAACCTACCGCCAGGCTGAAGACCTGATCAATATCGGAGCCTACAAGCCGGGGAGTAACGCAAAGATTGACCTTGCCGTGAGCCGAATTGAGAGAATCCAGGGATATGTTCGCCAGGAGATCCATGAAAACGTAGGATTCGACGCTTCTCTCGCCCGTTTACGAGAGATTTGCAGCGAGTAGGTGAGGCTGTCGAACCCGATATTTCCATTGTTTTGGGGAACCACCAATAAGGAGGTTGTATGCAGCAAAAAGTTTTTACTCTGGAAAGGGTATTACATTTCCGCAGGGAAACGGAAAAACTGCGCAAGCTGGATTTTGTAACGGCCAAACATGACTTTGAACAGGCCGAAGATCTCCTTCGTTGCGAAGAAGAAGCCCTGGATCAATTGAACACGGAGTTTATGTCCCGGCAAATAGAAGGTATCAGCGCCCAAGAGTTGCAGTTGTACTCCGATTTTTTTCAGAAAAAGAGCAAGGATATCCTGTGCCAGCGTGAGGAAGTAGTCACTCTCGACCAGAAGCAGCTCGAGAAGAAGGACGAACTTATCGCCGCGGCAACGGATAAAAAGATAATGGAAGAGTTGAAAAAGAAAAAAATCAAGGCGCACGAAAAAGTCATTGCCGATAAAGAGCAGGGTTTCCTCGACGAAATTGCTCTGCGTAACAAGGGATTTGAATAATGTTCGGCAAAGTGATTCGCCTTGCCAGCGCACTGGCATTTTCTCTGCTCCTGGTTATTTTGCCCTGCTCCTCTGCTTTCCGCAGCCAGTTGCAGGCAGAAGGGCTGCCTCAGGGACAGCCTGCCGGGAACACGGCAACAACTGCAGCCGTGACTCCGCCACTTGCCCGGCCGCCAGTCGCAGATACTTCCTTGCAGAAACGGAACGAAATTCTTGAAAGGGAAACGGCCGTATCTTTGAAAGAGAAGGAGTTGAAAAGCCTTTCCGAGAGTCTCTCTGCAAGGATTCAACAGCTTCAGCAGGCTCGGAAAGAGATTGAAGCGTCTCTCGATCAGAAAAAGAAAGACGAGGCGGAAAAATACAAAAAGATGCTGAAGGTGTATAAATCCCTCAGGCCGGAGGCCGCAGCGGCGCTGATGGACAAGCTTGATGAGAGCATGGCGCTGGAAATGCTCACTCAGATGGACACGAAGACTGCTGTAAAGCTTATTCCTTTGATGAATCAGGACAGGGTGTTGAAATGGACCCGCCTGTCATTGAAGGATAATTAAACTGAATACAACGCGTATTTGAGATTTTCGGGCCGACTTTGCTTGGACCTGAATAGTACACAAGAAAGGAGGTGAAAATTATGGATGTAGCACAGATTATTACCAGTGCCGTTGCACCTGGAGCCGCAGCTCTCCCGACTTCTTCGGAATCTTCCGCAAGCGTGGTGACACCAGCTTCGCTGTTCGGGGAGATGTTTGCCAAGGCAGCGGCAACCACAGCATTTTCCGGAAAATTGTCGGGAAATGCATTCGTGAAGCAGCAGTCAATAGATAGCCAGATTCCTACACCCGAAAGGCTGATGTTGAACGCGAATGGAGCGGACCTCTCAGCTCCAATGTTTGCGATGTTTGCAGGGGAATCAATGCCGGTAGATGGTGAACAGGAAATGACCGGTTTGCCGGACGGACAACTCGGGGCTCTTCTGCCCCGGGCAATGGCGCACCGAAAGACGGCAGAGGAAAGTGCTTGGATCCCGGAGCAGCGGGGGCTTTCTTTTCACAAAAGTCGCGAAAACAAGGGAGAGGCAAAGGCTGCTCTGTCCGAAGGCCAGCTGGAAACGGAGTTGGTGTCCGGATCGGGAGTTCTCTCTTTCACCGCTGTTTCCTCTCAGGAGATACTTGTGGAGGAATCTGAAACAATGGTCTCCAATCGGGAGGTCCCGCATCAAAGAAAAGCTGATGAAGCAGACGTTCCTGCTTTGGTTTCTCTTCCGGCAGGGCTGGTCAGAGCAATGGAGCCTGCAGCGGTTGCCCAGAATGTATCAAGCGGGGTCACAGTCGGGAGGCTTGAGGTTTCAACACCACCCGTGCATTTTGTCGCGGTAGCAACTGTTGCCCGGGAAGGTAATGAAGCGGTACGGGAAATCCTTCCCGTCGTGAAAGGGGACACTGTTCCGTCGCAGCAACCGCAAGCGTCTTTTGTCGACGGAAAACCGAACCTTTTCGTTGCTAATGCAGGTTTTGGATTTGATTCAACGGAAAAGAAAGTGGTGTCTCTTGTGCCGCCCAAGACTACAGGACCCGAGAACTTTCCTGGTAATGGGGCGACCGTTTCTTCTGCGGGTAGCGAGTTCACCAGCAGAGCAGTAGAGGTGACTGGTGTCACGATGACTGCCGGTCTTGTGGAAGGTGCACCGTCTCCTGATTTCAAGGAGGTGGCTGATGTAGTTTTGGGTGGAGAAAAGCTGGTTGGCAAAGACCATGGAAACGTTGCTCGCCATGAAAATGGTCTTGCCATGAAGGAGGCCATGCATGATCAGACGACAGCAGGGAAAGGGGAGACGGTACTGCGAGAGCTTCCAAGTGGTGTCACCGTTCTGAATCCTGCACAAACGGTAACAATGGGTCGGTCTGCTATCACAGCCGATGCAGCGTTTCTGAATGCTCAAGTCTCAGAACGAGGGCGTATCTCCGGGCCCGATGGTGAAGCTCGCGAGGAAAAGGGCAGGGAGATTTCCTTGGCCGGAGAGAGTCAAAAGACTGTCCTGAAGAATGAAGGTTTTTCTTCACAAGACAACTCGAATCTGAGTCATGATTCCGGAACTAGCGGTCAAAATCACACTTTTTCCCCGGCAACGGGTCCTTCCGGGTCCTTTGATACCATTATCAAGGGACAAATAGCGCCGCTGTCCCAAGTGCCTCAGGAAAGCGAGGTATCGGCACTCCATGAGAATATCCTGTCGCAGGTGCGGGAAAAACTCGTCAATCAAGATCCGTCTAGTAATGTCAGCAAGATAACCCTGAAATTGAATCCACACGAGTTGGGCGAACTGCAGATTAACGTTCGTCTGGAAAATCAGAAAATGACGGTGGATATCACGGCACAAAATCCTGTGGTTAAAGAGGCGCTGCTCCAGAATATCGATCAGCTGAAAGATACTCTGTTGCGGCAGAATATTTCCATGGAACGCTTTAACGTAACGACCGGAGACGGTGGGGGACAAGCCTTTAATCAGTCTTTCAGGGAAGGGCGCCAGACCGCGTATCAAGCACCTGATACCCATTCGTATTCATTGTCGGGATATTACCAGGAGGATTCGCAGGCGAGCCAGGTTGCATTCGGGGATTCGAAGGAGAATTCTCTGGTCGACATGAGGTTCTAGGAAAGAGAGAGGGTAACGAAATGATTGATACCGTTTCAACAACCGCTACAAGCGCTGCGTCAGCGGCGATGAAGCAGTCAATGGGGATGAATAAGGATGATTTTTTGAAACTGTTCATAACCCAGCTGCAAAACCAGGACCCGCTCAACCCGATGGACAGCACTGAGTACATCAGTCAACTTGCCCAGCTTTCCCAGGTTGAACAGGCCTACAACACAAACAGTAATCTGCAAAGCATCATCAGTGCTCTGGGAGCTTCTTCTTCCCTATCAGCTGTTTCATTCGTGGGCAGTGAGGTTACGGCTGCGGGGGGCAGTGTTGCCCTGAAGGAAGGTTCGGAGGCTGCTATCACGTTTTCCGTGCCAAAGGCTGCTGAGCAGGTGTCTGTTGCCATCGTGGACGGGAATGGAGAGATCGTGCGGACCCTGATCGGAGGAGTGACGCCTGCAGGAGAGTCGACCCTTGCCTGGGACGGCAAAGATTCAAGTGGTGCACAGTTGGCCTCAGGAACCTACGGCGTTGCCGTAACGGGGGTGGATGCCGCAGGGACCAGTTTTGCCTGTAGCCCTCTCATACAGGGTACTGTAGAAGGTATTAACTTTGCCGGTTCTTTACCTCTAATGGTTATTGGCGGCATCGAAGTTCCTTTCAGCGATCTTCTTCGGGTGAAAGGAGTGATGTGACATGATTGATTCGGTTTTTTTTCCAAATCCGGTCCAGGTTCCGGTATCTCGTACACCAGGTACTCAGAAGCCTTCGTCCGCAGTTGGGAGCGATACGCCGTTTGCCAAAGTACTCGACGGCAAACTACCGTCGTCCGGGGTCACGTTTTCGCAGCATGCCCAGGACCGTTTGAAGTCACGGGGAATCAGCCTGAGCACGGACGACATGCAAAAGCTTGAGGGGGCGGTCGACAGCGTTGCGAAAAAAGGCGGGAAGGATTCGCTGGTGCTGGTGGGTGATGCTGCCTTGGTGGTGAGCGTGAAAAACAGGACAGTTGTCACTGCGCTTGACCGGAACGCCATGCAGGGAAATGTATTTACCAACATCGATTCAGCTGTAATCGTTTAAGAAACTTAATACCCTGATCATTGTGTCAGGTAGGTAAACTCGAAACTCAACACTTAAAACTGAAAACTTAAAACCCAAAAAGGGCTGGACCTCGCCGAGGAAGCCCGTGGAACACTGACCGATTGACGTGTTCCTCAACCATCGGAAAAACAAAGGAGGCATCACCATGAGTATTACATCTGCACTTTTTACCGGCGTTAGCGGTCTTGTGAACAATGGCGAAGCAATGAACGTTATCGGCAATAACATAGCCAATGTCAATACCGTCGGATTCAAATCCGCACGGACCCTGTTCTCGGACATGCTTTCCGCAAACATGGGTAATAATTCCCAGATCGGTCGTGGCGTCCAGATCCAGAAGGTGGACAATGTCTTCGGACAGTCTTCTTTCGAGACCACAGAATCGGTCACGGACCTTGCTCTTCAAGGAAGCAGCTTCTTTGCCCTTGGCGCGCCTGGTTCCACCGGGGCCCAGGCGGCAACGTCATCCTACTATACGCGGGCCGGGGCCTTCCGGGTCGACATGGACGGCTATCTCATCAATCCAGACGGTTTCAGAGCTCTTGACGAGGCACGTACCCCCATCCAGTTTGACACTACTACCTTTGGCAAAGTCACATCGATTGGTGCAGACGGCACTATTTCTTTTTTGGATAACACCGGTGCCCAGCAGACCTATGCAACCAAAATTGGAGTCGCGATTATTCCTGATACCGGACAAATGGAAAAGACTGGGGGCACGCTCTTCATGGCTGATGCCAGTACGGGTATTACCGACGCAAGCATCAGTGCCCCCAATGGAACCAGCGAAAGGATTTTCTCCAATTCGCTTGAACTCAGCAACGTCGACCTGGCCAGCCAGTTCGTAAAGATGATTATTACCCAGCGAGCCTACTCAGCCAACTCCAAGACGATCACCACTACCGATGAGATGACCCAGGAAGTTCTAAACCTGAAGCGGTAAGGGACTAGCTGAAGATCCGTTTAAAGAAAATGCCCTAAACATCTAATGTTTAGGGCATTTTCTTGTTCAAGTCCCTACAGCCATTTTTAAAAATGGTGAGGGTCATTGTCAATAATCCGATGATAGACAGCGTAATTACACGACCTCACGCAGGATCTCAAGGTAGGTGGCATAGCGTTCGGCACGAACCTCGCCTCTGGTAACCAGTTCGACAACCGCGCAACCCGGCTCGGTGCGGTGTCGGCAATTCCGGAAGCGGCAGCGTACTTCCTTGGTCTTTTCAAAACCTGGGAAATGGTCGGCAAAATCCTGCGCAGAAATATCCACCAGTCCAAAATCCTGAAACCCCGGCGTGTCAATCAACTCACCCCCATCGGAGAGAGAATGCAAGGTTGAAACAGTCGTTGTATGGCGGCCCTTGCCGTTATATTCATTAAGTGTCCCTACCCGGAGATCAATCTCAGGGCACAAGGCATTCAACAGAGAACTTTTACCCACCCCGGTGATCCCGACAAAAGCTCCCCGATGTCCCTCTCCGAGGAACTCCCGCAGCAGGGTGAGACCTTCTCCCGTGACTGCACTCAACGGAAAAACGGACACAGCTTCGGCATAGGTGTCACGCAACTCCATAATAAATCCTTTTGCCGCATCCAGGTCACACTTGTTTACCACCACAAAAGGTCTCAGGTTTGCAGCGCGTGCAGCCACAATCACGCGGTCAATAAACCCTGCGGGGGGGGGTGGCGAAGGAGAAACAACTACTCCCAGTACGTCCAGATTTGCCCCTACCAGATGGACCTTGCCCATCGCATCCCGGCGACGCAGTTCCGTTCTGCGGGGCAATCTCTCCAGGACTTCTCCCCTGACCAGCACGTCATCACCCACCACATGACCGGAGCGGCGTTTGACCCGTACCAGATAATGTTCACCGCTGGCGAACAAAACTTCAACAGCTACGCCATGGTGAGCTATTATTAAACCCTCCCGGACTAGCGCGGACTGAGAAGGATCGAGATCTATACTGGTGTGTACGTCAGTGCGATATTTTGTTTTCAAACGGAATACACCTGTTAATGGAATTTTCAAGCGGCTGTTGCACCGGCACGGCAGACGTCTTGAGACAAAGTAGTTTCTCTATCAAAAAACCAGATTGTGAGTGTTAAGATAGACTTTAAAACATCGGAAAGTCAAGAGTTTAAGACAAAGGATGAGGTGTCCTGATAACATTAGAGCTTTCGGGAAAGTCAGGGGGGCACCATACATAATTCTGGTAGGTACTGGCCCTGGTTTGTCGCTCTTCAAGTTTCCTGATAAGCATTAATTTTCCGCTAGTTCCAAAACCTGTCATTCCCGAAGCGCTTCTGATCGGGAATCCAGTTACTAACTGACTGAAATATGTATCCCGATAAAGGCTTTCGAGGGTGACAATCTTCATAGCGGATGAATAGTGATAATCAGGTCAAGTTTTGACTACGTGATGTCCCGAAGTGCTGAGAAGAAGGATCTAGGCAATTTAAGGAGGGGATGAAATCCAAGGGACATACTAGCGACCGCATAACCGTAATATTTGCATCGCAGTATGTCCCCCGCATCCAATATGGGGTAGATAGCAACGCACCATTTTGGAGCCAGAGCTAAAGCTCCTGCATAATGGGCATCATATGCGGTGATGCGCTGGTCCCAGTTGGCTGTGGACTTGGGGGACACGTTCAGCACTTTGAGTCCTCCTCTTGGCGTCCAAAGAGAAATGGCGGCAATGACATCCAATTGTTCCATTTGTATTCCCGGCCGGCATGGTCGAAGCGGTTTTCTGGACGGAACAATTATGTAATGTTGATAATTTGTTGGAATTAATTACGAGGCCAATTGTTTGTTCGCCGGCAATCTTTACATTTTTAATATTTATCCAGAAGGCGCAATCAACTTTCAGCAGGCGTAAGGAGACTTGTTTCGGGTTGTTGCCTTTTTGGCATTTGGGAGTCAGCTATGGTGTCACCAAAACGAAAATTTGGTATTTGGAGATTTCCCCGGTTTTCAATCGCAAAGCTTTCGTATCGCCTCTTTCAAATCTGACAACTTGTACGGCTTCTGAATAAAACCTGCCAGCCCCTTGCCCGCAAACTTCTGAGTCACTTCCTGCTCGTTGTACCCACTGCTCATGATAACCTTTACGTTGTGACCCATTGTTCTCAGCTCCCGGAAGCACTGTTCTCCGTCCATATGAGGCATGGTGAGGTCCATGATAACGAGCGCTATGTCAGGCGTGATTTTGAATATCTCGACAGCTTCCCTGCCATCTCCGGCAGTGATGGTTGTAAAACCCAATTCCTGAAGCATTTCCTTGCCGATCCCACGAACCGTTTCTTCGTCGTCTACCAGGAGCACCGTTCCGCTCCCTTTCCAGTTATCCTTGGTCGCGTCAACATTAAAAACTTCTGCAGGCCTATTGGATGCAGGAAGCAGTATTTTGAAGGAGGTGCCTTTCTTTGGCTCGCTGTAGACCTTTATCGCCCCTTTGTGGCCCCGAATTATGCCGAGAACGGCAGCCAGCCCCAAGCCCCTGCCGGTGAACTTAGTCGTGAAGAACGGGTCGAACAGTTTGGAAATGGTGTCCTTGTCCATGCCGCAGCCGGTGTCGGCTATCTCGAGATAGACATAAAGCCCTTCGCTAATATTGTCGTCCAACCAGATGTTTTTCAGATAGTTGCTGTCGCAGTCCATGCAGCCGGTGGTTATGGCGATAACGCCGCTCTTGTCGCCGATGGCTTCTGAGGCATTGATGACCAGGTTCATGACGACTTGGCGCATCTGGGTAACATCTGCTTCGACAGTCGGGAGGTGTTCGTGCAGATTAAGCCGAAGTACCGCATTTTTGGAGATCGATATCTGCAGCATGTTGAGCATTTCTTCCAGGAGGCGATTGATGACGATGTTGTCGATTATGAACTTGCCCTTCCCTGAGTAGGCAAGCATCTGCTTGGCCAGGTCTGCAGCCTTGGCGGCAGCCGCTTCTATTTGGTGCAGGTTGCTTACAACGGGGGATTCCTTGTTGATCCGCATTAACGCAAGGTCGGCGTTACCGATGATGGTCATCAGGATGTTATTGAAGTCATGGGCAATGCCTCCTGCCAAAACACCGAGGCTCTCAAGTTTTTGAGTCTGCTGGAGTTGTTTCTCAATAGCCAGCTTTTCCTCCTCAGCACGCTTGCGCTCCGTAATGTCCTCGTACACTCCCAACAGGCCAATGACCGTGCTGGAAGCATCTGCTAAGGGTATCTTGGTAGTTTCAAGCCAGGCCTCCCTGTCACTCATCTGTCGTTGGGTTTTGATAGTATGTTTTTTTGCGCATACGTTTTCCATGACCTCGCGGTCATCAGCGCGGTACCTTTCCGAATCTTCGCGGCTCCAAGGGAGGTCAAAATCATTTTTGCCGATAATGCTTTCAGGGCTATCTAACCCTGCGTCGTGGGCAAAAACCTGGTTGCAGCCCAGGTACACGGAATTCCGATCCTTCCAGAAAATGGATTGGGGAATGGTGTTTATGATGTGGGTGAGCATGTTGCGATTCTGAAGCAGCTTCTCATTGGATAGCAGCAGCTCTTCCTGGGCAATACTCATTTCTCCGATCAACTGGGCCAGGCGGGTAAAGAAATCCATCATCGATCTGATGGTTACTTCCGAAAAAATGGGAACCCGTTCCAACGCTTGAAGATAGGACTCTTTTTCAAACTCGAACTCGTCTGCTTGGCTGATAAAGTACTCTCTGTCGGGTTCTTCGGTAAAAAATTGTCCGGTAAAGAAATTTGCTACATGCTCACCGCGAATAATGATCGGCACTGCAACATCAACCAGGCCGTTCTTGCATTTGTAGATAGTATAGGTACTCCCTTTATCCAGACCGCCGGCAAGTACCGTGTCACTCTCACGGCAACGACTGGCTGTAACGGCATTAACCCTGTGAAAACAGGTACAGATATCCTGCCATCCGGTCGCTATCAGGATAGTGCCGTCCAGTTCAAGGATTGCGGTAACAGCACCGGTGATGGCAGTATAGCTCTCGCAAAGCCCTTTCAGCTCGTTGATATCCACCAGCTTTGCAAATCTCATGGGTTACCTCACGATTATTCTTTTGCTCAACGGAAGGCTTACCGGCCGGTTTAAGGGCCGGTCCAGCCTTCTGCTGAGGAATTCATTATTATCGTCTTTTTTAAAATTTGGAGTTTTGCCACCTGACTTCTTCTTGTCAAGAGTTGAGACGCGACCCCTTTATGTTCTTATGTTCCCTTTATGTTTCCCGCTTTATACCAACCTTCCTGGGGCATTGAATGAAAGCATGTTGGCTTCGGGTTTATCCATTTGCCTTCTGGCGTAATTTCCCATTTTGTATAAAAGTCGATTGGCGAGGTGGTTTTGTCTATACGATAGCCCTCAGGATGAAAACCTATTTGAATATCTGTTGCCTTAAATTTTTTCTCCATTATGTTTGCTCCTCGCTTTCTTTCAGCCTGCTGTGAATTCTGATTTTATTTTGTCAGCTGAACGGATCTGGGTAACTGGCCGCACTGTAGCCCTGACACTGTTATCGCCTTACAGGCAGAGCGGTTACCAGTTCTACTACGAGACACTGTTCCGCACCTGATAAGGCCTTGCTTGTTTGGCGATATTGTCGATGGTATTGTCGTTCTGCGCGTGTTGGGAATGAAATTCTGACGGATCAGTATGTAGCGTGTCGGCCAACTTACTCACCACTTGTTTTCCTATACAACCAGCACCATTCGGGTCAGACATCCAAGTTGTCAACGGTTTTCTGCTCGGCCTCTATTGCCTCGCTATCCGCAGAACAAAAAAACCGCCAATCGGGATACTCCGATCTGGCGGTTTTTGTTTTAACCTGTTTTGATTGCTGTAACGTGCAGACCCATGTGAGGTGCTTTCTGTGTGCATGCCAATTATTTCACTATAACTTTTTACCAAAACCAAATACCAAATACCATTTAATTTTTACACATTAATGGCGAGGCGAGAGGCGAGGGAGGGCAGAAAAGATTTAAAGGGTTGAAGAGCAAGGAGGATCAACTCAAAGCTACCGGTGGCAATTCGGGAAGTTAAGGGAAATCTCCGTTGTCCCCTTGACTTTACTTATCATGGATGTCCCCAGATACCAGATACTCAGTTCAACTGTGATACCTGCTCGGCGGGTTACCGATTCGCCTGCAGTTGTCGTATCAGCAATCAGGGTGATATTTTCGGGAAATATCTGACACCCGACAGTCCTTCAAAATCATTGTCCTGGGTCCAGACGGTCGCGTCATTTGTCTGTGCCGTGGCCAGAATAATACTGTCAGCCATTGGAATCTTTGAATCAAGGCTCAGTTTTGCAGCCAATAGAGCGATTGGCGAAGATAATTCGATGATTCTGCCCTGATGCATTAATGCCGTTGCCTGGAGTGCCGAATCTTCTCCGCGTTGACGACAGACTACTTTGAACACCTCATACAATATAATTGTCGGCACCAATAATTCCGGGACGTTGCCAAGCGGCTCCGCAAAACAGTCGGCATTAGGGCCGTCCGAGAAAAACTCAAGCCATCCCGATGAGTCCACGATGTTCACAGGCGGTCTTCCTCTCTATTCACGGTTGTATCAATCCCTTTGAGAAAGCCCCGCATTTCTCGTATATCCTTGGACGGCATCAACTCGATCCTGTTACCGTAGGCGATGACCTGCATCATCTGACCGGGGATGAGATGAAGGCTCTCGCGGACCTCGCGTGGAATCACTACTTGGTATTTTGGCGAAAGTTTTACAGTATTCATAACTTACTCCTATCGATAGTCATTTCGTTTAACAATATAATATTCGATGCAAAATACAATAGCAATTCTTGATTATTCGTCTATTTGTAACGTCACAAGGCGCACCGGCAAAGCGAAGCGGAGACCGTCTGTCGCCGCGTGTTGGGACTTCTTTCGTTCAGCTTCAAGGCAGCCGAATAAACTTGTGAAAAGGCTTAAAAAACTCCGAAAATAGCTCTATATTTAGAGCTGATTACAGGAGGTAGTTATGCATATCGATACGATTTACGCTGATCTTTCTGTTAGCATGTCGGAATTTAAAAAAATCCGGCCCAGGTACTGCGTACCGCCGGCGAAAAACCGGTAGCTATCCTTAACCACAACCGCCCTGCATTTTACATGGTAACACCAAAGATTTTTGAGGCTCTTGTCGAAGCCCTCGCCGACCGGGAATTAATGGAAATTGTCCGCCACCGGCTAGCGCAAAAAGATCAGGCTGTCGAGGTCGACATTGATACCGTCTGAAACCGACAGGGGGAAAACCAAATATTTCCTCAAGTTTGTGTTCGATGCTCTAAAGGAATGGCAGGCTCTCGACGGCAGCATCAAAGAACCTTTGCGCAAGGCGCTAAAAAAACGTCTGGAACAATCACACGTGCTAGGTGCTGAGCTTCATGGTGATCTGCGTGGCTGTTACAAGATAAAGTTACGTAAGCAAGGATACCGCTTGGTTTATACTGTCGAGGATGACGTTCTTGTCGTTTTCGTGTTGGCCATCGACCGCAGTGAAGATCTGGCTGCATATCATGCCGCAATGGACAGACTTCTCGAAAAATAAAGTGTCAATTCCAAGTGTGGAATGGAATCTATGGGGTCGGACCAAGTCAACCTCTTGATATTTATGAAACATTTTCCCATAAAATACTGTTATTTGGTGCTATAGCCGGATTTTCGGGGTTTAAATTGGCTTCATAGATTTCCGGTGACTCCTGGAGTACAAAAGCATCGCCATTTGCTGTCACCTCTCTGCTTTTGCCCCGGACTCCGAGACAATCCTGGACTTTCAGGACAAACTGCTCACTTCCAACGGCGACACTCTTCGTCCAAATCTCGTCTCGTTGTCGTCCTTCATTACTCAGCGCCTCCTCTATCCATTCCCGATGGGCTCTTGACAATGCTTCAGGGTTGCTTATCTCCGCGACCTCCGCAAGGGCGTCAAGTGCAAGAAGTGTGTTGCGGCGGCGATTGCCCAGAATCTCTTGATAGCCGCCAAATGCCCATTGGTCAAGGCATTTCCAGCATTTTCTGAAAAACAAACCCCCGGCCGAATTAACCACTGTCGATGTTAAGGAATACCTGACCTGGCTTGCGGTAGAATGCCATGTGGCGGCGTCTACGCAAAATCAGGCATTTAATTCCCTGCTGTTCCTGTTCCGTCATGCGCTGAAACGGGAGTTCGGATAACTGCGCGATATCCCTCGCGCGAAAAAATCGCTCTATGTCCCGGTGGTTCTCTCAAGGGAGGAGATCGACTCGATCATTAAGCATCTCTATCACTCCTATGGCCTCATTTATGAAACTGCTGTTCGGCTGCGGCCTGCGTCAGTTCGAGTGTCTTCAACTCAGGGTTCGCGATTTTAATTTTGACGCGCGAATCCTGACTATCCACGGCAAGGGGAAAAAGGACCGGACCGTCCCTTTGCCAGAGTCGATAATCGATCAGCTAAGGACGCAGATCAAGAGGGCAACCGATCTTCATCTGCGAGACCTGGCCGATTGCTATTATGGGGTTTTTCTTGATGATGCCGTGGAGAGGAAATATCCGAAGGCCCCGAAGGAGCTGGTTCATCATTGGTTCTTTCTGCAACGGTCTTTGACTGAGATGGGAGGAACAGGCCAATTACGACATCCGCACGATCCAGAATCTGCTCGGCCACTCCAGCCTGAAACAACCATGATATATATGCACGTTGAGCAGTTTTATATTTAGCCGAATCAGAAGATGGCCCGTTTTCGCCGGAATTCCCAGAGTTGTCCGTATCACTGGAATCATCGGCAAGCTCACCATGCTTGTTGACCCATGGGAGATTTCCTCGTAATTCATAAATCCACTTTCCATTCTCTTTCCGAACATAGACGCCGAGCCTTTTACCTTCTGAATCCCTGCCGTCAAATACTGATTCTATCAGCTTGCGGTCATCCCTGTATTTCCCTTCCACCATATCAACCATACGTTTATGTGCAATGGCCCGTCTAACCGCCTTACTGACAGTTTGTGCGGCCTGTCTGATTTCCTTTTCGGATGGAGTATTGCTCAATTCCTGATGTAGTTTCTCAATTTCAACGGCAAGAGGAACCGCGCGGGTTCTTTTCTCTTGGATAAGGGGCTGTAATTCTTCATCGCTAAAAAGCCCTTTTGCGTAACCATCCATGAGCCTTTGAATCTCTGCCTTAAGTTGTCGCTGTTCATTCTCTAAAAGGGTTAGGGTTTTGTTTTTCTCGTTTACAGGAGTCCCTGCACAGTGTTCTTTCACCTTCTGCTCGATAGCTTCAGGAGATGAAAACATGTCCTCAAGTTGTGCCATTACTACGGATTCAAGCAAATCGGCGTTGATATGGATAGGCGGTTTAGAATGGACGCACTGTGACCGTTTTTTACCAACATGGACGTAAAAAGTTTTATTGTTTGAATTGTAGCAAGCACCCGAAAACGAAGATCCGCATTCACCGCAAAGCACGAACTTCGAGAGAAGGTAATTCCTTTTCCGATTCGCATGTGTGAAGGTCTTGTTCTTCTGCATTCGGTCATACACAGCTTGAATCGTTTCGGGATCTTCGATAATGGCCGGTATGGTGTATTTGACTGACTCGCTGAAGTTAAACTTCTTGCTTTTAAATTCCCGACTCCATGTATCACCAAGAGTGAAGCGGAAGCACCTGTTTAGGGTGGCGTAATTGATGCCGATGATCTTGGCGATTGGCTCAACTCCTTTGCCATTCTCCGCGTCCAAGAACAATGCAACGGCCGTACGTACCTGTTCGGCCTTATTCTCGTCCAATCCCCATGTGCAGTCAGGTCTCCGGATTCGTGCATAAGGAAGACGTAGATTTTTTGGAGCAATTCCGGCGTCTGCCTGTTCTTTTGCGCTGGCAATTCTGGCGACAATAGACTTCTTGGCATATTGCAGGGCCACAAACTCGCTGAACTCTGCCGTTAATCCCAATTCAAAACAGTCTTGAGGGTTGTACAAATCCTTTTCGGTGGTCTGAACAAAGAACCGGATACCTGTTGTTCGAAAAATCCTGAGAGCTTTTTTCAGTTGCTCGTTATCGCGGCTCAACCTATCCGCATGTTGAACGATAACACAATTGAAAGCCCCTTTTTCGGCGTCCTGAAGTAGACGATTAAACATTCGCTTTTCTGTATCAGGTGTTGCAGATTCTTGTCCGACATACTGCCAGCATGTTTCGGGGATTGTCCCGCCGAGAGTCTTCACGTAACCGATGATTGCCGCTTTCTGGTCCTGAAGACTCCTGCCGTGCTCAGCCTGTTTCTCCGTGCTAACCCTTATAAATGGTGCAAATCGCAATGGCTTGTTCATGGCTTCACCTCGGCGTTCAGCTTGTTCTTGCTAATCCAGTTCATCAGGTTTTCTGGACTGCATCCGTATCGCTTGGCTACAAAGGTCTTAGTCGAGCCGTTCTTGAGTAGTGCTATGATTTCCTCGCGGTGCGGGTCTAGCTTGCTCTTGCCCGGCCCTTTTGGTCTTCCCAGTATGACTCCGGCTGCTTTACGGGCTTTCAGTCCTTCCTTCGTCCTCTCGCTGATCAAGTCGCGTTCGATCTCAGCTACCATTGCGAGTACTTGCAAGACGATCTTGGATTCCATTGTACCGTTGAGACTCCAGCCGTTTTTGATCGCGTGTACCGCAATTCCTTTTTCTTTAGCCACTTTCATGACCTCAAGGATTTGCAAGGTACTTCGTCCTAGTCTGGAAAGTTCTGAGACGATGAGAGTGTCGCCTGTGTTGAGAACAGCCATAATCTCGCCTAGCTTCCGCTTTTTCCAGTCCTTAGTACCACTGACCTTCTCTTCAACCCATTCGACCGTAGACAGCCGTTTCTCGTTGGCTAAATGGAGTATGTTGGCCTTGTTCTTATCTAGGTCTTGTTCGTCGGTACTGACTCTGAGATAGCCGATTGTGCGAGGTTTGTGTTCTTCTTGGATTGGTTGGCCTGTGCCTGGAAAGGGTTTGAAGTATCGGCCATTGTGTTTCTTGCAGACAAGGTACTCGTTTCCGTCGTCGTGCTTTCGCCAGACAGTAGCTGGATTCACGCATTGCTTGCCGATAGTCGTTAGGCATTCGCAGCGTCTTTTCTCGTGCATATCGTTCATAACTGACACCCCCTAGACGTAAAGGTAAAATATGAACTAAATATTAAGATAAAACTAAATGATAATCAAGCATATTTGTTTACATAATAGTAGATGTCAAAATGAACGTTATTTATAGAGGTTAGTGCCGGACGCCGATTGTATATGGTGTGCTGAGACTGCCGGACTTAACCGCATCTGCAAATCCAGTTGGGTCGGTCTTGTCTTGGCCCCACGTTCCGGCCTTGCTGCGTGGCTCATCCAATTCCAAGGAATCTAGGTCAAGTGGTATGTGGTGAAGAGGTTCGAGGACTAAGGGTTTTTCTTCTTGCAGTTCTTCCTCTTGGACTTTGCGTCTAGCACGTTTTGGCTCTGGCGGATTGTAGGCCTGAGGTGTATTCCGGATTTCCTGCATTGCTGCTGTGATTACATCATCAGTTCGTTCGCCACACATTTTCTCGACAATAGCTATGTACATCGTGAGTTCAGCATCGCTCAGAAGGTTCAGGCCTTCTTGTTGACTAGCGGACTGCTGGTCTTCTTGTTCGGCCTGTTGGGCCTGTAAATCCATGGCCTGAATCTGATATACAGTACTGCAAATACGTGCCATTAATTCCAAGACTCCCTTGGTTTCGCGGATTGCTCCCAGTGCTATCCCGAGTTTTCCGTCTCGTTCTGCTCTACGCAATATGTGCTTACTTCTGGTCAGCAGTTCTTGTATTTCAGTTACTAGGCCTGTTGCTTCGATAGCTTGCCGCATTTCTACTGATTTGGCGAGTTGTCTGCTGACGTGATTCTGCATGTGATTCCTGATACTGACTGAACTGATACCGTACTCTCTCGATATCTGTTCTTGGTTTCCGCCAGCTATTATACGTTTCTCTACTGATAACCTGTCGGATTGATTGAGATTGCAGACTTGGCACTGTGACATAAAACCTCCTGTTATGGCCTCAAGTATTTACAATAATGGGAGCGTATTTGTATGTTACTATTTTGGAGTCCATTTAATGATTTTGAATTTAAATAGATTTTAATGTTTCCGATCAATCAGTTACTGGCCCAATAATTTATTGGACAGTTACTAAGTTTGATTCTCTCAAAAGCACATCTTGTCTTTTATGTGCTGAGAGAAGCGAACCCGATATATATACAGGGACTGGATATGTATCCATTATACGTTTTTAAATATTTTCCAAATAGTGCTTATATTTAAACTAGTTACATATTTCCATAATATTTAAAAACCCTGTTTAAGCCATCTTTCAAATATTATTCGGCTTTTTTTCAAATATTAATATTTAAAAACTCTGCTACAAAAAAGACCTATTGACCCGTATTGAAAGCAACCTTGAAGTCAATAAGTCTCTGGTACATTTCCGGCGATTCCTTCTTTCCATATTTCTTTTGTTGCAGGAATGGCATGACCCTTTGCTTATTCTCCCATTCAACCCAATACCCGATAGAGTATACGGTGAAGGGATTCCGTCCCTTTTGGTGAAACCGTTTAATGACTCCAATATCACACATTGCTTTCAGGTATTTCTGTACAAGTTGAGCAGACTTTCCGAGTTCCTTTGCGATATCCTCATGTGTCAAATCCGCCGGCAATAATGCGCAATACCTTTCTTTCCCGTTCGCATCAACGATCATTCCGGCATCTGCTCTTTCACCGAGTCCGAGTTTTTCCCTGAGATTGAGTGAACCCTGATAATCAATATGCTTTCGCTTCCTCCACATTATGTTGAGTATTGCCGAAAAGTGTTCGTATCTGTTCAGCATTGCACGCATACCTTTATCATTTGTCATCCATTTTGCTGGCCAGTAGTTTTCATTTTTATTTGCTCTGCCAAATTCAGCCGGGAATGTCGCTTTGAACTGTTCACAGTATTCCAGAAGTTGTTTATGAAGTCCGGTTACAACCTGCTTTCGGGATTGACTATAAAAATCGTTTTCCAGTATCTCTGACCATGCTTCATGAACATCACCGCTACTCTCTCCATATACGAGTTCTAAAACCTCGTCTTTCCAGGTATTCCATACACCGGCAAGGCCTGAAAATATTGTCAGCGGGTCCAGCTTGGGCTTCTGCTGCCGGAACTTTTTCCATCCCGGTACTATTGCGTCAAGACTCTTGTTTGTTAATTGCGGAATCTCACTGATTTTGTGAAATAGGTCTGGGTCATTCTCAATTTCCACCATTTTGCTCTGGACAAATTCTATGGTACTGTTCCGCTGTTCCTCAATATCAATCTCGGTAGTGTCAATCCAATTGTCTGGATTATAACAACTGTCATCATCAAACAGTTTACAAAGTTGTTCAGATATTGTTTGAAACCGCTTTTGAGTCTCACCTAAACATTGTTCGGGACAGGTGCTGCAAATCTTTCCTCCATGCACGTATCCATAATATTTGTTGGGACAGAATTTCTTGCCGGTAGCCTGTCTCTTGCCTTCTTCACGCTTAATCAACTGTGTTTCCGTATCAAGTCGATTTGCTTCAACTTGCTGAATGATTCGTTCCCTAGCTTTGTCCCGTCTATCTGCTGTCTTTGGCATTGTCCACGCTCTCTTTTCATCCTCCTGTAAGGTTAAGTGAGGGGAAGACGGACAGGAGAGCACTAACCGCCTTATCGGGAGCGACCCTATCCCCTCAAATTGCTATCGCCTAGCTGATTGCCATTTTTTGTTTTTCTGATATTGCGGCTCTAAGTGCTATTTTTGTTTCGTCTATAGTCAATCCCCAGTATCTCAGCTTTCGGCCACGTTCAAGCTGGATTTCCAATTCTTTTATGGAACGGTTCATAAGGACAACTGCGTAGTTCCTGACGTCACCTGTAAGTTGTTCAAACATAATAACCTCCTTGCTTATTCGTCTTTTGGTCGGCATCCCATTCGATACGCGAACAATGCGCAATCCTTAACGCCACATTCTCGCACTTCTTTTACTTGGTTCCCTGAACACTCAAGACACTTTTGTCGAATTGCCTTTATCGGCGTCAATCTCATGGCTTTAAACCTCGTGAATTTCGCAAAAATCAGCCTGCTACCTAAGGATTTCTAGACTTTGTCGGCATTACCTAGGCCTGACTATATCCCCGGCCAGAACTCCGGCCAAGTCAACGGGAATTTCTGCTTTACTGCTTCTGTTCCATTCTCTTCAAGATAAAGATTCCGAGTTGTCTTTGCTTCGAGTTCCAGTTGGTCGATAATGCCTTTTCCGAAACTTGAAATAGGCATGGAAAAAGCTTGTTGTCTGATTAGGCCGAGTGACTCCATTTCCTGTCGTTCCTGCTGTCGTGCTGCTTTCCTAGCCTGTATCTGTTCGAGAGATTCTCTCCGCGTTCTCCGGTGCTCCGCCATCTGCGCCCTCCATTCAGCGTCTGTCATTGGTTGTGTTCTCCCAAACGGCATAAGACCTGTACTGCTTTTCAAAACCGCCGTACAACTTAAATTTGCTCGGTTACGGTAACCCGGAACAACTGCTGCGACAGGCGAGTTATCGCTTTTTTCAGGCACACCGAGCAAGGACCAGATCACACCTGCCGCATGCTGTTAAACTTGGGTGTCCGGTGCCTATTGCTGAACAAGGATTATGGCCTCGCCGGGACAGCAAATAGGCTTATAGG
>RPRC01000113.1 GCA_003857395.1 Geobacter sp.
ATTCCCGGCAAATAAGAGCTAAAAATCTGAGTGAGAGGACCATGCATTGGAAACCGAACCTGCGCTTTTTCCCGCGGATGAGCACAACAGAATTCTGCGGGACAACGTCCATCCCGCGGATTGGGTCAACCCGGAACCCGCTTCCTGCTATAACCTGGTAGTCATTGGTGCCGGAACCGCCGGGCTGGTGACTGCAGCCGGAGCCGCCGGCCTGGGAGCCAAGGTTGCCCTTATCGAGAGCAATCTGATGGGCGGAGACTGCTTGAATGTCGGGTGTGTTCCTTCAAAGGCGGTGATCCGAGCGTCACGAGCAGTGCACGAGATCAGAACCGCACGGGAGTTCGGGATCTTCGGCGGTGATGGAATTGTCGTTGATTTCGGTGCTGCAATGGAGAGAATGAGGAGGCTGCGATCCGGGATCAGTCACCACGATTCAGCCCTGCGGTTCCGGGACGAGCTGGGAGTAGACGTTTTTTTTGGACTAGGTCGCTTTGCCGGACCGGATCTGATCGAGGTGGGCGGGAAACAGCTCCGCTTTGCCAAGGCGGCCATCTGTACCGGAGCCCGTGCGGCCGCCCCGCCGGTTCCCGGTCTTGCCGAGGCTGGGTATCTCACCAACGAATCGGTGTTTTCCCTGACAGAGATCCCGCCGCGGCTTGCCGTCATCGGTGCCGGTCCGATTGGTTGTGAGCTGGCACAGGCCTTTGCCCGGCTTGGAAGTCGGGTGAGTATTGTGGGGCATCGCACGGAGCATATCCTGCCCCGGGAGGACCCGGATGCCGCAGGGGTTTTGCACAAAGTCTTCCTGCGGGAAGGAATTGACCTCTATTTGCCTGCACAGGACCTCCAGGTTTCCACCCGTGAAGGGAAAAAGGTTATTCGCTTCGAGTCCGGGGGGCGTCAGGAGGAGCTTGAGGTAGACGAAATCCTCGTTGGCGTGGGCCGGGCGCCAAATGTGGAAGGACTGGGTCTCGAAGTGGCTGGGATCGCTTATGATGTCCGGAAAGGCGTTCAGGTCAATGATCGTCTTCAGACCTCAAACCCGCGCGTCTATTCTGCCGGAGACATCTGTTTCCCCTTCAAATTTACCCACACGGCCGACGCCCTGGCCCGTATTTTGATTGCCAACGCACTATTCATGGGGCGCCAGAAGAGTTCGGCCCTTACCGTACCCTGGTGCACCTACACAGACCCGGAAATCGCCCATGTGGGTATGTATGCCCATGATGCCGAGCAACAGGGTATCGAAGTACAGACACTGACCGTCCCGTTGTCCGATGTTGACCGGGCCATTCTGGATGGCGAGACCGAGGGCTTCGCCCGGGTACATCTGAAGAAAGGCAGCGACCGGATACTGGGGGCTACGGTTGTTGCCCGTCACGCCGGTGAAATGATCAATGAGCTCTCCCTTGCCATCACCAACAACCTGGGGCTTTCGGCAATTGGCCGGACCATCCACCCCTACCCAACCCAGGCAGAGGCAATAAAAAAACTTGCCGATGCCTATAACCGGACCCGGCTGACCCCACTCCTGAAAAAGGTATTATCGGTCTGGCTCTCCTGGAGAAGGGCTTGAGCATGAACCGAAAAAAAGTCCTTATCCTGCTGCTGGCAGCGATCTTCATCGGGCTGTTTTTCTGGTTCGACCTGGGGAGATTCCTGACTCTGGAGTCCCTGAAGCAGAACCGGGATGCTCTGGTAACCCTGTATCGGGATCATCGCGTGGCTACCGTAGCGATATTCATGGCAATCTATATCATGCAGACGGCACTGGCCCTTCCCGGCGCCGCAATCCTCAGTCTCGCAGCGGGCGCCGTATTCGGGGCAGTGATGGGCACGGTGTATGCCAATATCGGGGCAACCATTGGCGCAACCCTGTCTTTCCTGGTTGCGAGATATCTGTTCCATGATACAATCCAGGGCAAATTCGGTCCCCGGCTGGAGAAGATCAACAAAGAGCTGGACAATGCCGGGTTCAATTATCTGCTTTTTTTGCGGCTGGTGCCGCTTTTCCCCTTTTTCCTCATCAACCTGGCCGCCGGGTTGACGAAGATACCCTTGCGGACATTTTTCTTCGGCACCATGCTTGGCATCATTCCCGGCGGCTTCGTTTTTTGCAACGCGGGGGCTAGTCTTGCCTCCATCAACAGTGTGGGGGAAATTATCTCACCCCGAGTGCTGGGCTCCTTTGCCCTGCTCGGATTGTTTGCCCTGATACCAGTCGTTTATACTAAGATCAGGGGCGCGAAAAAGCCCTCCGGCGAAGATTCTCAAATTTCAGAGGAGAAAGAACAAGACCCATGACACAAACCTTTTCCGATCGGCTGAAAAATGTTAACCAGGAGTTTCTTACCTTTGATTCCCTGAGAACTCTTCAGGTGAATCTTGGGAATCTCTGTAATATGACATGCGCCCATTGCCATGTCTCCGCTTCCCCTTCCGGGGACAAGCAGATGTCGCGGGCTGTGGCGAAAAAGATTGTCGCCGTCCTTCGGCAGAATCCCGGACTGACACTTGACCTGACTGGCGGTTGCCCCGAGATTAATCCCCAGTTCCGCTATCTGGTCGAGGCTGCGGAAGCTCTATCCCCGTGCCGCATCGTGCGGAGCAACCTGACGGTTGTCACGGAACCGGGAATGGAGTGGCTGGCGGATTTCTACCGGCAGCACCGGCTGGTGGTATTCGGATCGCTTCCCTGCTACTCGGCAGAAAATGTGGAGAAACAGCGTGGCATCGGAGTATTTGACAAGAGTATCACTGCGCTGAAAAAGCTTAACTCACTTGGTTACGGGACGGAGCTGGAACTGAACCTTGTCTACAATCCGGGTGGCCCGTTCCTCCCCGGCCCCCAGCGTGATCTTGAAGCAGCCTACCGGAAGGAACTGTCGGAAAAATTCGGCATTGTTTTTACAAACCTCTACACCATAACCAATTCCCCCATCGGTCGCTTCCGCGATTACCTTGAAAAAAAGGGGGTATATGAAACGTACCTCAATCTCCTCGCCGATCGATTCAACCCGGAGACCGCCGGCGCGATCATGTGCCGCACCATGATGAGCGTTGACTGGCAGGGTCTTCTCTATAACTGCGACTTTAATCAGGTTCTCGGCCTGCCGGTCAGGGGCCGGGACGGGAGAACCCTGACCATTGACGATCTGGAAGAGGCGGTTCGGACCGGGAGCAGACTCGAATTGGGCCAGCATTGCTACTGCTGCACCGCCGGCGAGGGTTCGAGCTGCACCGGGTCGCTGGCGGCGTGATGGCGGGTTCGAGGTTCAAAGGCCGGCAACTACCCCAGTAAGACAAAACGAAACTTTTTCTCACATATTCGAAATTTCGGTAGGGGCAGGCCCCCGTGCCTGCCCAAATCAAGGGCACCCACAGGGGGGTGCCCCTACAAAAGGTTTTTCAGCCTTAACCCATACAATCCTGGCAGAAAATGTTTTAAAACGTTAGAAACAATCAACCTTTAACCTTGATCATTCTGTCACAGACAGAAGGAGTAACTATGCAAGTTGCCATTGCCGGTCTGGGACGCATGGGGATTAATATGGCGCGGAGGCTCCTTCGTGGCGGGCACGAGGTGGTTGTCTGGAACCGTTCTCCAGGGAAGGTGAGGGAGATTGCGGCGGAAGGGGCGCGGCCGGCGTTTACCCTGGAGGAAATGGTCGGCATGCTTACTCCCCCCCGGGCTGTCTGGCTGATGCTGCCGGCCGGAGAGGTGGTCGACGAGACCATCGAACAACTCGTCAAGCTCCTCTCTCCCGGAGATTACATCCTGGACGGAGGAAACAGTTTCTATCGTGATGATGTGCGAAGGAGGGACCGGCTGAGTTCTCTCGCTATCAATTATCTGGACGTTGGCGTGAGCGGTGGCATTTGGGGGCTCACGGAAGGCTATTGCCTCATGGTCGGAGGCGACCAGCGAGATTTCTCCCATCTGGAGCCGCTCTTCCGCACCCTCGCACCCGCAGAAGGATACCTCCATTGCGGCGAAACCGGAGCGGGCCATTTCGTCAAGATGGTGCACAATGGCATCGAATACGGTATGATGGCTGCCTATGGCGAGGGTTTTTCCATCCTCAAGGCGTCTCCCTATGGACAGTCCGTCGATCCTGCCGATGTAGCACATCTCTGGAACCGGGGGAGCGTAGTTCGCTCCTGGTTGCTGGAGTTGGCCGAAGAGGCCTTTCGCAAGGATCCGGGGCTGGAATCGATACAGGGCTATGTGGAGGATTCGGGGGAGGGTCGCTGGACTGTCCAGCAGGCCATCGATACCGGAGTGCCGGCTCCGGTCATTGCCGCTTCCCTCTTCCAGCGTTTCCGTTCCCGTTTGGGGGATAGCTTTGGCGACAAGGTTCTGGCCGCTCTCCGCAACGAGTTCGGCGGCCACGCAGTTCTTGCCGCGGGGGAGGATAAACGGGCTGACCTGGCTGGTGCGGGTGACGTGCGCCCTGCTGCGCCTCAAATAGAAAAAGAATAATCGTAATTATTTCAATGTGCCTTGTTGCGTACTGGTAGTCCATTACGAAGACCGGTCAGTCTGCTGGAGTGATTAACAGGGTCGTTACGGAGATAAAGGACGTTCCATGGACGTGAATTCCCTCTATGAAAACATGTCATCGGGACAGATGGCTCCCGCCTGCCGCATCGTGATTCCGAAAAGCTGCGGGCTGGTGATTTTTGGAGCCTCCGGTGATCTGACTCAGCGCAAGCTGATTCCCGCTATTTACCGTCTCTTCCGGCAGCGTCTGCTTCCGCGCGGATTCTTTGTTCTTGGTGTTGCGCGGACCGAAATGGATTCGAACCGATTTCGTGAATTGATGGCGGAAGGTGTGAGGGAGACCTTTCCCGAGGAATGTGACGAAGCCTGCTGGCACGACTTTACCTCCCGGCTGCACTACCGTTCAATAGATTACCGTGATTCGGAGTCCTACCGCAAAAATCTTGCCGAAGTGCTGCCCTCGCTGGAGAAGGCTGCCGATACGGGGGGGAACCGGATATTTTACCTCGCCACACCACCGGGGGCATATGAAGATATCATTGGAACCCTTCACCAATCTGGCTTGGCCTCTCAGACAGGTTCCAGCGTCAAGCTCGTCATCGAGAAACCTTTTGGTCGCAATCTGGAATCAGCCAGAAATCTCGATACCATCCTTCTTGGGGCGTTTCGGGAAAGCCAGGTGTATCGTATCGATCACTATCTGGCCAAGGAGACCGTCCAGAATATCCTCATGTTCCGCTTTGCCAATTCGCTGTTCGAGCCACTCTGGAATAGACGCTACATTGATCATGTGCAGATAACCGCCGCCGAAACCATCGGCATCGAGCGTCGCGCCGGCTATTACGAGGAGGCTGGTGTGCTCCGGGACATGTTCCAAAATCACATGTTCCAGCTGCTCGCCCTGACAGCCATGGAACCTCCGGCTCTCTTTTCCGCCGACCGGGTCAGGGATGAGAAGGCTAAGGTTCTCCATTCGATTCGGCCCTTTCCCTTGGAGATGCTTGAAGATTGCGTCGTCACCGGGCAGTATGCGGGGTCAGTCAACGCCGGAATCAAGGGCTACCGGGAGGAACGAGGGGTTGCTGCCGAGTCTTCCCTGCCAACCTATGCGGCGTTGAAGGTGTGGATAGACAACTGGCGCTGGAACGGTGTTCCTTTCTATCTCCGTTCCGGTAAGCGGCTGAAGCGTCGTACGACAGAAATTGCCATCCACTTCCGACCAGTACCCCACATGATGTTTTCCCAGACTCTAGGTGGAAGAATAGAGGCAAATACCCTGGTTCTCCAGGTGCAGCCCGATGAAGGTATCCACCTGGAGATCCAGGCAAAGAACCCTGGGTCACGGATGTGTCTCATGCCGGTGAGCCTCGACTTTCACTATCCTCGGGAGTTTTCGCTGAGTGCCTATGAACGGGTTCTCCTCGACTGCATGGAGGGGGACCAGATGCTGTTTGTCCGTAATGATGGCGTCGAACTTAGCTGGTCGCTTCTTTCCCCGCTCATCCGAGCCCTGGAAGCCCGCGATACATCTGCGGAGTCATTTCTGTATGAGGCCGGATCGGAAGGCCCGGCATCGGCCGCTGCACTTTTGGAGAAGGATGGTCGGTGCTGGAGGCCTCTGTGACTGGCCGGAAGGGCATCGAAGTCTACGCGACCGCCGAGGCGGCCGGCAGCCGGGGGGCGAAACTGTTTCTGGCTGCGGCACGGGAAGCGCTTGCAGCGCGGGGCCGTTTCACCGTGGCACTTTCGGGGGGCTCTTCTCCGATAGCCCTGTTTTGCCGTTTGGCCGCTGAGGCCCCGGGCGCCGGGATAGATTGGAGTGCGGTACATGTCTTCTGGGCTGACGAACGCTGTGTTCCTCCGGACCATGCAGAAAGCAATTTCCGCCTGGCTGACGACCTTTTTCTTTCAAAGCTTTCTGCTCCTGGTGCGGTTATCCACCGGATACAGGGTGAACAATCTCCTGATAAGGCAGCCAGCCAGTATGAGGCCGACCTGTCTGCTTCATTTCCGAATGAGGAAATCCCGGTTTTCGACCTGCTTTTCCTCGGAGTAGGGAGCGATGGGCACACAGCTTCCCTATTTCCGGGGATGGACCTGGCTCACATGGCCGAACGGAAAGCTGTTGCCGTGAAGGTGGAAAAGCTCCGTAGTTACCGGGTGACCTTGACTCTGCCGGTTCTTTGCAGTGCCCGCCGAACCGTTTTCCTCGTGACGGGTGTTGGCAAGGCCGGTATTGTCGGGGAAATACTCAGGGATGGAGAGGGCAGCTGGTATCCGGCGTCCCGTGTCGCCTCCATGTCGGCCAATGTTATCTGGCTCTTGGACAAGGCTGCAGCGGGCGAGGCAAAATATCCGTAAGACCTGCCAGGTTTTGGAAATCTGGCAGGTCTCATGCTATCAAAAAATGAGAGGACTCCATGAAAAGCCAAGCACTGTGGGAACGCTATAAAAATAATCTGAATTGCTATCCGGAAATTGGCCTGATGCTCGATGTCAGCAGGATGGATTTCCCCGACGATTATTTTCAGACGATGGAACCCTTCATGCTGCAGGCATACCGCGACATGGCGGAGTTGGAAGACGGTGCCGTGGCCAATCCCGATGAGGGAAGGATGGTGGGACACTACTGGCTGCGTACACCCTATCTTGCTCCGTCCAAAGAGATTTCGCAGGCTATCAAGACAACGATAGGGTCGATCAAGGATTTTGCCGCACGGGTCCACTCCGGCGAGATTGCCCCGCAGCAGGGGGGAAGGTTTTCCCGCCTGCTCCTTATCGGGATAGGAGGCTCGGCTCTTGGTCCTCAATTCATTGCCAATGCGCTCGGATCTGCAGATGATCCCCTGCAGCCGTTTTTTTTCGACAATACCGATCCTGACGGTATGGACCGGGTGCTGGCGGAAATTGGTGATAGCCTTGGCGCGACCCTGACCCTGGTGGTTTCCAAAAGCGGGGGCACGAAGGAAACCCGCAACGGCATGCTGGAGGCGGCACGTGCCTATGAACGTGCGGGGCTTGATTTTCCGCGGCATGCCGCTGCCATAACAGGGGAGGGTAGCGAACTGGCTCGCCTGGCCACGGAGCAGGGTTGGCTGGCCCGCTTTCCCATGTGGGATTGGGTGGGTGGCCGGACCTCGGTCACTTCTGTTGTCGGACTGCTTCCTGCCGCACTGCAGGGTGTCGACATCGATGCTTTTCTGGAGGGGGCCAGCCGTTGCGACGCCCTGACCCGCTTGCCCAGTAATCACACGAATCCCGCGGCCAGGCTGGCACTCGTCTGGTTCCACGCAACCGGAGGGAAGGGGGCGCGGGACATGGTCGTTCTGCCTTACAAGGATCGACTGCTCCTTTTCACGCGCTATTTGCAGCAACTGGTCATGGAGTCCCTCGGCAAGGAGAAGGATCTTTCCGGCAAGCTGGTCCACCAGGGGCTCTCGGTCTACGGAAACAAAGGCTCAACCGACCAGCACGCCTTTGTCCAGCAGCTGCGTGATGGTGTCGATAACTTCTTCGTTACCTTCATCGAAGTGCTTCTTGATCGTGAGGGGATATCACTCCCGGTGGAGCCGGGCGTGACGAGCGGTGATTATCTGAACGGTTTTCTGCAGGGGACCCGGAAGGCCCTCTACGAAAATGGCCGGCACTCACTCACCATAACCCTGGAGCGGCTCGATGCCTGTTCCGTCGGTGCACTGATAGCCCTCTTCGAGCGCGCGGTCGGTTATTATGCCTCCTTGATCGGAATCAATGCCTACCATCAGCCGGGAGTCGAAGCGGGCAAACGGGCCGCAACCACCGTCCTGCTCCTGCAGCAGCATGTACTCGCCTGCCTGCGCAGCAATGGAGAGAAATCGCTGACGGCCGAAGAGGTCGCGTTGGCAATCGGTGCCACGGATGAGGTGGAGTCCGTGTTCCGGATCCTCCTTCATGCAGCTTTAAATGAAGACCACAAAATCCGGATGGATCGAAAGAAGGTCTGCACGTCGAGCCGCTTCAGTTCCGTGTAGCGCAATCGTGAACACGGGGCACTCCTACTTGAGCTGAAAAGACACCTTGAGGACAACCTGGTATTCACTCACCAGGCCGTCATCATCCACGTGCCCGTGGATTTCCTCAACCTCGAACCAAGAGACCTTCTCGAGGGTTTTGTGGGCTTTCGAGATTGCTGTCTGGATGGCATCATCGATGCCTTTCTTCGAGACACCGATGACTTCGATCTTCTTATACACCCTGTTTTCTCCGTAATGCATGATGTCCTCCTTATGACAGGATAATGTCTTCTTTAATGGTAGCACCCCGCGCAGTCCTGTAAAGTGCTCATTTTTTCTTTGTTTCTGAAAAAGCATACAACCAGCCTATTGAACGGAGCCCAAGGTGTGAAATCATATCGAGAGAGGAGAACATCGTGACATCGCGGGAGTGCCGGGAAATGGTCTTCCGTTGGCTTGAAGAAGGGAGCTTCGATGAGAGGTTGCCCGAGGTGGCCGCACTGCGTGGCGTCCAACAGCCGGAGGAGTACCATGGCGAGGGGGATGCATTTGTCCATACTCTGCTGGCCATGGAGGCGGTGGATGATGACGAAGATCCGCGGGTTTTCTGGGGAGCCCTCCTGCATGATATCGGTAAATCGGAGAAAACCTTTTTCGACGGCAGCCGCTGGCGGTCGGTAGGGCATGCCGAAGCCGGGGCGCAGTTGATCCCCACAATCATGGAGCGGTTGGAATTGCCCGAACTGGCCTCTGATGTGGAGTGGCTGGTCAGGCATCACCTGTTCCATTTTTCCTGGAATCTAGGGTCTGATATCCGACTGACACGAAACCAGCGCAGGTTCATGGAGCATCCCCTGTTTCCCTGCCTGTTGCAGGTTTGCCTGGCCGATGCGGACGCTTCCCACGGTCTGAGCGACAAGGGCAGCAAAATCAGGCTGATTGCGGAAATTTTTGAGGAAGAATATTGTAAAGGTGAGACGTGAGAGGTGAGAAGTGAGACGTAAGATGTGAGACGTAAAAATTATCTCTTTGAGCTTTTCACGTCTTCCATCTCACGTCTTACTTCTTCCGGTTTCTACAGCAGCGCCTTTGCCGCATTCAAAGCAGCATCGTAATCGGGTTCCTCGGTGATTTCCGGGACGATCTGCACATAACGGATTGTGTCGTCGGCATCGACCACGAAAACGGCCCTGGCAAGGAGCTTGAGTTCCTTGATCAGGAGCCCGTATGCGTTGGCAAATGAGCGCTCCTGGTAATCGGAAAGGGTCTTGACCCGGTCGATACCGGCGGCCCCGCACCAGCGGGCCTGGGCAAAGGGCAGGTCCATGCTGATGGTGAGCAGCACGATGCTGTCCGGTAGAGCGGCGGCCTCCTTGTTGAATCTGCGGGTTTCCGTGTCGCACACCGGGGTGTCGAGGGAGGGAACCGCGCTGAGTATCTTGATTTTTCCGGCAAAATCAGCCAGCGTGACTGGTGCCAAGCCGTTGTCAACTACCCGGAAATCGGGGGCCGCGGTACCGGGCTTCAGTTCCTTGCCAACCAGGGTCAACGGATTCCCCTGGAACGTTATGATTCCACTTCGTTCTTCCATTAGTTCCTCCTTACTGTGATCTGCTGGGCGTAGTATTCTGCTTTTCTGATGCAGCTTCTCCGAGCCTCTTCTGGAATGCAGGGAGTTCAGAAAGCTGCCGTTATGCAGTTAAGTGTACCACATCGTATTGAAACGTTTCGCAGCTCAAACCTTACCGGGTGATTTTCATGAAAAAGATGATGCGGACCAACTGTGTCTTAGGGTAGTATGCTCTCTGTCGCATCTTTTTCCCGCTTTCTTCCCGGCACCGCGAAAGTTCTCGTATGAGAGTGTTGGCGGGATCCACCGGAAAAGAAGAGGTCCCTTATTCATGCATGTCTTCTCTGGACAGTATCTGATTCTGCAAGTCTATTTCACTCGAGGAATTTTGCCGGGATAAAACCCTGCCGAAGCCCAGCCATACCCGACGGTGACGGCGAGCAGAGCCGTATCGCTGGCGATGCGGTACTCTCCATCTGAGCGTGGCTTGAGGAAATAACCAGTGACACCGTGTTTCGTCTCAGGGCTCGTGATAGGCCAGGACGACCAAGAGGCAGCTTCCGTCGGCAATAACGTTGATATTGTTCTCAAGGCACATATTCACCGCGGCGATGCTTTCGGCACCGGGTTGCATCCAGATGTTCCTGATCCCTTTCTGAATGGCCATTTCCACGACCTTTTCAGTTACGGATGGCGGGGTGATGACCGAGATGCTGGATACGTCATCCGGTAGCTCGAGAACGGTTGCAACGCAGGGGATGCCTTCGATCTCTTTTTCCTTTGGATTCACCGGAATGGCCTGATAGCCGTTTTGCAGGTAGCAACGAAGCACTTTGTTGCCGTATTTGTCCCGATTTGTTGAAGCCCCCACAACACCATAGATTTTTGTATCGAGGAAGATGTCGATTCGTTCCGGTACGTTCATGTTTTTTCTCCTTTGATTTGAATACTTCTCGTGATTTGTACCTTTCCTGCTATCCTGTTGCAAGATGAAATTGTAGAACCGGACTCCTGCCCCCAGATTTTCCCTGCAGGGCTAGGTATCCGGCAGACCCTGAAAAGAATTGAGAAAACCGGCACATGCTGAAGACCCTCATCGATAATCCACTCCTTCTCCTGTTCCTTGTTGCGGCAATCGGCTATCCCCTCGGGCGCATCAAGATCTTTGGCAGCAGTCTGGGCGTTGCATCTGTGCTCTTTACCGGGCTGGCCATCGGTTCACTCCACCCTGAACTGAAGCTTCCGGAAATCATCTACATTCTTGGCGTTGCCCTCTTTGTCTATACGGTCGGCTTGGCCAATGGCCCGGCTTTTCTTGCTTCGCTCAGGCGGCAAGGAGTCCGCTATAACTTTCTGGTTGTGGGTGTTCTCATCTTTGCAGCCGGCCTGACGGTTCTGGCCCAGCAGCTTTTTAACCTGAGACCCGGACTTGCGGCCGGGATGTTTGCCGGCTCCCTCACGAATACTCCCGCTCTGGCGG
Source organism: Geobacter sp. (assembly GCA_003857395.1). The sequence goes on from RPRC01000113.1 coordinate 11,547, forward strand.
CAATCCTCGATATCCTCAAGCATACCGTACCACGGGATATGCTCAACCGATTTCTTGCCGACCCCGTCGTGGGATATTCCGTCACCTATCCGATGGGTGTCATCGGGTCGATTCTGTCCATCAGTTTCCTTCAGCGGCTTTGGAAGGTAGATTATGCCGCTGAGGCAAAACAGCTGCGCGGCTTCGGTGTAGCCACCGAGCCTCTCAGCAATATTACCATACGGGTAACATGTCAGGAGGCAGTTGGTGCCACCATCGAGGAGCTGCGGCACAGGAACGGCTGGGACATTCTTTTCGGCCGGATACGGCATGAGGATTCCGTTTCCCTGGCAGATCCGTCTTCGTGCCTTGCCATCGGCGACCAGGTGACCGTGGTTGGTATTCAGGAAGAACTGGAAAGGGTTACCCGTTTTCTTGGCGAGAGGAGTGACAAAGAGCTTGACCTGGATCGTCGTGAATTCGATTACCGCAGGATTTTTGTCTCGAATCCGAAACTTGTCGGCCGGCGGTTGCGTGACTTGCGATTGAAGGAAAACCACGGAGCAATTATTACCCGGATTCGGCGGGGAGATGATGATATCCTTGCCGGGGGCGATACGATCCTGGAGCTGGGCGACCGGGTCAGGGTCATTACCGACCGCGACAGGATCGACCAGGTGAGTGAATTTTTCGGGGACTCCTATCGGGCTGTCAGCGAGGTCGATATTCTCACCTTCAGCCTTGGGCTGGCGTTTGGTCTATTTCTCGGCACTTTACCGATTCCCTTGCCAGGTGACACTGAGCTGCGGCTCGGTTTCGCCGGAGGCCCCCTGCTCACGGCCTTGGTGCTGGGTACTCTCGGCAGGACTGGTCCGCTTGTCTGGACCTTGCCGTATAGTGCCAATATCACGCTGCGGCAGATTGGTTTAATCCTGTTCCTCGCTGGAGTCGGCACACGGGCCGGGTATGGTTTTATCACCACCTTTACCCAGCAAGGGGGGCTTCTGCTCTTCGGGACCGGGATAGTAATTACCTTTACCGTTGCCGTTTCCATGCTCTGGATCGGCTACCGGCTGTTCAAGATACCCATGAGTCTTTTGATCGGGATGCTTGCAGGGCTGCAAACCCAATCGGCGGTACTTGGCTATGCGCTTGAACAGAGCCGGAACGAACTGCCGACGGTCGGGTATGCTTCGGTCTATCCTGTTGCCACTATCACCAAGATCCTCTTGGCGCAGTTGCTGCTGACGATGCTGATGCACTGACGCGGGGTGTGTGGCTGAAGATCAGAGCGAAATGCCTGCTCGGGCTGTTACCGTTATCAGACCGGTAATGAAACAACACAACCCTGATATAGGGGCGCTGCTCGCCGCGCCCCAATTGGGCAGGGCAAGCACTGCCCCCTACCTTTGATATATTTAATTGCCGAAGTAATACTTTGTTTTCAGAGTATTTCGTACTATTTGGTATAAGGAGGATATTTGATGAAACATAACATCCCTGAAAAAGGTGCAGTAATTCAGCGTGACGGCGAAACCTATGCGGTGAAAGTGCACATGCCTGGAGGATTCACGACCCCGGAAGCTTTGCGTATGGTGGCCGATGTGGCGGAGCGATATGGAATTCCCTCGGTGAAAATTACCATTGCCCAACGAATCGCCCTCATTGGTATTCCGGAGGATAAAATCGACGCAGTTCGCTCGGATCTGGGGGACTTGGAAGACGGTGCCACAGGCCTCTGCATCCGCTATGTAAAAATGTGCCCGGGTGCCACCTGGTGCAAGCGCGGGCAGCAGGTCACCCATGACATCGGCATGGAAATGGATCGAAAATACCACAGACTGCAGGTGCCGTGGAAATTCAAGATGGCAGTTTCCGGTTGTATCAATGACTGCACAGAAGTCTGCATTCGCGACCTGGGTCTGATCGGTACTCCCAAAGGCTGGAACATCATGCTTGGGGGAAATGGCGGCTCGCGCCCTCGCTTTGCCGTGTGTTTACTGGAAAATATCCCCAGCGAGGATGCGGCTCTTGCCGTTGTCGAGAAGGTTGTCGACTGGTTTAAATCACTGGAAAGAAAGTGCCGAATAGGCAAGGTGGTTGAGGAGATGGGAATCGATGCGATTAGGGCAGAAATATTTGGCAAGTGAGTTGGCGGTACGGATTATCATGAGGAAAGGAGAACACAATGCCGGTCATTACCATTGACATCAGCACTACCAGTAAAGAGAAAAAGGCGGCACTCGTGAAGGAGCTAACGGCCAAGGCGAGTGAAGTAACCCAGATCCCCGAGGAAAAGTTTATCGTCCTCATCAACGAAATGGAGCGGGACAACATCGGGGTAGGCGGCAAGCTGCTGTCAGACATCATGAAGTAACATCGCAAACAATGGCCGGGCGCGATTGCCCTCATGGTCTGATCACGCCCGGCTATCAGTTTAACTTTCAGTGATCACAATGCCAGTCGTGCGCTGGATGCCAGCCGTACAGTATAGCCCCTGGCTTTAAATATCTCAGTTAACAACCTCAGGTTTCTCGGCGTGTCGTAAACCGTACCGGGTCTACCTCGAGGTCGAGTGATTCCGGCACCGGTGTTGCGACATCCCCCTGAAACAGGTATTCCACAGCGAGGAGCCTGGCCATCATCTCGTAAATTTGCTGCTCATGATACGGTTTAGGCAGCAATTCATCAAAGCCTGCTGACAGGAAAGATGTGCGTTCTTCAGCGAGTCCACTTGCTGAAATTGCAACGATCTTTGTCTCCCTGCCGCCCTCCGTCTCCCTGATCAGCCGGGTCGCTTCCCTGCCATCCATCACCGGCATCCGGATATCCATCCAGATGAAGTCGGGATGATATTCCTGGAACAGTTCCACCGCCTGAAGTCCATTTGCTGCACTTCGTACCTCAAACCCTGCCTGTTCCAACAGGCTTACCAGCAGAAAGCGGTTTTCCTCTCCATCCTCGACCACGAGAACGCGGGGGACGGGTTTCGATGTTTTGAGTCCTGCTATGCGGGCTTTCGGGGGGGCGGTTATTTTCGGAGAATGCCCCTCTTCGACCGGGATCTCCAGGCGGAAGATACTTCCTTTTCCTGGAGTACTGGTGACGGTGAGGTCTCCTCCCATCAGTCGTGCATAGTCCCGGCTGATCGCCATTCCGAGGCCGGTTCCTTCGGAACTTCGCCTGCCGCTTGCCGCCTGTTCAAAAGCCTCGAAAACCATGTCCAGTTCTTCCGGGGATATGCCGGGTCCGGTGTCTTCCACTTCGACAATCAGGCGCATTCTTTCGAGGTCTTGATCAGCTAACGCAACCCGCAAGGCGATTGACCCTTTTTCGGTGAATTTAACGGCATTTCCCAGCATATTGATCAGCACCTGGCGTAGTTTGCTTGCATCGGCTATCAGGAGGCGCGGTAAGCTCTCCGCTGTTGGCTGGGTAAACAGCAGGTCCTTGGTTTCAGCTTTATTTCTGAACAGGGCATGCAGGTCGCTGAGGAGAGCGGGGAGGTCAAAACATGACATTTCAAGGGTACTGTGTCCCGCCTCGATCTTCGATAGCTCCAGCACGCTGTTTATCAGTGCAAGCAGATGCTCCCCGCTGCGATTAATGATGTTCAGATAATCCCGTTGTCCGTGTTGCAGGGTCTGGTCCCGCTGCAGCAAGTGCGAGTAGCCCAGGATCGCGCTCAACGGTGTCCGCAATTCGTGGCTCATATTTGCAAGGAAGGTGCTCTTGGACTTGTTTGCAGCTTCTGCGGCTTCCTTGGCCGCCTGCAGTTCGGCTGTCCGCTCCTCGACCTTGCCTTCGAGGGATTTATACGCCACGCGCAGATTTTCCTCAGCGCGCTTACGATCGGAAATATCGGTAAGCAGTCCCTCGGTATACAGCGGATTGCCTGCTTCGTCCCTGACCAGACGAACGCTGAGAAGCACCCAGATTTCTTGGTTATCGCTACGATAAAATCTGGTTTCATAGTTAGTTACCCAGCCCTTTTCGGCAAGGAGTCTGAGAATTTTTTCACGGTCCTCGGCATCGACATAAAGCTGCTGCCGGATATCGGTTACCCTCGCAGTGAGAAAGTCGGGCGAGTCGTATCCCAATATTCGTGCCATTGCCGGATTCGCGATCAAAAAGCGCCCTTCGACAGTGGTCTGAAAAATTCCTTCTGTTGCATTCTCAAAAATGCCGCGAAATTTTAATTCGGCTTCCTGGGCAACCTGAATCTGCTCCTGGATTTTATCTGCCATATGGGTCAGTGCTTCGCCGAAGGGCCAAAATTCTCTGTAAGGAAGTGGCTGGCCTCCGCTGTCGTATACACCCGATGCGTAGCGTCGGGCTATTTCCGAGAGGCTTTCCAAGGGGCGACGCAAGGTCGTCCGGATGAGAAAGCCGGTGACAATCACAATAGAGACGAGTATCAGCAGGATGATGAGGACAGAATAGGCAAGGAGCTGTTTGTTGACATTCTGGTATTTTGACTGGGCCAGCGAAACGTCAATTTCACCGATACTTATTTCACGATTTCCCTGTTTGTGAAAGATTTTGCTCGACCTGCTTGTCAGCGCTCCATGACCGTCCTTTTCCTTGGAAAAAATGGCTTTTCCCGTGTCGTCTCTGACAATCAGTCGGGCAACCGACTCATCCTGATATACGGCATTGGCTGTTATTTCGATTTCATTTTCATTTATCGCCCAAAGCGGCGACTCCAGGGCACCGACAAGAAATACCAGAATATCATCGGCTTTTTGCTCCAGTCCCTTGTGCGTCGTATACGTTACAACCTGGTACATCGCTGCAACGGCGATCAGCGAAACGATAAGCACGGTAGCGAGAATGCCGGTGGTAAGTCGTTTGGTGAGCGTTTGGCTTTCGTATTCCGGTGAAGATCTCATAAGTTTCCTTATCTGAGCAGTCCGGTTTTATGGGCAGCCTTGGCGAGTCTCCGTTAATCCTGGATGTGATACTCTTTGAGGATTTTCGAGACAGTGCCTTGAGTATTCAGCACAGCCAGTCCCCTGTTGAAATCAACGAGTCTTTTTCCCCAGTTTCCTTTGGCAGTTTTGATAATGGCATTATGCAGGGGCAGCTTCTGCAGCGTCACCAACCATGCAACACGCTGTTCCTGGCCGCTTTTTTTTAGTAGGTACCAGCCAACGTTTCGGTCAACAAGCGCCAAGCGAATACGCTGGTTGATCAGCTTTTTCATGTTCAAGAGGTCTTCCGAAACTTCCTCGGTTTTTATGCCGGCTGTTTCAAGCCCTGTAGGGTTGATATACCCTTTCACCGTGCCAATCACAACATCTCTGGATTGCAGGTCAGGATAGCCGTTAAAAACGAGAGCATCGTCTTTTCTTTTGTAAAAGCCTATTTCATTGGTGAGGATGGGGTCGGAAAGCGCCATCCAGTTGGTCCGCCCGGTATCAAACCAGACAGCGGCAATGATATCACATTTCCCGGCCTCCGCGTCTTTCAGCACCCGCGCCCACGGGCTGAAACGTACCGCAACATCATAGCCGACCATGGTGAATGCCAGTCGGGTGATCTTGATAAGTGGTCCGTAGTCGGTCATGGTTTCCCCGTAATAGGGCTCATAATTATTGGTGCAAACCAGAAGTTTCTCTTTTGCATGCAATGGCATTGACACCAGGAGTCCGCTAAAAATAAATGAAAATACTACGAACAGTTTCATGGCAGTAATTTTCCTGAAATGAAGAAAGAGGGACTGGCTCACTGGTTCGCCACGCTTTGACTTGCGGTGGTTAAAAAGCCTTCCAAGTTCCTGTATCGGTTCTTTGTCGTAAAGCATAAAGTATACTATAGATGCTTTCTGTCCAGAAACCAGGAAGAAAGGTAGATGCCCCACGAGTATTCAACTGTTGCCGGCAAGGGTCTTTCGAGACGTTTGCGGACATGTCTGTTTGTATTGTTTCAGATGACTTGGCGTAATTTGGCCAGAGGTTTGGTCGGTGATGATCTCCGTATGCTATCCTGATAAAATATTGTGACAGAAATTATTTTCAAATGCGGCAGATTCGGGTTGATGAATTCTATCTCTACGTTATACTGCTAGTGAAGCTTTAAGCTTCTCCTTTTGGTTCTTCCCCTGTGGATTTGATGTAAAAATCTGCAGGGGGTTTTTTGTCGGCTTATTATGGTGTGTACTTTCGCTGTTTGCTTGCTACTCGCACTGTGATCAGCGGGTAGGGAATTCCATAAGGCACAGTGTCATGGTTCTGGAGAATCGTATGAGCAGAGCATTGAAACCGCTCTATAACGAGGAGGTGAGAAAGAAGGCCATTGCTTCCACCTATCCTGTTATCAATGACCTTCTGGAGGTCTGCAAGTCCATGCTGCCTTTGTTCAGAGAAAATCTTTCTGGCCTGCCGGGTAGTGATACCGTTATCCACGATGCTGAACGGGCCATATCCCGTGCTGAAAGTGAACTAAATCGTGGCTGGAAAAGACACCCGCTCCATAAGGCAGGTTTCTACGGTAGAATAGGCAATCACTATGACTTTGAGATTCATGTCGACAAGGTTCAGGAACGTGTTCGAAGCTATCGTTGCCTGGGACGCGACAGGGTCGGGCGACTTGTCATTGTTCAAATCCGGAAGGGTGAAGAACCGCTTTTGTTTGAGGCGGGTGACAGTATTTTTTTCAGGGGTCAGGTTCAGGACCACCGCCTGCTCCATGGTGAACCGGGTACCTATATCGAGGCAACCACGGATATTTTGAATATCTAGGAACCTGTCGGACTTAGGGTAAATCTGCTGCAAATCCGTCTGGACGGTCCATATTTCGCCGCTGTTTTGGGCAATAGAATAACTATTACCCTGCAAAATCGACAAAATCTGTCCTCGCCCAGACAAATTTTCGCTTCGATTTCCTAAGTCCGACAGACTCCTGGACTGCTGATTGACACTGTCAGGGCGAAAAATGACCGTTTCTGGATGGGAACTATCTAGCCGTCTGCTGGCTGCCGGTATTTTCATTGTTTGTCATGCAGTATTCCTCGTTCAGTAACGAGCATTTACAGAAAAATAGCGCTACACCTTTCATTAGTGTGAAAAACTTTTTTATATCCCGGTGCAAAAGGCTATATTGGGTACATAACAGCTGCTGCTTACGGTCATTCCCCTGGTTCTTCCATCAAAAATAGTCTGTAGAGATCACCGTGTTCTGATTTCAGTTTCATTTTCCCCGCGAATAGGCCGAAGCAAAAGATTGACAGGATACTTACAGCGATAAATAGCTGCGGATATCGGGTCTCGCCTGTTGCTTGGATGATGCGGAAGGTTGCCGGTCTTTGCTCTTCGGGTGCATTTCTCCAAACTCTTCCCTTATGTGTATAAATATTTCTATATTCTCAAGAAAAGTGTCGAGCAGATCAGGGTCAAAAAAAGAGCCTTTCCCCTCTAACATGATCTCAATTGCCTCTTTGACAGAAAGGGCCTTTTTATAGGGCCTTTCGGAAGTCAATGCGTCAAAAATATCTGCAATCATGACTATTCTGCCATAGATATGAATATTCTTACCGGAAAGACCATTGGGATAACCACTACCGTCCCACTTTTCATGATGCTGTAGTGCGACTATCTTTCCCGCACTTAGCACGGGAAAGTCATTGGACTCAGAGAGAATGGAACCCCCTACGGTGGTATGTGTCTGCATGATCTGAAGTTCGCTGACATCCAATTTGCCAGACTTGAGAAGGATACTATCCGGGATGCCGATTTTCCCCACGTCATGGAGAGTGGCTGCTTGCCGAAGGATCTTGCTATTATATTCATCGAGCCCTGCCAGTTTGGCAAGTTTATACGAAAGCTCACTGATTCTGCGGATATGCATGCCTGTTTCCGTATCTCGAAACTCGCAGGCTCGCCCAAGCCTAAGGGCAATTTCAAATTCGGCTTTCTTCGATAAAATTAAAGCGTCGCGAAGGGCGGAAGTTTTATTGGCGACTTCTTTCTCCAGGATAGTATTTATGTCCCGGGCAAAATCGCTCAACTTCTTGCTGCGCACGTGATTAAGCACTCGCAGTTTAAGTTCTTCGGGGTCATATGGCTTGGACATGAAATCATTCGCTCCCATGGAAAGAGTTTTCTTGACCTCAGCCTTGTCTGACGTGATGACAATTACGGGGATTTCACGAAGGTGGGCACTTTTTTTCATGATACTCAAAAGCTCATAACCATCCATTACCGGCATTTCCAGGTCGAGCAGCACGATATCGACGCCCGGTGAGTGTTGGAGGATCTTCATTGCCTGTCGGCCGCTCTGAGCCTCCAGATAGCTCACGTTTGCCAGATCGCCAATCGTCAGTTTTATCATTTGGAGATTCATCTCAACGTCATCGACAGCAAGAATTGTTATTGTGTCCAGCATGAGCTCAGTACCCTCCATTTGTGTAAACTAAGGTAGCTCTTTTGAATTGTTCAAACTCCATCCGCAGGTTGCCGATTCCGTTCGAAAGGAGTGCACCTTCGCCTGATTTTGCATGTGTATGAATCTCGCTCACAAGTTCACTCATCCGCTCTGCTCCGATATTAGCTGCTGCGCCAGTCAAAGTATGAGTTGCTTTTAGTACCTTCTCACATTCTTGTGCGTCGAGCATGTTTTTCAAGTCGGGCAACGCATTTTCAACCAGTGATATAAACATTGTAACGAGAGGGGCGACCATTTCTTCCCTTTCACCGATTCTGGAAAGTAATTCTGTATGGTTAAAAGTCACCGAGTTGCTTTCTTTGCTGTCGGGCCTATTGTGTACTCTAGCGGGTTCAGCTGCAATTTTTGACTCTTGTATTGTTTTGACTAATGTGCTGTAACTCTCAAGAAGAGATAATAATTCTGCTGGCCTGAATGGCTTGCTGAGGTAGGTATCCATCCCTGCATCAAGACACTTTTCTCGGTCTTCCTTCATGGCATAGGCGGTCATCGCCACTATCGGAACACGCGAACCAAGGGCTTCTTCCTGTTCCCGTATTTTGCGGGTTGCTTGCAACCCATCCATCCGGGGCATTTGGACATCCATCAGGATCAGATCATATTCTTCGCGGTTGCTCTCCCACAGAGACACGGCATCAGCACCATTGTCGACAAATGTCAGCGTGTGGCCATAGTGTTCTAGAATTGCTTCTAGGACCTCTTGGTTGATAGTAACATCTTCGGCTATCAGTATTGAGAGGTGTTCCCTGTTTTCCGTTACTTTTGTCTGCTGTGAAGCGGGTGCATCCGTATACCGTTTACCGTTTTCCGTTGTGAGAAGAGAGGTGAGAATTTCGCGAAGCTCCCCATGGACTATCGGCTTCGGAAGGTAACCGTCAATCTGTAACTCCCGGCATTTTACTGGGTCGTCACTTACACCCAGTTCTGACATGATAATGCAGCGAATGGGGTCAAAAGCAGCAGTGCTTCTGACCTTATGAAACAACTGCCAGGCATCTCCTTCCGGCATCTGCCCATCGGCCAGCAGGAAATCCGGGAGCCGTGAATCACTGCTCGACTGCTGCAAGAAATCGAGCGCCTGTGTCGCATTTTGAACCTGACAGGTGCTGATGCCCCATTTTTTGAGAAAGTCGGACAGGACGCGACTGGTGATGGGAGAACTGTCCACAATCAATGCTCTTCTGCCATGAAAAGGCGCCGATGGTTCCTGTACTGGCGAGCTATCCAGGGTAAACCATGCGGTAAAGGTGAAGCTGCTGCCTTTTCCCTCTTTACTCACCAAGTGGATCGTTCCGCCCATCAGTTCCACCAGTTTCCTGGAGATTGTCAGGCCCAAGCCGGTACCGCCATATGACTTGGTGGTGCTCAAGTCACCCTGTTCAAAAGGATCAAAGATATTTACCTGTCTCTCGAGTGGGATGCCGATGCCAGAGTCCTTAACAGTAAAGGAAAGAAGGCACTGGCCGGCATCTTCGGCAACAGCGGTGACAGACACCAGCACCTGTCCGTTTTTAGAGAACTTGACGGCATTGCCGACGAGGTTGACGAGTACCTGTTTCAATCTCCCGGGATCTCCGATCAAGGTGTCTGGAGTGTCTGCTGACGGATCAAAAATAACTTTCAGGTTTTTTTCAGCTGCCCGAGGCGCCAGGCCTTGCAATGCCTGTCCGACAATTGTTCGCAGGTGAAACGGTGACTCGTCAATCTCGATTTTGTCAGCCTCGATCTTGGAGAAATCCAGAATGTCATTGATAATGTCAAGGAGGTTTTCGGCAGAGATTCGCACTGCGGCAAGATAGGCACGCTGCTGCTCATCCAGGCCTGTGCAAAGGCAGAGGTCAGTCATTCCGATTATACCATTCATGGGGGTGCGAATTTCGTGGCTCATGTTAGCGAGGAAGCTGCTTTTTGCCTGATTTGCAGCTTCTGCCGCTTCCTTAGCGTTGTGTAAATCGATTTCTGACCGTTTCCGCTCGCTAATATCGTCCTTGATGGCGATCAAGCTTGTGATTGAACCAAACTCGTCCATGACCGGAGCAACGTTGGCATGTTCCCAGTACAGCTCACCGTTTTTTTTACGATTGATGAATTCTCCCGACCAGATTTTTCCACTCAGTACCGTTTCCCATAAGTTTTGATACTTTTCCAGAGACTCCTGGCCACTGTTTAGAAAACGGGGATTCCGTCCGATGGCTTCTTCGGTGCTATAGCCGGTAATCCGGCTGAAATGGGCATTTACATATTCTATCGAGCCGTTGATGTCGGTGATTACGACCGAACAGGAACTCTGCTCCAGGGCGGCACGCAGTTTTCGCAGGTTGGCGTTTTTTTCCTCGACGATCTTTTCACGGAGCCGTGTTTCTTCGAGACGTGTTTCAAGTACCGCGGCACGCATGCTGCCCCGATAAAAAGTGACGCCTCCTGCCAGCAGGACCAGGCTGATGCCTGCAAGCAGATAGAAAAGTCCGTGGTTGGGAGCTGATTCAGCGTTGCTTATCCGCAGAAAAGAAACCAGGGAAAGGGGTGTGTCGGCTATTGAGACGATGAATGTCTGGTTGTTGTGTTGAGTCGTGGGTGGTGAGTTCACCGCAATGCTGTTGAAGCCGGCCGATTTCATCCTCACAGGGTTCTGAAGCGTCTGCAGCGGCGGAAGCGTTGTCTCTTCAGACTTCCCGGCCAGATAGCGGTTGCCGAAAGCGATGACACTGATCCATGAGTCGTCTTTTTCTCTGTTTTCAACGAAGTGATGGAGGATACGCTCTACGGGCATCCATCCGGATATCCTCCCCGTATAGCGGCCTTTGAACTGGAACGGGTAGGAAATAATCAGGAAATAGGTTCCGTCGATTTTTTCGCAGCTGAACTCCGCGTGTTTTGTTTTCCGCACAAGATTTTGACTAACGGGTTGTTTTCCCGTGGGAAAGACCGCTTTGTCACGACTTTCAAAGAGAATCTTTCCCGAGGACTCCGCATACACGAGTCTCGAAAAGATCGGTTGCCCGTCCAGAGTCCGTTTTTCCCGGAAGCGGCTCAGCATGTCTTGGGCGGAATTGATGGTTGCTCCCAACCCATACTCTAGTGACATACCGAGGGCTCTGTTTTCGTAATACATGGAAAAATCACGACAATCCGCCAAGTTCGAGAGGTCATACAGCCGCTCGTAGAGAAAGTAGCTGATCGTGAGGGCCTTTTTTTCGCTCTCCTGCAGATTGCGTTGCAGAAAGGATTTCTGCAGTTTTTCCTGTATCCGGTATTGAGAATAGACCAGGTACATCATATAGCCTGCTGAGGCAAATATGAAGCAGAGGACAATCACGCTGCGCAACCGGGAAACTTGTGTTAGGCCTGCCATGCCGTCCTCCAGATTCACTTCTGTGCGAAAAAGCTCGGGAAGTAGAAGGTAGCTGAAGGATAATATTTGCGGATCAACTTCAGATATGTGCCGTCTTTTTTTACCTTCTTGAGAAATTTGTTATAGGCGGCAAGCAGTTGTGGCTCGTCTTGGCGAAAGGCGACAGCCATCACCTGCTTTTCGGATATGGGCCCGATGATTTTGAGTTTGCCAGGCCACTTGCCAAGGGCAATCAGCGCATCGGGAACGTCAAGGATCGTCATCTCCGCATCATTGTTCAGAACAGCGGGTGCAAGTTCGTTCAATTGACCGGAAAAACAGGTTACAGTTGCTCCGGTGTCCGAAAGGTCATACAGGTCCGGGGCAAGGCAGGTCTTTTCAACGGCAAGAACCGACCTGCCTTTCATGAGTGCCCTCGTCATCTCGATATCCTTGTGAATTTCTGCGGATGGCTTGATGGGGCGCACTTTCGAGTCGGCACGGGCAAGAAGCCAGATTTGGCTGGGGAAGGTGGGCTGCGAAAAATTTACTATTTTCTGGCGCCAGGGCAATATTGTGAAACCGTTTGCGATCAGGTCTCCCCGCCTGGGGGTATCTTCGAGTATTTCAACCTCTTTTCCCTGGATCTTGAATTTTTTTCCAACAAGATCCTGCACTACGCTGCCCCAATCTGACTTGACAAATTCATAGCGAACTCCCAGGTAGCGAGCAAAGAGCTTTGTCATCTCTACATCGAAACCATCGCCGGTTCCGGTAACAAAATTGGCATAAGGCACTCCGAGATGCTCTAAAACACCCCGCTGCTGTATTTCCCGCAGCTCGGCCGCTTTGACAGGCATGCGGGAAAAAGCGACGAGAAGAAACAAAATAACCATGGTTTGTAATGATCTGTTCAGCATTTTCTGCTCTCCTTCTCGGTCCTTGGTTGCGAGGGCCCCGTCAGGCCGCAAGCCTCCAACGTTAAAATGTGTGACAACTCGCGAAAGTATACCGATTCGGTATTATGCCGCCTGCTCCAGGTGCTCAAGTTGGCCGGCTGAAAACATTTTTTCTATCTCCAGAATGATGACCAGGGTCTGACCGTGTCTGCCGATCCCTTTGATGAAAGCGGAGTCAAAGCCCTTTACTGCTTGCGGGGCCGGAGTGATTACCGTTTCCGGCAGCTTGATAACTTCGGATACCTGGTCAACCACAAGCCCGATGCTCATGTTTCTGATTGTGCCGATAATTATGCGCCGATCTTCACTGGTACCCGTCTCCACTTCTGTTCCATACTGGGTCAACGAGCCTCGACGGTGCTTTACATTACAAACTCGCAAGCTTCGGGATACTTTTTGTTTTAGAGGTTCTCTGTAGTATGACGTGGAGAAAAACGTCTGATATTCTTGTCAAGCCGGATTGCTACCCACTCAAGTAGGACAAGGTCCTCATGTCTGATTGATTCGAGTTCCTCACAACTAAGAAAGAAGCCTTCCTTTTGACAAGATTCAGCCAGCGACAGTACCGACTGGTGTCGGAACTGGTCATCGGTGAGTAAGCGACCAAGAAGTCTTTCCACCATTTCCTGTGACATGTATTTTTCCTCGCTTGTTCCCCACGGGGACATATTGTTTTGTGCCTGCGTTTATAGTCGCACGAGGAATGCCAAGACGCTATTGTATGTAATATCAATAGTTTGCTGGATTGCTCTCGGAAAAAACGTACCCTGAGGAGACGCACTGTGCCCGTGGGGGGCATTTTCGAACTTTGGGTGGTGGGGAGGGCATATATTTCGACAGGAGGCCGTTGCAGATGTTTGTGGCAGTTAACGTTACGTGTCTGGTGGTTATCTGGAGAGTGGTTACAGGAAGAGGAGACGCTGGGGATAATCAGGAGCGGTAGAAATTTTTTCGCGCAATCTTCAGCAGCTTGGCTGCCTTGGATTTATTGTCATTGCATCGTTCGAGCGTGACAGCAAGGATTTGAGTTGTAAGTGCTTCGAGTGACAGTTCTGCGGTCGGCAGCCTAAGGTTGTAGCAGACCATATCTCCCGAATCAACGGCGGCGGCATGGGCAGTATTGGCAGCAAAGATACTGAAATGGGAGGGCCGAATCAACTCATTATCGGTAAGTATTGCCGCGCGCTCAAGCATGTTGCGTAACTCCCGGACATTGCCTGGCCAGTGGTAGTTTTGCAAAAGTTCCATGGTCTTTTTGGAAATTCCGGGAAGGGGCTTCCCGAGATGTTGCCGTAACTGATCAAGTACATGTTCACACAGATGGGGAATATCTTCTCGCCGTTCCCGAAGGGGTGGAATTGTGAGGGGGAAAATATTGATGCGGTGGAAAAGGTCTTCCCGGAAACGCCCGGCAGTGACAAGTTCCGGGAGGTTCCGGTTTGTGGTCACGATGACACGGCATTCAACCGGAAGGAGATTGTTGCTGCCGATTTTCTCATATACATGCTCTTGGAGAACTCGCAGAAGCTTTGCCTGCAGGGAAAGTGGCATGTCACCAATTTCATCGAGCAGCAGGGTGCCACCCTTGGCGGCACTGAGCTTTCCTTCCCGGTCCCGGTCGGCACCTGTGAATGATCCGCGGACATGGCCGAATAGTTCGCTTTCCAGCAGATGTTCCGGGATAGCAGCACAGTTGACAGCAATAAAACTATTCGGAAGGCCTTTCCCGGCAAAATGTATGGCGCGTGCCAGCACTTCCTTGCCGACTCCGCTTTCGCCATAGATTGCAACAGTTGTGGTATTGGCATGAACTACTCTAGCCGCCAACTCCAGTTGACCTTTCATGGAAGGATTTACCGTGACAATACTGTGGAAAGTGAATCTTTCCCGCAGAAGCTGGCGCAGCTGTTCGTTTTCACGGATAGTGTCGTGGTAATTGAGAGTCCGCTGCATAGCTATCCGCAGCGCCTCTCGGGAACAGGGTTTTTCCAAATAGTCACTTGCTCCCGACTTTATTGCCGTGATTGCACTTTGTATGCTGCCGCTTGCCGTTATTGCAATTACCGGAATGTTGTCGAACTGGCATCTGATCTGTTCGATCAGCTGAATGCCGTCCATACCTGGCATGAGGAGATCGGTAATGACCATATCTACTGATGTATGTTGATTCAGGATTTCAAGCGCTTCACTTCCGCATGTCGCGGTAATCACCAGGAAACCATCTGTTTGTAAGTAACGCTCCATGATTTGCAGTGATATGGATTCATCGTCTACAACAAGGATTGTTTGTCGGGTCATGGCACCGTTCCTGGATTTGATTTAAGAATATTATCGGCGGAATTCCCTTGATCTAAAGAAAAATCGCTATTTCGTGTGCAGCATTTGGAAGTAGTATCCGCTTCCAATAAATCGATAGTGGCGTTTTCAATAGTGAGCAGAACTGAGTTCTGCTAGTATACTTACCCTCAAGGGTGTTGCTGCGTATCTCTCGCTACCGGAAGTCTGCAGCTTTTCAGAAAAGCTGGAGCAGCAACTTTTTGATAAGGAGGATCAGGCTTTGCTCCAGGAGAATCTGGACTCACTGAAAAAGGCCATCTGTCAGGTCCTTGTCAGTATCAAAGCCTTGACGTGAAAGTGCCTGAGACAGACCTCCAGTACCTAGCTGCCCCCGCTAACTGCCGACGATAGTCAGCGGGGATATGCTTTTCTCCCTCAAGATAGTCAGGTTTTTACCGAAAAGTTAGAAAAGGGAATTCTGAGAGTGTATTCCTTCCGCGGGTGAAAGTATTTTCTGCGGCACTACTGAAGCTTTCGACTTTTTAGATTCAGGTGTGTGTGAAATAATTACTTTTTGGTGACAGGCAATGATAGATAAAATAACGGTTCTCGCCGTGGATGATATCGAGCTGAACCTCAGGATCATTCGGGACGTGCTGAAGGACCTTGGCGATATTGAGATTCTGGAAGCGCGCAATGGCAAGGAAGCTTTGAGTTGTCTGGCCCAGAGGTCTGATGTGGATATTGTACTTCTGGACCTCGAGATGCCGGTTATGAACGGCTACGAAACCTTGCGCTACCTTAAGTTTCATGACGGGTTTCGCGAGATACCCGTTATCGTCGTGACTTCGGTAAAATCAGAAGTGAAAAAAATTCTTGAAATGGGCGCCAATGACTTCATGGCGAAGCCCTATGATCCGGATGAGTTGAAGTTGCGGGTCATGAACCACGTACGGAGCAAAAAGCTCAGTGACCTGGCCCGCGACATGACCGGTGTCCTGGAAAAGGAGATCGTCAGCAAGACGACGGCCCTCCAGAAGGCCCTTTCGTTTTCAAAAGAAGCGGAGTTCGAAATCTCCCTTCGCTTGGGGAGGGCGGCTGAATACCGTGATCTCGAGACAGGCATGCATATTCGCCGCATCAGTGAAATATCCA
>RPRC01000114.1 GCA_003857395.1 Geobacter sp.
CACTCTGGTGAACAATTTGTCCACTATCTCCCCCTCTGATAATCAAGATAGCGTGACACCTTGGCAATACCGATAATTCCATCGTCACGCATCACCTGCAGGGGAGTCAGATTCTCGAACGCCTTGTTGCGAAGGTTGACCCAGGTATATCGCAGTGTTTCATTGTGCGGATACAGCAGACGAAGCGACTTGTGAATCGAGAGTAGCCAGCCGGCGCGATCCAGCAGGTCCCTGAGATTGGGCAGTGGCGCGCCATTGCGGTATTTGGTCAGATTTGCCCTGCTGTTGGGACTCTGACCGAGCAGTTCGAGTCTGTCGGCTGTCGAAAGCTGCCACAAATCGAATAACTTGGTAATGAGTTTCGCCAATCCGCTTCGGGCCTCATCAGACGTCAGGACTGGTCTCTGATCGCCGCTCAGGGCCGTGTTTTCCTTCAGGTTGGGTACCGGCATGATCATTCACCTCCCGCCAGTATTTGTTTTTATAGTAACACTTTGTGTTTATATGTCAACAAAAGGTACTTGAAGGGGTGATGGCATAAATTCTTGATGAACTGTGCATCTCGCAGAATGCATTTGCTCAGGCTTATTGGCGTTTCGCCCATGCGCATTTCCCATGTCATTAATGGAACTCGGCCTGTCACTGCAGAGTTGGCACTGCTTTTTGGCAAAGCATTTGAACAGACGCCTAGTTACTGGATGAACCTACAGGCAAACTATGACTTGAAGATCGCGGAAAAAGCACTTGAGCGGAAAGTGCGTCAGGTTCGGCCGATTTCGCAGGCCGCGTAAGATTGCTACAACGCCAATTTCCTACACAAAAGGTCAACGAGATAATCTGAGTTGCAAAAACAAAATGCCGCGATTTGTTGATTATCGCCAAGATAGTCAATAAATTACCTTTGTGTTGACCAGAGCAGAGAGCAGCAGAAACCTTTCTCTCTAAACCAGCTTAGGGCCGACTGAATGAGGGGACAGGCAGGATGCCGCTTCGATAGTTTTGTCACCCTACTGAGTTTGTACCACAACCACCGGTGCCGGCATGTGGGCCGGGAATCCGGCTGCGACCAAGGTCTCGCGAATAGTGCGATTACCGTCGAAATAGACCTGCCAGTAATGGTCGTTGCGGCAGAACGGATAAACGGCAAGCAGCAGGCCCACCAGCTCGATTGTCTGAAGTCCAGCGGTTATAGATTTCTTCCAGATTCAGCGACAGATTCTTCCAGGAATACTGCTCACAAGCTAGTTCCCGAGCTTTTTTGCCGATACTCCCAGAATAGTTCTGATTTTTCATCAACTCTAGAACTTTATCAGAAAATTCTTCAGGTGTATCCGCCAACAAAATATTCTCGCCGTCAGTACAAGCAATTCCTTCTGCTCCTATTGTAGTAGAAACAATCGCCTTTCCCATCGCCATTGCCTCAAGAATCTTCAGGCGTGTGCCGCTACCGGTAAGAAGTGGCACAATTGTGACAGCGGCCGAAGCAAAATAGGGACGTGTATCAGGGACAAACCCGGTAACCTTTACCCTGCAACCATCCGCCAAAGCCTGAACTTCTTTTGAGGGGGCGTTTCCGACGATCACCAGCTTTGCCTCCGGTTCTTTCGCCAATATTATCGGGAAAATATTCTTACAGAAATATTGTATACCTTCATCATTTGGCGGATGGTTCATTGTACCGGTAAAAACTATAGTCGAACGTTCTGCTTCAGAAGCATGTACTTTGAATAGTGCAACACCACGCGCAAAAAAAAGAATACTACGATTTTTATGCATTGAATTCAATTGATGATTGGGCATGTGAAGGGTCTTGGCGTTTCCGCTTCGCTGCTTGCCATTACCTGTTTTGAAGTTCGCTTAGGAGTGTCGGGGAAAAGGTCCCGCATGACGCGGCACTGTGTCGAGTGAAAAGTGCCCGACAGCCCAGGAAAGAATCTCCAGACAGGACGCATTGCGAAGAAACAACGGGGGGTCTTGACCAAGAAAGCGAAGCGAATCTAAGAGCAGCAGGTGCCCTTCCCGCTCCAGGTCACGGCTCGAAGCAAGGGAGACGGCATTATCCCGCTTGCTGAGTTTGGCACCATCGGGATCGGTGACAAGGGGAAGGTGGAAATAGTCAGGCTCGGGAAAGCCCAGAAGTCGTTGCAGATGGATCTGTCTGGGTGTGGAAGAAAGGAGGTCGGCACCGCGCACCACCTGGTTCACGCCTGATTCCGCGTCATCCACCACCACAGCCAACTGGTAGGCAAATAAGCCGTCCGCCCTTTTCACCACGAAATCGCCTCCCAGGGTGGCAAGATTCTGACAGAAACACCCCATCAGCCCGTCTTGAAAACAGACCGGTTCGTCGCTCACCCGCACCCGGATGGAACGGGCGCTTTTCCCGGCGGGGAGCCCGTTTCGGCAGAGGCCCGAATAGACCGGACCCTCGTCGCCTGGATGTGGCGCCGTGGCAATCCGGGCAATTTCGGCACGGGAACAGCCGCACGGATAGGCGACGCCACTCCGCAGCAGCCTGTCGAGAGTTGCAGTGTAGACATGGCTGCGACGGCTCTGCCGAAGCACCTCGCCGTCCCACTGAAAGCCGAGTGTCTCAAGGGTACGGAGCATATCATCGGCAACCCCGGGGATCACCCTTGGAGTGTCCAGGTCCTCGACGCGCAGGAGCCATTGCCCACCGCCCTGTTTGGCCAGCAGATAACTTCCGAGCGCCGTTACCACGGAGCCGAGGTGCAGGGGGACGGTGGGCGAAGGTGCGAAGCGGCCGATTATCGTGGGAAGAACAGTGGTTGTCATGGGGATAAGCTACAGGTTGAAAGCTGGGGGCCAGAGGAAAATACAACCTTCGGCCTTCAGCCCAGGTACCTTAATCAAGAAACGAGCAGCAGTAATCCATCAGCGTCTTGACCTTCACAGTAAAGCTTGAGTTCGCCGGCACCTCGAAGGCCTCGCCACCCTTCACCGTTTTGCTCTCCGCTGCCCCGCCAATGGAGACTTCGACATCGCCGGCCAGAACCTCCATCAACTCGGCTGCCGCGGTGTTGAAGGTGTACTCGCCCGGCAGCATGACGCCGAGGGTCTTTTTGCTGCCGTCGGCAAGTACGATTGTTCGGCTCGTTACCTTGCCGTCAAAATAAACATTGGCCTTTTTTACGACTGTTACGTTCTTGAATTCAGACATGAGATTCCTCCTCTTATTCATTCCTAATTACGTAGTTTCATCCGGAAACGGTTCTTTTCCGCCCCTGAGCGACCCCTTATCTCAGGGAGAAGGAGCACGAGTGCGCTGAAGCCCATCAGCAAAAAGGAGCACGTGTGCGCCGAAGCGCGTCAGCGCGAAGGAGCAAGGACTTCCCGCGCCAACCGCAGCGTAATCTTGCGGCTTTCCGACAAGGCATGACGGCTGATCTTCTCCAGGGCATCGAGAAGCGAGGGCACATCCCTGCGAACATTCTTCAGGATATACTCGGCAACATCCCCGGGCAGGATCACCTGCCGGTCTTCTGCAAGCTTCGAAAGGATCATGCGGCGGGATTCGTCATCGGTGATATCCATCCCCGCCACCAGACCCCAGAGCAGGCGGGAAATGAGGTGATCGTCAAGATGGGGCAGTTCCTTGGGTGGATAGAGACCGGTGACCAGAATCTTTTTCCCGGCACCGTAGAAATCGTTGAAGAGCTGCCAGACCTCAACCCTGATACTGGCGTTGTCCGGAATCAGGTGCATATCGTCAATCAGCAGCGCCGGTGCGCCAGCAAAACGCTCGCCGAGGAGCGAGGCGCCTTCTGTCGGGTAATTGCCCTGGTAGAGCTGGTCAATATCTCGAAACGAGATGTAGGGTGCCGACTGACCGGTCTGTGAGGAAAGGAGACTGCCGACCGAGGCCAGGAGATGGGTCTTGCCGCAGCCGGAGGGACCGTAGAGGTAAAGGAGACTTTCGTTTCCACTGCCCTCGGCAAGCTGCCGGGCAAAGTGATAGGCAGCGCGATTGCCGTTGCAAACGACAAAGTTCTCAAAGGTGTAGCGCGTTTTGGGTGGAAAATCGAAGACCAGCTGCATGGCTAGAAAAGCTTCCCTTGTGGTGATTCCGGAACCGGACGCTCGAAATGGAGATAAGCCGCCCGCGTGGCCATCCTGCCCCGGGGAGTGCGGTTGAGAAAACCGTTCTGGATCAGGTACGGCTCGTAGACGTCCTCAATCGTGTCGCTTTCCTCACAGATGGCCGCAGCCAGCGTATCGAGCCCCACCGGGCCGCCGGAAAACTTGTCGATGATGGTGAGCATGATCAACCGGTCCATGGGATCGAAGCCGCGCTCGTCGATCTCCAGCAGCAGCAGGGCATCATGGGCCACCTGCCGGGTAATGACGCCGTCGGCACGCACCTGGGCGAAATCGCGCACACGCCGCAACAAGCGGTTCGCTACCCGAGGTGTGCCACGACTGCGGCGTGCCATCTCAGTCGCGCCTTCCGGTTCGATTTCGATGCCGAGAATGCGGGCGGAGCGGGTCACGATCGTGGACAGTTCCTGCTCATTATAGAATTCGAGGCGTGAAACGACGCCGAAACGATCACGAAGAGGCGACGAAAGCAGGCCGGCACGGGTAGTGGCACCAACGAGGGTAAATTTTGGCAGGTCCAGTTTAATGGTGCGAGCGCTCGGTCCCTGGCCAATGATGATGTCCAGCTGATAATCCTCCATGGCCGGATAGAGGATTTCCTCCACTACATGGGATAGGCGGTGGATCTCATCGATAAAAAGCACATCGTGCGGTTCCAGGTTAGTGAGAATGGCAGCCAGATCCCCCGGCCGTTCAATAACCGGTCCCGAAGTGGACTTGATGTTCACCCCCATCTCGGTGGCAATGATGTTTGCCAGGGTTGTCTTGCCAAGACCCGGCGGACCGCAGAGCAGCACGTGATCCAGCGACTCGCCGCGCCCGCGGGCCGCGTCGATGAACAGCTGGAGATTTCCCTTGGCCTTCTGCTGCCCCACGTATTCTTCAAGGGCGCGGGGGCGCAGCGAGGATTCAAAGAGAACATCGTCTTCGGTTGTCTGTGGTGCGATGATTCGGGTCATTAGAAAACCAGTGTCCAGAGGATGGTAAACAATGAATGGTGTGGACTGTTTGTGGTTCTACTGTACACTAGTCACTGTTCACTGTTCGCTGCCTTACTTCATCAAAGACTTCAACGCCTGCTTCAACACCTGCTCCATGGAGTCGTCCGGAGACACTCGCATCTCGGCAAGGGCTTTCCTTACCACCGCCTCTTTATAGCCGAGGTTGATCAGGGCCGAGGCGACGTCTTCCTCGATTCCCGAGCTTGGCGCCAGGGACTCTCCACCCGCAGAGGTGCCGGCAAACTCCAGCTTTTGCACTTTGTCCTTCAATTCCAGCACCAAGCGTTCCGCGGTCTTTTTGCCGATACCGGGAACAGCGGAGAGCCGCGCCAGATCCCCACGGACGATGGCAGAAGCCAGTTCTTTCACCTGAATATTGGAAAGAATATCTTTACCCAGTTTCGGGCCGATGCCGGAAACGGAGATGAGCAGCTGGAAAAAGATCTTTTCGTCCGCCGTGCGGAAGCCGTAGAGGCTGATGGCATCTTCTTTCACATGGGTATAGATGTTGAGGGATATCTCTGCCCCGCCGTCGGGAAGTTCGTAATAGGTGGAAAAGGGAATCTGCACCCGGTAGCCGACGCCGTTGACGTCGAGAATAATGTACTCGGGTGATTTATGGGCAATTTTACCGGTAAGTAGGGCGATCATCCCGTTTGCCTCCGAAGGGCGTTCAGTTTGTGCGAATGGGCGTGGCAGACCGCCACGGCAAGAGCATCAGAGGCATCCTCCTGCGCGATTTCCGGAAGGTTGAGGAGCGCCTTGAGCATCTGCTGAACCTGCACCTTGGCAGCCTTTCCATGACCGACAACCGCCTGCTTCACCTGGAGCGCAGAGTATTCGTACACGGGAAGACCGGCATTTACCGCGGCCACGATTGCCGCCCCGCGGGCCTGCCCGAGTTTCAGGGCGCTCTGGACGTTTTTGGCGAAGAAGATGTTCTCCACGGCAACCACTTCGGGCTGAAAGCGCTCGATAATCTCGCTAAGTCCGCGGTAAATCCTCTGCAGGCGAAGGGGAAAGTCTTTGGCCGCATCGGTAAAGATGGCACCGTTATCCACATGAATCAGACGATTGCCTTCCTTCACGATGATGCCGTACCCGGTGATCCGCGAACCGGGGTCGATGCCGAGAATTTTCATGTAAAAAAACCTGTCAGCGTTGAGGGTCCCTCTGGTCGTTCAGTCTGGGCAGGCACAGGGGCCTGCCCAGACTGAAACAGAATAAAACTCGAAGGGCGGGCCATCTGCCCGCCCCCTGAAGCTCCTACATCATCTTTTCCATCTCTTCATCCGAGATATCGAAGTTCGCATAGACGTTCTGAACGTCATCGTTATCTTCAAGCCTGTCCATGAGCTTCAGCATGCTCTCGGCCTGCTTACCGTCCAGCTTGACCATGGTCTGGGGAATCATGGTGACTTCGGCGGATTCATATTTGAAGCCGGCTTTTTCCAGAGCCTCGCGTACCTCGATAAAGGCAGAGGGATCGGTTACCACCTCAATCTGCCCTTCTTCGTCGGAAACATCGTCGGCCCCCACTTCCAAGGCTGCCTCGAACAGCGAGTCAAAGTCGGTATCCTTTGAATAGACGATCAGGCCCTTCTTGTCGAACAACCAGGCAACGCAACCCGCTTCGCCCATGTTTCCGTTACACTTGGAGAAGATACTCCGCACGTCGGAAACGGTTCTGTTGCGGTTGTCGGTCATAACCTCCACCAGGACAGCAACACCACCAGGACCGTAGCCCTCATAGGTCGTTTCCTCGTAGTTTACCCCCTCAAGCCCGCCGGAACCCTTCTTGACGGCCCGCTCGATGTTGTCCTTCGGCATGTTTTCGCTTTTTGCCTTATCAATGGCGGTACGCAGCCGCGGGTTTGCATCGGGATCAGCCCCTCCCATTTTTGCGGCAACGGTTAATTCCTTGATTATCTTGGTAAATACTTTCCCACGCTTGGCATCAGCAGCACCTTTTTTGTGCTTTATGGTGCTCCATTTATTATGACCTGACATGTCCCGTAGTTCCTTTCATCTCAAACTGTTTGTGCCCCCTAGCCTGTCAGACGTAGGAAATCAAAGCGAAAATTCGGCTGGGCGAGGACAGATTTTGTCGATTTTGCAGGGCAATAGTTGTTCTATTGACCAAAAAAGCGGCGGAATATGGACCGTCCAGACGGATTTGCAGCAGAGTTACCCTAAGTTCGACAGGCTTCTAAAAACTTCGGAATAGTAGCATGGGGAAAAGCGGCTTGTAAAGGATGAAAATGACCTCAAAGCAAGCTAATTCAGTGTTTTCACCACGCTTGACGCGCCCGGCAACGCTAAGCTTTACTTGCCTTGCTGCTGCCAATCATGGTAAAAATTCACTATCCGTTCAGCACGTTGTGCCGAAACCATCCAGTCCAGGAAAACAAGGAGTTACTTTCATGCCCATCGCCAGGAAAATTGCCGGTTTCATTGAAAATGCCTCATGGATACGCAAGATGTTCGAGGAAGGTGAAAGGCTCCGCGCCATCCACGGAGCGGAAAATGTCTTCGACTTCACCCTTGGCAACCCCACGGTTGAACCTCCTGCCGAATTCGAGGAAGAATTCCGGAAGCTGGCAAAGCATCCTATTCCCGGCATGCACCGCTACATGAACAATGCGGGTTATGAGGAAACCAGGCAGGCGGTCGCGGAGGTTCTGGCAGAGAAGTCCGGACTGGAGGTAAAGAGCAGCCATGTCATCATGACCTGCGGTGCGGGCGGAGCACTCAATGTGGCACTCAAAACCATCCTCAATCCGGGCGAAGAAGTCATCATCCTTACCCCCTTCTTTGTGGAATACAAATTCTACATCGATAATCACGGCGGCGTCCCTGTTGAGGCCTGGACCGACAGGGAAACCTTTCAGCTCAACCTGACCGCCATCGAAAACGCCATCACCTCGAAAACCAGGGCCATTATCATCTGTTCTCCAAACAATCCGACCGGGGTCATCTATCCGGCCGAAGACCTCCGGAAACTGGGGGAATTGCTGCGGCGCAAGGAGCAGGAACTTTCCCGGCAGATACTGCTTATTTCCGACGAACCCTATGCACGCATCAGTTACGATGGCAAAGAAGTACCGAATATCTTCCGCTACGTAGAGAACTCGCTGATTGCTACCTCGCACAGCAAAGATCTGGCATTGCCCGGCGAAAGGATCGGCTACCTGGCCGCAAACCCCCGGATGAAAGATGTGGCCACTTTCATGCAAGGGGCGATCTTTTCCAACCGAGTGCTGGGTTTCGTCAATGCACCGGCCCTCATGCAGCGACTGGTCGCCAAACTGCAGCGTGTTTCTGTTAATATCGACGACTATCAGGAAAAGCGCGACATCTTCTATGACAACCTGACTGCCATGGGATTCAGCATGGTTAAAGCGGACGGCGCCTTTTATCTCTTCCCGAAATCTCCGCTTCCGGATGACGTGAAATTTGTCAAACTCGCTCAGAATCACCAGATTCTGCTGGTACCGGGAGCCGGATTCGGCGCACCGGGTCACTTTCGCATCGCCTACTGCGTTGACAAGGGTATGATCGAGAAGAGTATGCCTGCCTGGAAGAAGCTGGCGAAAGAGGTCGGGCTTTGAGAGTAAAGGCGAGGTAGGAACTGCGGGGTACGGGGTAATCCGTAATCCGGTTCATTACCCCGCCTTTCTTAATCCGAATTTCTTACCCCGATCCTTCAACATGCGGCAGCGAAAAATAGAACGTTGCCCCCTCACCCTTCACCCCTTCCGCCCAGACCTTCCCGCCGTGGCGGGTCACGATCCGCTGCACGATGGCCAGGCCCACACCTGACCCTTCAAATTCCGCTGACGAATGAAGCCGCTGAAAGATCCCGAAGAGCTTGTCGGCAAACTCACCTTCAAAACCTATTCCGGAATCTTTCACCTGATAGACAGTTTCTCCATCACACGTCAGAGAGCTGACCTCGATACAGCCGGGGCCTTTCGGCAGGGTAAATTTGAGAGCATTTGCCAGCAGGTTCATCCATACCTGGCGAAACATGGCTTCATCTCCCACTGCCCCGGGAAGAGGCTCCAGCCGGAACTCGATCCCTCCACACTCTTCATGCGACTGAAGCTCCTCGATAACGGAACCGACAAGATCCGACATCGAAACAACCTCCCGGGCAATCTCATACCTGCCCACCCGGGAGAAGGCGAGTAGATCAGCTATCAACCGGCCCATTCTGTCGGTGTTTTCCACTATCAAGTTGGTGAGCCGGAGTCCCTCCTGACTGAGTTCATTACTATGCTCATCCTTTAAAATGTTCACGAACCCTTTGACGGCACGCAGTGGTGCCCGCAGATCGTGGGAAACGGAGTAGGAAAATGACTCCAGATCACGGTTGGCCTCCTCCAGCTGCTCAGTCCTCTCCAGAACCCTTGCTTCAAGGCCGGCATTAAGGCTCAGTATTTCATTCTTGGCCTTCATGCGCTCACTAATATCCTGCCCGATGGCAAAAATCGTTTCATCGGACAACTTCACGGCCGCCCAGGTCGTGTAAAGAATGCTGCCGCCGCGAGTGTGCATCCTGAAGTCGTCCCAAGTTCCGTTGGCAGTGCCGAAAAAATCCAGCATACGGCCTCGAACCGCTTCGTCAGGGCAGCATTTTTCCAAAACTTCTTCAGGGTTCAGGTCCAGAAACGTCCAGCCAAGTATTTTCTCCCACTCGGAATTTGCCCACTTCAGACATTTGTCGGTATCAAAATAGCAAATCATCACGGGAATGGTGTCCAGCATTGTCTGAAGAAGCTCCTTCTGCTTTTGCTGCATGTCCGATTTCTGCATTTTGTCAGTAATATCCCAAGACACACCAGCCATCCGAACAGGGTTTCCCTGCTCATTTCGATAGACCCTGCCCTTGGAGTGGAGATGACGAATGGCACCGTTCGGCCAAACCACCTGATAGATGCTTTCATAGTCGGAACCGGCAGCCAGTACGCACTTGAGCTCCTGCCTGACCCTTTCCCGGTCTGATGGGTGGATCAACGGTACGAAGTTCTCCATGCTGCAGGAAAAATCGCCTGGTTTCAGGCCAACCAACACATGCATGGAATCATCCCAAAGAAAGCTGTTCTCCGTCAGATTCCAGTCCCATGAGCCCATTGAGGACGATTTCATGGCAAAGAGAAGCCGCTCGCGGCTCATTTCCAGGGCCTCGTCACGCTCGAGTGACTCCAGCGCATGGGAGAGATTCGAAGAAAGCTCATCAAGAAGCGATACTATCTCGTAGTCGAAAAAATCAGGAGCCGGGGCGTACACCATAAGTGCCCCAACACACTTGTCAGCGATACTAAGGGGAAACGCCGCGGAAGAACGATACCCTCGTGCCTGTGCTTTTTCGCGCCATGGCTCCATGTTCGAATCTTCGCCGATATTCTGACACATGACGTGTTGGCTTTCGCGGATCGCCCTTCCGGTCGGGCCATGACCTTCGGGGAGATCCTCGACCGAAATCACCAACTCATCGAGATAGCCATCTTCACAGCCGTAGCTTCCAGACGGAACCACACGACGGGTTACGGCATCGACAAAACCCACCCACGCCATACAAAACCTGCCGTTTTCAACAATTGTGCGACAGATTGAAACAATGAGCCCGGTCCTGTCTTTCGCAAAGAAAATGCAGCGGTTAACCTGGCTGAGGGCCTGGTACAGGTGAGACAATCGCTCAATACGGGCTTCAGCTTTTTTCCGTTCGCTGATATCCCGGGTAATTGCCTGAAAGAAAGCTCGCCCGTCAATCTCCAGGTAACGGATACTGTTCTCCACCGGGAAACTGCTGCCATCCTTGCGACAATGGATGCTTTCAAAAACCAGCCCGCCCGCTTTCTTCACCTGGCACATCCGGACATCCAGGTCCGGCACCGCGGTTTCGCAGCGAAGATCCCCAAGGCCAAGGCGGGTAATCTCCTCGCGTGAGAAGCCATAGACCTCCAACGCTTTTTCGTTTGCCTCAATGACGCGGAAGTCACCGTCAAGCAACAGAATACTGTCATTGGCATTATGGGTCAGATACTCGACCCTGTCCGCAAGGAGCCGACGCGCATGTTCCTCCCGGTAAAGATCCCGATAGTAGCGGGCGCTCTGGTGCCGCCAGTAGATTCCCACCAGCAAGCCAACGGACAGGATCAGCAGAAGTATCACCGCGAGCATAAACCTGGAGCGATTTCTGAGAGGGTTCAGCAGTTCCTCCCTGTCAATTTTTGCGACGAGGAACCAGGGAGAACCTTCCACCTGCCGGGCAGCAGCCAGTACCGGCATCCCCCGGTAGTCATTGCCCTCGTAATTCCCGCCACTTCCCTGGATCACCTTTGTCGAGACATACCCCGGTTGACTGGCCGGCACGCGGAGGACCAGCGCTGTTCCCTTGCGGTAGCGGAGCTCATTGAGAACGAGCACATCTGTGCCATCACGTCGCACCAGGAGCGTTTCCGCTGTCCTCCGAGAGGTGGGCCATGATTGCACGAGAGGGTAGAGAAGTTGAAAAGGGTCAATACGCAGCAACAGGGTACCGACGGCACGAGTGCCCGATCCCGTTGTCAGGGAAAGGGGAACCGGGATATCAAGATGGATATGGCTCTGCTCACCATAATGGAAGTCAGATAAAAAAACACTCCCGTGTTTATGTGCCGTGCGGATGTAGTCCCGGGAAATTGACCCGACCGTATTCCCCGGAACGCCGGCACGCACCAGTTCCGTTCCCTGTGCATCGAGCAGGACAATGAAGCAGAATTCCGGGTTTTTCAGTAGCGGAGCAAGCCAGCGCAGCAATTCCTGACGCTTCCGGATGGAAGCAGGCTGGCTTGCAAAACGCCGGACACTTTTAACAAACTCGATGTTATCCCTGAAATACTCGGCATCCTGCAACCGCTCGGCACGCCACCTGGCGAGCTGATTGACCTTCAGGTCGGCAATTGCGGACAGATCGTCGAATCTCTCCTGCGTTACCGCCTTCCGCTGATCAGCGTAGAAAAAATATCCTGTCACCAGAATTGTCACCATCAGCAAGCCGAAGGCAACAATCAGATGCCAGGGGATATGATACAAATCACCTCTTGATTTCATGGAAAATTCTTTCTCTCCCAATGTTGGATTGACTCTGCTGAATAAATACGTGATCATTGCATGGAAAAGCAGCCGGAAAATCCCCTTGAAGAGACTCAACACGAGGGAAACTGAACAGAAACAGCACAGATCACCTCCAAGTATAGCCTTAACCCGTTAAAATAAAATATACTCAATAAAGAAAATTACCATGATAGAAATAAAAGGAAATCTCTGGGAGTATTTCGCCAAGGCAATTATTGCCGTAACCACCAACGGCATGATCTCGAAAAGCGGAAAAGCGGTACTCGGTAACGGCTGTGCCCGGCAGGCAGGAGAACGATTACCCGATTTTGCCGCCAGACTCGGGGCAGTGCTTGCCAAGCAGGGAAACCATGTTCTGGAGCTCGGCGACGGAGTAGTGAATTTCCCGGTCGAGCATTCACCGTACGAAAACCCGGACCTGAGGCTTATCGAAAGATCAACAAAAGAGCTGGTGACACTGGCTGACACGAAAGGATGGGAAATGGTGGTAGTCCCCCGCCCCGGCTGCGGCGGAGGCGGACTTTCCTGGAAGGAAGTAAGACCAGTCCTCGAAAAATATTTCGACGACCGTTTTCTTGTGATAACGCAGTAGGGGCACGTTTTGCCGCGCCCCTACTGATCCCCATTACTGCAGGCAGTTGAACAAACCCATGCACCAGAAACAATCACCGCAGGGCACCTTGTTGACGTAACAGTCGTGCACGAATTCCTCGGCGTAGAGATACTCGCACGGCACCAGGTTACAGTTGGAACAGAACGGGTACTGGTGGTGCAGCACCTCTTGCCGGAAGGAGAGGAACTCCGGCCCGTTCCAGATATCCCGTATCCCCTGCTCGCTGAGGTCGCCGAATACCTTTGCATCCACATGTTTTTTCCGGCCGGAAAAGTAACAGCCGAAGCGGTGCCAGAGAAAATAACAGTTGTGCACGCCGCCATCCCAAGAGATAAAGGCACCGCCCCGGTCCACAAAATCACACCTGCGATCACTTTTGGGGGTAATCTCCGGTAAGGTCAGCTCGATACCGGCGTCTTCGGCAACCTTCTTCGCTTCGGCAAAAATCCCGGCAAGTTCCGCGGCCCAGCCTTCATCCCGATCCAGCAATTTCTTCATGTTGATGAACAACTCCCGCTTGCTGGCCTCGGCCTGCATCTCCGCTACGAAGTCCACTATTCTCTGCTCCTCCGCTGTGCGCAGATAATTCCACATGGTCTTAAAATAGTGCCGCAGATTGATACCCTCGGCAGCGGCCCGCTCTTTCCAGGGGCGAAAGAAGGCAACGGCCTCATCGGTATTGTCATCATAGGCAACCTTTGTCACATGCTCCTGATCATACGGCAGGAGGTGGGTGACAATGGAAAAATCAACCCCTCGGGAAGCAGCCCAACGTAAGGCATCGGGAAGTTCACGGGCATTGTCCTTCATTAGAACAAACTCCAACCCTACCCTCAGCCGGGAAGAAATTACTGCTTCCCTGGCAATTTTCAGAGCGGACAAAGCCCTTTCCAGATCAAGCATTTCGCCCCCCTCGCGAATCTTGCGGAAGGTGTCGGGGCAGACCGAATCAAGCGAGATACAGATACGGTCAAGACCAGCTTCCACCAGCGAAAGGGCACGCGACTCATCCAGCAGCAGCCCGTTGGTCTGGAAGCCGACCCAACTCTCCGCCGGCATCAGCCTCTTGCCGGTTCGGATGAAGTCCTCCAGGTTTTGATGAAGAAGCGGCTCGCCGATCCCGTTGAGAACCAGCGACTCGACGTGGGGAAGTGCCGGCTCCAGGGCGGCAAAGGTTTCGGGTGAGAGATCCCCGTCGACAACCCCGCAATCCTCAGTCTGCTTGACGCACATGGCACAGCGAAGGTTACAGCGGGTAGTGGTTTCGACAAACAGCCGCGAAGGATACTCGCGGAGCGCTGGATGAAGGCCGCCATCCGGAGCGGTTATGGGTAAAAGACAGCGAGGCTCTTTCTGCTCGCAAATGAAAAAATCCTGAATTGGCCTTTCGGCTAGGTTTCGCGCAGTGGACATGACCGATACCTCCCTTGAGTAGTGAGTACCAGAGTAGCCATGTCCGGGTAGAAACAGTATGACATACGTCAAGGAAGGCGGTTTTTGTCTCCGATCATTATCGCACAGACACTAACCACCCTCATTTTCGAGAAGAGGGGTACCTTCCAAGTTGCGCACATCCAGCACAAACCTGCCCAGGGACTGTGAAAGCCGATCCAGCACCTCTCCCCATTCCTGGAGATGGACCTCGCCGGCGGGAGTCAGTTCGTAAATTCTTCGTGCCGGGCCTGCTCCGCTAACATCCCAGGAAGAATCGACATAACCGTTTTCTTCCAGACGACGGAGTGTCCGGTACAGAGCTCCAGGCTCAACGATTGAATCGCTAAGGGCATAGGTATTCAGGGCACCCGCCAGATCATAGCCATGGGTTTTCCCCTTGGTCTTGAGAAGCAACAGGGCAACCGGCTCTACAAAGCGGTAGAGGTTACCCATTCCGCAGGAACAGGAAACGTTCTCACCATGGCGATGACATATTCCTCGTGGCATAAAAAAGACTCCTTATTGAAACTCCGGGAAAACCGGACTCGTTGTTGATGAAATTCAGCAGCGAAAAAACTTCCTGTGTATCATCGAAAATACCATAAAATCAGCGTCCCTCGGGTAACGGATCCACGCGCAGAAGTGCTCAGGCGCACAAGCGGGAGGGAATTGAGGAATAGCTGGAGCTGTCAATTGAACAAACATGACCAAGCCCCCTCCTGCAAGGGGCGGGGGACTCACCTTTCACTTTCAGTAGCTGCTGAATAGTTGCCTGATCGTTTCTACTTTCGTGCCGTCATGAGAAAAACAGTATAGGTCCTGACGATTTTTCGGTCATCAGTCTTCTCTACCATTGACGCGGTTACCGCCCTTGTTTCCCGAAAACCGGCCTCTTCCAGCATAGCACGCATCCGGTCACGGTCAAAACCGGAATGTGCAGCGGACAGGCCGTGGCCATGAAAGCTGCCATCTTCCGCATCGAGATCAGCGACGGCCAGCGCTCCTCCGGGTCGGAGCATACGATAAAAATCATTCAGCAGCTTGACGGGATCATCAACGTGATGCAGCATCATGCTGCTGACCAAAAGGTCGAAGCTTTCCGCCGGGAAAGATTCCCGGTCCGGATCGAGAAGCACCATTTTCACGTTTGTCAGCCCTTGGCCCGCAACCTTCCCGCGGAGGATCTCGAGCATGCCGTCCGAGGTATCGGCACCCGTGATGCTCCTCACCAGAGGCTGGAGACAGAGGGTGACAAGTCCGGTACCGCAGCCGTAGTCCAGTACATCCATTGCACTGCTAATAACAACCTCCCGTTTTAGCGCCTCAGCCACCTCAAAGGCCAGGCGAACCCGGCGAGGCTCCTCGTCCCAGGATGATGCTGCTTCATTGAAATCGCGCGGCTTCTTTTCCTTCTCTAAGGTAGTATTCATCAACTCCTCCTGAAACTGACAATTGACGGCAGGCTTTTCCGCCAGTATAGTTTTGTACTATATGAAAAAGCATCATGAGATTGCCAGAAAATTATTTTTTACTGCGCTGAGGGCTGTTGACCCCTTTGAGTCGGTTAAGGACAGCTGCGAGGCAATTCGGACGGCGTATCGTGACGGTGGTTTTACCCGATTGATAGCTATCGGCTTTGGCAAAGCAGCGGCTTCCATGGCCCTTGCCCTTGAACAGGAACTGGGTGACATTCTGGAAACCGGTGTTTTTGTCACCAAGTACGATCACACACTTGCTCGAAAACCGGAAAAATTCAGGACGTTCGAAGCAGGACACCCCGTTCCTGACGAATTCGGCTTCCGCGGAACAGAAGAGATCATGGAACTGGCCGCCAGTGCCGACGAAAAGACACTTGTGGTAACCCTGATCTCCGGTGGCGGGTCCGCCCTCCTGGTAGCCCCTGTCAAACAGATCCCGCTTGCGGCAAAACAAAAGACCACGGACCTTCTCCTGCGCTGTGGTGCCGACATCCATGAACTGAACACGGTACGAAAACACCTTTCACGGGTAAAAGGAGGCCGGCTTGCAGGCATCATCAGCCCAGCCCGGACCATCTCACTCATCCTCTCCGATGTAATCGGCGACGACCTGGACGTCATCGCCTCGGGGCCCACGGCTCCCGATCCGACCACGTTCCGGGATGCTCTTGCCGTCCTGGAGCGCTACCAACTCCTTGAGCAGGTTCCCGTTGAGGTGGTGGCATACCTTGCCACCGGAGCTCGGGGTGATCACCCGGAAACTCCCAAACAAGGAGATGCTATTTTTCAGCGAGTGGAAAACCACATCATCGGCAGCAACCGCGTAGCACTGGAGGCAATGCTCGCAACGGCACAAAAGCTGGGCCTGGCAGCCGAGATACTCTCCACCGAAGTACACGGAGATGTTGCTGACGTGGCAAAAATGCTTGTCCGGACAGCCATGGTTCGCAAGGAATCCTGGCAGGGGAAACCTCTCTGTCTGCTCTCCGGCGGCGAAACGGTTGTGCAGGTCAGGGGCAGCGGCAAAGGAGGGAGAAACATGGAACTTGCCCTGCACTTTGCCCTGGATATTGCCGGAACAGACGACATAACCCTTCTCTCCGCCGGCACCGACGGCAGCGACGGCCCCACCGATGCGGCCGGAGCACTGGTGGACGGTGAGACGATTCCCTTGGCGGACAAAGACCGCGCGCGCCGCTTCCTCGAAAATAACGATTCCTACATGTTTTTCAAGGAAAACGGTGGCCTCTTCATCACCGGACCGACCGGAACCAACGTCATGGACCTCCAGATTCTGCTGGTTGGTGAAACATAAATATTTCGACTCGGGCCATTCGCAAACTCAGTAGTAGTACACCACAATCGGCAGACTCAGTCCGCCAGAGGAGCATCTGCACGATGAACAGCTTCACCCTTGATTCACGCCTTGCCAATGACTGCATCGTACTGGGAGAAATGCGTCTCAGCCTCCTGCTCCTGCTGAATAATGCCCTGGTGCCCTGGTTCATCCTGGTACCGCGCCGAGACCAAACGGAAATCTTCGAACTCAACCGGGAAGACCAGGAAGCGCTGCTGGAGGAAATTAACTTGCTCTCCGGCTTCGTAAAGGGGCTTTCCGGGGTTGAAAAACTGAACGTGGCAGCCATCGGCAATGTCGTAAAACAACTCCACGTGCATGTGATCGGCAGAAGCTCGCAGGATTTCTGCTGGCCGAATGTGGTCTGGGGCCGCAGCGAAAAAACACCCTACCTGGCTGAAGAAATCAGGTCAATTCAGGAATCACTTCGTACCACACTGCCGGAAGGCACCCTCCGACTGACCTGATCCGCGTACGGCGTTTGTGCTGGCATGGCCATCACCATGAGAACACACTCCCCTGACGGGGAATCGTCGCACCTCCGGACAGGTGATCCTTGACATCACCCTGACAGTGCTTAAATTTAATATTGGGAAGAGAAATATGCCGACCAGATATCCTCAAGAGAGGAAAGGAGGAAACAGTTATGACAGACAAAAAAGGTACTAACCCGGCAAAAAAGGAACCCATGGAAATCATGAAGCCCCAGAAAGGCCTTGTCTCCCCCTTTGAGGAGATGGAGCGATGGTTCGAGGAAGCCTTCCGCCGCCCCTTCTACGCTCCCTCATGGATGCCGAAATTCAAACTGCCCGATTTCGGCATGAGCTATCCGACGGTGGATATTTTCGAAGACGGAAATGATGTGGTCGTGAAAGCAGAACTCCCGGGGATGAAAAAAGAGGATATTGATGTCAATATCTCTGATGACGTGATCTCGATCTCCGGTGAGAAGAAGAGCGAAGAAAAGGTTGAAAAAAAAGATTATTACCGCCTGGAACGCGCATACGGCTCTTTCACCAGAACCCTCCGTCTGCCTGCGGAAACGGAAACGGCAAAAGCAAAGGCCAGCTTCAAGGACGGCATCCTTGAAGTGAGGATGCCGAAAACCGAGGCAGCACTTCAAAAAACAAAGAAAATTGCCGTGGAATAGCCTCAGCCACGAAGGAAAGTCCAGTAAAAACCGGCCCTTCCTTCGTGGAAGCCCGTGCCTCGATGATAATGCCGTCAGCACTTTAGTGACTATCGGATATAACTTCGTGGTTCCTTCCACAAATCTGTGCACAGCAAGTACACATGAGGCAAGTCTGCCATGACAGTGATAAAGGTTCAGAATGTAATTCTTCGCCGATCTGAAACCGTAATACCTATGGCTGATGACTTTGGCCTTGATCCAGAATCGGCAATCTGCAAAGACCTTGCTGAAATAGATTATCTAACTTGACAAGTTCAAATAGCAGAAAATAATTAATAATGGTTATCTATGGATATCCATATTCCTCTGCTGAGGTAAGACTTTGAAAAGTAATGGGACTGTAAAATATACAGAAGAACGACTGAAGCAGATGCTGGCCAAGATAAAGGGGCGGCATTTTCGTCTCACGCCGCAACGTTTGGTCATCCTCAAGATCTTGGCCGCCAGTTAGGAGCATCCCAGTGTCGAGGATATTTATAAAGAAATAAGGAGTAAATTTCTGACAACAAGCATTACCACGGTCTACAAGACCATTGCCCTGCTCAAGGAGCTGAATGAGGTCTTGGAGCTGGGATTTCCTGACGGCAGTAACCGTTATGACGGCAACAGGCCGTATCCCATCCCCACGCCATCTGCACGAAATGCAGGAAGATTATGGACCCGGAAATTGCCAGCGTCGATGAACTCAGTGAAGAGGTGAAGAAGAAAACCGGTTTTGTTATTTCGTTTCACCGACTTGATTTTTTCGGCCTGTGTCCGGAATGACAGAGAATGCCTTGGGGGACAAAAATTTTTACCTCCTTATTCATAACTATTATCTACTACTTTTGATTATCTTTTAAAGTATTGTACTGTATATAGAAAACGCCGATAGACCTTCATCAAAGAAAAGGAGTCTCGTATGAAAGACATCATGGAAACCATAAAGGCCGATTGGTAACCTCGCTTGAAAAGGCGAATCTTGCGGAAAGGTTAAAGGGGACTGGTCCCTATACACTGTTTGCTCCCAACAATGATGCCTTTGCCAGGATGAACATCGAAGAAACTGCCTTGGATCCGAAAGTCCTGTCGGACACCCTCACCTATCGCTTGGTTGCGGGAAAGTATTCCGTCGAGGAAATCGGGGGCATGGACACAATCGGTACGGAAAAGGGCAAATCACTCACCATCGCCCTGGAAGAGGGCGAGACCCTGGTGGACAATGCCAAATTCGTTGCGACCGATATTGAGTGTGCCAACGGGGTTATCCACATCATCGACAACGTCTTCCAACCACATCTTTCCGGCTGGTACCGGGAGGAGTAGTTTTAAAAGAAATGCGGTGAGGAGACTAAAATGACACAGCGGTCTGATTGCAATGCATCGTGTACCAAGTAAACTGTCAAGTATCTAGGTGCAAAATGCATGTAAGGGCTTTTAGATAACATCAAGAATTCACGGAGGATTACATGGAAAAGGATAAGAACAAGAAACTTACCACCAACGCCGGCGCTCCCGTCGTTGACAACAACAACATCATGACCGCCGGTCCGCGCGGTCCCGTATTGCTGCAGGACGTATGGTTCCTGGAAAAACTCGCCAATTTCGATCGTGAGGTGATTCCCGAACGCCGCATGCACGCCAAGGGTTCGGGGGCTCACGGTGTTTTCACGGTAACCCATGACATCACCCGCTATACAAAAGCGAAAATCTTCTCCGAAATCGGTAAGAAGACTGAAATGTTCGTCCGTTTCTCCACGGTGGCAGGTGAACGCGGCGCAGCCGATGCCGAGCGTGACATCCGCGGCTTCGCCATGAAATACTACACCGAAGAGGGCAACTGGGACTTGGTCGGCAATAACACGCCGGTCTTTTTCCTCAAAGATCCCCTCAAGTTTCCTGACTTGAACCACACCGTAAAAAGGGATCCGCGTACCAATATGCGCAGCGCCAAGAACAACTGGGACTTCTGGACCCTGCTTCCAGAGGCCTTGCACCAGGTAACTATCACCATGAGCGAACGGGGCATCCCGCTCTCCTTCCGGCACATGAACGGCTACGGCAGCCACACCTTCAGCCTCATCAATGCCAAGAACGAGCGGCACTGGGTCAAATTCCATTTCAAGACGCAACAGGGGATCAAATGCCTGACCGACGCCGAAGCAGAAGCCATTATCGGTAAGGATCGCGAAAGCAACCAGCGCGACCTCTACGAGAGCATCGAAAAGGGTGACTTCCCACGCTGGAAGATGCAGATCCAGATCATGACCGACGAGCAGGCCCGCACCTGCCCCTTCAACCCCTTCGACCTGTCCAAGGTGTGGCCTCATGGCGATTATCCGATGATCGACGTTGGCGAGTTCGAGCTCAACCGCAACCCGGACAACTACTTCGCCGAGGTCGAGCAGGCCGCCTTCAATCCGGCCAACATCGTCCCCGGCATCGGCTTCTCTCCGGACAAGATGCTGCAGGGCCGGCTCTTCTCCTACGGCGATGCCCAGCGTTATCGGCTCG
This sequence comes from Geobacter sp., assembly GCA_003857395.1. Next base: position 20,810 of record RPRC01000114.1, read on the forward strand.
GTGTCAACCACCAGCTGATCCCGGTCAACCGCGCCCGCTGCCCTTTCCACAGCTACCATCGCGACGGCCAGATGCGCGTCGACGGCAACTACGGCAGCACCCTCGGCTACGAGCCCAACAGTTATGGCGAATGGCAGGAACAGCCCGATTTCGCCGCACCGCCCCTCGAACTTTCGGGAGCGGCGGCACACTGGAACCATCGGGAAGACAACGACGATTACTACACTCAGCCCGGCAACCTGTTCCGGCTGATGAATGCCGAGCAGCAGGAAGCCTTGTTCGGCAACACCGCCCGCGCCATGGGCGATGCGCCGCGCGAAATCAAAATACGCCACATCGTCAATTGCCTGAAAGCTGACCCGGCATATGGCGAAGGCGTCGCCAAAGCGATGGGAATTCCGCTCAGTGAGATTCCGAAATAATTTCATCAGGGAATTACTGAGGAACTCTGAACATCGCAACAAGTTCGCATCGATATCGTTCCAAAGGGGGGGGGCCACGACGCAGCTGTGGACAACCCTCCTTCTTGCCATCTGAAAATTAACGGAACTATATCATATAGCGCGGGCTAGCGGCGTTTGGATAATGTCCCGTATTTTGCGTTTTTGAGGTTCTTAATTCCTCCCTATTGAAATACTCACGAAGGGCGGCTCTTAATCAAACTCGCAATCCAGTTTGTCGGACCGAAGCGGCCAGCGGAAGTTTTCAATAAACACAGCTGGCTTAGGAACGGGGAAATTGACTTCATGGGAAGAGAGATGCACGATATGAAAAAAAATGTTTTCATGTTCACATTTCGCTGTCTGGTGATTCTTCTCCTGCCCGTATTGCTAGCCGGGTGCGCGGGGATTGCCAAGGGTGTGGCGCAGGCCGTCCTGGAAAAAAAGGAGACCTCGAAGGCGGATACGCGGCAGTGTTACGTGCGCGGGAGACCGTTTGAAGGACTTGAGACCTTCCTGGGCGAGGAGGAAAATGACACCTCGGAACTCGGCGCGAAACGTCCCGACCTGAAAGTGCTCATGGTGCACGGTATGGGTTCCCACCAGCCCGGGTATTCCGCTCGAATGGCCGAGAACCTGGCGCGCGCCCTTTCTCTCAACAGGGTTCAGGAACAGTACAAGGAATTGACCCTGTCGCGGCCGCACGATCCGGAACGGGAATTGGGAAACCTGCGGATCAGCCGCTTCCTGAACGACGATGGGACGCGGAGCATGATTTTTTATGAACTCACGTGGTATTCTATCATCGAACGGGAAAAGCAGAGTCTGAGCTTTGACAATTCGGAAGAATACGCCTTCCGTCGCGCCACTGTTAACAGGATGCTGAAGGAGTTCGTCAACGACACCGTCCCGGATGTCCTGATGTATAACGGAACTTCCCAGGAAAAGATCCAATCGGCGGTTGCCCAGTCCCTGTGCTGGATGATGGCCAGGGAGTGGGAGGACCTGCCGGGCACTGGCGCCGACTATTGTGATCCGCTGAGAGAGAACGTTCACAAGAACCTCGACGACAGGTTTGTGTTCATAACGCACAGCCTGGGGAGCCGTATTGTCGTTGACACCATGCAGTACCTTGCTACCCTTGCCCAGTCGGATCCGAGGATGAGCGCCTGTGCCGACGCGCTGAAACACAAGAAATTTACGGTGTTCATGCTCTCCAACCAGCTTCCCCTCCTGCAGTTGGGCAGGCCGGTACCGGAAATCACCGGACAGATAGCGGCAATTTGTTCACCAACGGGGCCCCGTTCAGCCGAGCGCCTTTTAGGCGAACTCAAGCTGGTCGCCTTCAGTGACCCCAATGATCTCTTCAGCTATCCATTGCCGCCCCGGTTTCTGGACGAGTACCTGGACTCGCGTATCTGCCCGACACTGACCAACGTCATTCTCAATGTGGCGCCGGTGAACGATCTTTTCGGACTTGGAGACATGGCCAACCCCATGTCGGCCCACATATCCTATGACAATGATTCCCGTGTCATCGGGCTGATTGCCCGGGGTATCGGCAGTCCCGACACGGATCCCAAGGTAAAAGAATGTTGCACATGGATTGAGACGGTTCCGGAAAAGCAGTGACAGGGAACTGAAGATTCTTTCCCTTGATTATCCAACCAATCACCATGGCTGGGGAGTCGCCATAGCCACTTCTTCCATGGCCAGCGAACTGGCACTGGGGAAGCCGCTGGAAGAGGTGCTTAAACTCACGGATCAGGATATCGCGGACGAGTTAGGAGGGCTGCCTGAGGACAAAATGCATTGTTCACTCCTGGCTGTAACCGCACTGCACACGGGCATCATGCGCTACCTGGCCGCCACCGGAGAAATTGGACAGTGACAGCGGCCGCACTGTTGCGAAAATGTGTTTTTTACGCAGTGCGCAGGATAGTTTTCCGAGAACGATGCGGAATTTTCCGGTTCTGGTATCAGAGAAACAGAAGTCTTTGTTGCACGGCGGAAAACGTGAGATACCGGAACATCAGCAGATCAAGAAAGGAGGTAGACCATGGCGGAAAAACCAAAAGCTGGCTGTGCCCGTCCGACCGGTGGCTTGGTCGGCCGGCCCGAAACAACAGAGGAACAACAGGCAGTGCAAGTAAAAAAGGCGGGAAAGAAAATGGTCCAAGTGGGAAAACCAGCACCTGATTTCGCAGCGCCGGCATATCACAAGGGGGAATTTACCTCGGTGAAACTGTCTGAGCATTTGGGTAAATGGGTTGTGCTGTGTCTCTATCCGGGTGATTTCACCTTTGTCTGAGCAACCGAAATAGCGGCGGTCGCCGCTCACTATGGGGAATTCAGGAAGCTAGGCGTTGAGGTCTTGTCAATGAGCGTAGACAGCGTCTTTGTTCACAAAATGTGGAATGACAAGGAACTGTCGAAAATGGTTGAAGGGGGGATTCCTTTCCCGATGCTCTCCGACGGAGGTGGCAAGGTCGGGACTGCCCTTGGCGTGTATGACGAAGATGCGGGGGTGGAAAACCGGGGCAGGTTTATTATTGATCCCGAAGGGGTCATTCAAGCATACGAAGTCCTCACCCCTCCAGTTGGCAGAAATGTGGCTGAAACCCTTAGGCAGATCCAGGCATTCCAGTTGGTGAGAGAGAGCAAGGGTGCCGAAGCAACGCCGTCAGGCTGGAAGCCGGGAAAAATGACCCTCAAACCTGGTCCGGAGCTTGTGGGCAGGGTGTGGGAAGTCTGGAAAACCGAGATGGAATCCGACTAGTTGTGGATTGAGGAAATTGTTATATGGCTGATGGTTTCCTGACTGCCTTGAAAGCCAGCGTGTTGGCTGCGACGGGCCACCATCCGTCCTGAAGCCGCAGTTCTTCCAACTGCAGTACGGCTTCCGCTGCTGAAACCGGCGCAGTTGGCCCATTATTGAAAAAGTGCGCCCCGAATAGCCCCTCGGGGCGCACTGTCATGAACAGATAACAAGAAAGGAGGCTCTCATGCCTGAGTTCGGTACACCTTTTTCCGGATTGGCACACGACAGAAAGCTTACCAACGAGGAATTGATTCGCGCCATACGTTTCATGGTGGCCGCGGAGTATGAGGCAATCCAGCTGTATATGCAGCTGGCCGAGTCTACAGACAACAGTCTTGCCATTGAGGTTCTCAAGGACATAGCGAACGAGGAACGGGTCCATGCCGGAGAATTTCTCCGACTGCTCCATGAGCTTGATCCGGACGAGCAGAAGTTCTATGACGAAGGCGCAGAAGAAGTCGAGGAAGAGATAGAGAAAATCAAGTAGTGCTCCTATGACGGGCTAACGATAAAAGATGAATACCAAAACAAGGCGTTTGAAGCACACGTATGAAATACGGGACCGGATGCCTCGTTTGCGGCGATGATGTAATCTACTTGAAAGTTGTTACGACTCTCACCTGCTTTTACTGCGGCGTAAAGAAAGAAACAAACGCCTCCTGCCGCGTCGGTCATTACGTCTGCGATGTCTGTCACAACGGGATCACCAATGAGGCCCAACCCCAACATTCATGCAACCAAGTATCAAATTTGAAAATAGATTTCTCATACAAATCTGTGCAAGGACGCAGGCATGGGTAAGTCGCCCATGCAGTGATAAAGATTCAGCATATAGTTATTTACCGATCTGAAGCCGTAGGCTCGATGGCTGATCACCTTGGCCTTATTGTTCAGCCCTTCGACAGCGCCATTGGAGATCGGCATATCAAAGTACGAGAGGATATTTCCCTCGTGACGTTTCAGCAGGAGCGCAAAGTCCTGCACCTACTTGATCTTTGACTCCATAGCCAGCCCGAACCAGTGCTCCATGAACTTTACCGCTATTTCCTTGGTTGCCGATTGCCAGAAGTCACGAAACGACTCCTTGAACAAATAGGCCCGATGGATCTTCAGGTTCAGCGTTTCTAGAAAATCGAGGCTGGCCTTCTGTCTGTCCGTCAGGTTCCACGGGTTCTTGAGCCAAATGTAGCGGGTGCCGCCCAAGACGTCCTTGTGCTCCTGTTCCTTCTCGGCGACTTCCTGGCGCCGGACTTTGTCGACCGCTTCGGTGAGCTTCCGAATGATGTGGAACTTGTCGAACACCAAGGTTGCCTGCGGAGCCCTGACCTTGATCGCTTCGATGTAAGACGGCCACATGTCGCAACAGATACCGACAAGCCTGGATGTCGTCCGCTCGGGGCCAAAGAAATCAAAGAACGCGGAGAGTGTATCCTTGGTCCGACCTTCACCGCTCATGATTAGGGTTCCGGTTCTCAGGTCATAGACGTTGGTGGGATACACATGGCCCTTTTGCCGGGAAATCTCATCAATGCCAATGTGGGTGATGCAACTCAAATCCCTGCGTCCAAGGCCAAAAGCAACCGCATAGGTGACAGCGGCGGCGACGGTGCCCCAGGAACACTGGAATTGGCGAGCCACCTGGAGCCACGGCAACGACTTTGCCCACGTGGCAATTGCCACCGCAAAGGCTTTGGTCAAACGCTTCTTCCCTGCTGCCCATGGCATGCTTTCTACATGAACAGACTTGCATTCAGGGCACGTGACGCGGCAGGGAGCATAGATCAGGGTCACGGGAATCGCCCAAAGGGGCACATGGCGAAATCGCCTTTCAGAGAGTGTGTCCCGGTAATCGCCGGGACTGTTACACACCCCACAGCGGGGATGGTAACGAAGATCGGGAACGATAGTGACAACCAGTTCGGAACCCACCTTTTTGACGGATTCGATGCGAAATCCTTGCATCTCAAGGGTCTCGCGGATAAGCTGTTCAACAAGCATGCGTTCCTCCTGCAGATAGGTATGGTCGATAGCGCTTCCATAACTACCTGATGGAACTCATACTTTCAATTTTTTACACATGCTGTTTATGCACAGATGTTTGAGACGAACCAACTTCGTTTTACGTGTGAAGTTCTTCATTCTTTTGCTTCTGTTTCTTATAAGGATACAGATGGAGAGCCCGCCGGACGAGAAAGTAGCCGCCGGCCAGTGCAATAATCACAACCGCAATGCCGTACAGCATTTCCGGAGAAACATCTTTGTAGTCGACAATTATGACCTTCCTGGACATGGCGACAATTGCCACCAGGAAAACTACCTCCGCATGGACCCGGTCTTCTTCCAGGTATGTTTTGATACTTTCGAGCAGTTCCAGACCGATTAACACCATCAGGAAGAAGCCGAAAACCTCAAGCATTTCTTCTATGTTGAGAAGAAATATCGGCGGTTTCATCAGTTGCTGGAACAGAGTGAATGCAAGTTCAACCGTGGAAACCAAAACCGCGGCCATCATCAGGCAAAGCAGTGTCCAAACGATAATTTTCTCAAATATTTTAAGAACCTTGCTCATATACACCTCCATTAACGCACCTTCAACTTACACCCGTCTTTCTCCTCCTCAGCCACTTGTCGATTTCCACGACGACAATAATGGATGACGAAACCGCCAGGATGCGCAGCCATTCGACGCCGGTCAGTGGTACCGTGCGGAACACCCACTGCAGGGGTGTGGCATAGATGAATGCCAGTTGGGCAAAGAACGCGGCTATCATGCTGAAAAAAAGAAACGGGTTGCTTAACGAGTTGAGCCGAAACACCGACTGATACTCGGACCGACTGTTCCATGCCTGAAAAAACTGGAAGAAGACCATGGTCGTAACGGCAACGGTTCGGGCGTTTTCCAAGGATGCACCCTCCCGCAGGGCCGTTAGATAGTTCCAAACGATGCCGATAGATATCACCAGTCCCACGAGGATGGTGCGCTCCACCAGGAGCCGGGACATGATCCCTTCCTTCGGGTCGCGCGGTGGCCGGTCGATAATCCCCTTTTCGCCCGGCTCGAAGGCCAGAGCCACATCCTGCAATCCGTTGGTGACAAGGTTGATCCAGAGCAATTGCGCCGGGATATAGGGAATCGGCACTCCGGCGATCATGGCGCCGATAATGGAGATAATCGAGGCGATGCCGGTCGGAAGGAGGAAGAAGGTAACCTTGCGCAGGTTGTCGAAGACAATCCGTCCTTCCTTGACCGCGCTGAAAATGCTGGCGAAATTGTCGTCGGCCAGGACCATGTCCGAGGCCTCCTTGGCCACGTCGGTACCA
>RPRC01000115.1 GCA_003857395.1 Geobacter sp.
AACAACCCCGTATTGGGCTCGCCCCTTTTCCACATCCTCAAAAACGGCCGGGATTGATTTCTGAGGAACCAACTCCGCGGAAAGGCCGAACTGCTGGAGGGCGGCCATGTGAGTAAATGTCGCCTTCGGTCCGAGGAAAGCAACCTTCATCGGTGCCTCCAAAGCCAGAGACGCCGAAATTATCTCGCGAAAAACGCTTTTAAGCGCCTCACTTGGAAACGGTCCACGGTTTTTCGAGGCAAGGCGCTCATAAATTTCCCGTTCACGACTCGGAACATAGAAATCTCGCTTTTCACCCCTTTTCAGCTTGCCAATGGCAATAACCAACGCAGCCCGCTGATTCAAAAGGTCAAGAATCTGGTCATCAATCCCGTCAATGGAATTTCGTATTTCTTCGAGAGTTTTCTTTTCTGACAAAACAGAATCACCTAAGAGAGGGGGTTATTAGTGTGTAGGACGTGCTAATCTATAGCAAATGTGTCGAAAAAGCAAACCTTTTTTCGAAGGAATATCACTATTCAGTTCTGTAAACCAGCCTGCTTCTGCCCCTGGATGACACCTTGTCCGCTTTCATGCTTTTCAGCAGAGATTCGGGCCCATGATTCTTTTCAACCTGTTGGAAACATGCTAAAAAACGGCTACTAATCCCGTAAATTCCGCAATTCATGACTGCCGAGGAAATTGAAGCTTCCTAACCGTCATCAACGTATGTATAATAGCAAACAGTGTCACAAGGGCACTGAGAAAGGATTTATCAAAACAACTCGAAATTCCATCTGTACCGGTTGTGAAGAGAATCATCGAACCGGCACTTTTCCTATAGTATAAACGATATACCACCCGCAAGGCACTCCAATGGCAGAAAAATACACAAAATCAAAACTATCCCTCATCAACAAATTGATTCTCAGTTATGCTGCCATTGCGGTTTTCACCATGGCAGCAACCGTATTCTCGATATTCGGACTCCAGTCTCTCAATGGAATAGTCCGTGATATCGCCAGAAATGATTTACCCTTTGCCAAACGAACGGAAAATCTCCGTGACTCACTTCAAGCCCAAGAAAGAAGTGCGGCCAAATTCTCAGTACTAAAATCACCTGAATTCAAACAACTGTTCGACCAACGGCAAAAAGAATTCAACTCTGACATTGAAACACTAGGCAAAACTGTTTCCAGACCACTGCTGGATGACATTGTCCGCAACTACCGTGACTTCAGCAGTAAAGCGGCGATCCTTTTCCAAGAAAAGTCCGAAGATATAACTCTCCTGAAAAGTACTGCTGAAAAAGTTAATTCCTCGATCGAGGCCCTTTCCCAATCCCAACAGGTAGTTCTGAATGAAAAACTGGAAAAAGCCGACCTGAAACGAGAAACAACAGTACAATGGACTTTGTTGTTATCCTCCATGGGCTTTGTGCTCGCATTAAGCGTAATGGCCTTTTTTCTGATCACCATTTCTTCCTCTATTAAAAAACTAAAGCGTGCCACACACTCAATAGCAGAAGGTGATTTCGATTTTGATCCCGACATCCCGCCAGGAGATGAAATCGGTGATCTTGCAGAAGATTTTACCAGAATGGCTAAACGGCTAAAAATCCTCGAACAAATCAGCCTCGATGCAAGCCCTCTCACACGTCTTCCCGGCAACATTGCAATTGAGAGAATTCTCACCAAGAAGCTCCAAACAGGGGAACCTTTCGCTGTATGCTACGCCGACCTCGATAATTTCAAGGCATACAGTGACAGGTACGGATACGTCAGGGGAAGTGACCTGATCAAGATGGCCGGCGAAGTCATTTACGAAGCGGTGCAGCGGAATGCGGATGAAAATGCTTTTGTGGGACATATCGGCGGTGATGATTTCATCATGATCGTCGCAGCCAATAAAGTCGATGAGGTCTGCCAGGCAGTTATTAATGCCTTCACGGACGAAATCCCACAGTTTTATACCCCGGAGGACCTCAAGTTGGGACACATCGAGGGACCTGACCGATACGGTGTAAACCGGATATTCCCCATCATGACCATATCGATTGCTGTGGTCATGTGCCAGCAAGGTGAGTACGATTCAGCAGTCAAAATTGCCAAGTCAGCCGCAGAAATCAAGGATTTTGCTAAAGGAGAGGCAGGCAGCAACTATTTTATCGACCGCAGAAAGAGAGCCCGATGAAAACATTTATTGTAGGTATCGCCATTATCACAGGACTGAGCGGCTGTGCAATCATCCGGAAGGAAGATCCCAACGTCAATCTACAGCACCAAAAACTTATCCTCGCAAAATATTTTCTGGAAAACAAAAGATCCGAAGCAGCGAAAAAAACACTCACTGAAATCACCGCCAAACCAGCTGTTGCAGGAATAACCGATGAAGCATATTTTCGGCTCGCACTTCTTGAGCTGGAAGCAGGCCAACAGAAAATTGCAACGGAGAAGGCAGGTAAAGACCTGGTCACCATATTGAACAAATTCAAAACGAGCAGCTGGAGCGCCCATGCAACCACATTGAAAGGTCTGTTAGATGCTTATGATATAACTCTGGAGGAAAAGGCCGAATTGGATAGAGCGGTAAAAAACCTCAAAAATTCGAATGCTTCACTCACAAGTGCGAATGCCTCACTCACAAAGGAAAATACCGATTTGCGGCAGGATATGGAACGGCTTAAAAAACTGGATTTGGAACTGGAAATGAAAAAGAAGAGATGATTCGCTTCAGGTGGAAAAGCAACGCTTCAAAGTATCATAGAGACCTGCAGGGGTCGCTTCGCAAACCTCTACCCGGACGCCAAGGGCATCTCGAAGCTCGACGAGAGTAACATCATCGATAAAGACCCCTTCACCCTCCTTAAGCATCACATCAGGTATCAAGACTACATCTGCACCCAACAAGCCCCCGCCTCTCACTATCTCAAGGATATCCCTTCCAGAAACAAGCCCGGCAACGGTAACACTGTCACCGAACAGAGTGTTTTTTACGGGAATAACCCGGAACGTAGTCCCGGTCTTTTCAGCAAGCCTACGAAGATAATCAGCAAGATACGAGTAGGGCGATTCACCGGTTATCACCACAGCAACCCCTCCGCACAGGGGCTCTGCGCCCTCCAGGACAGTTTCGGCTTCATCGAGGAACAGCGGGATCATTCCGACACCATTCTCGATTTGGGGAAGATCCCCATATTCAGCGAGCGACGGAAAGGATTTTGCCGCCTTGAGGTAGAACTCATCGGCAAAGAAGAGAAAGGGCGCACCAAGCTGTACAGCAAGCTCGCGAGCCCGGGACTGCCATGTTGCGAGGAATTCAGAAGCATATTCAGCGGTAACAGGGCGCAGTTTTGGCAGTAAATCTCGAAACCGGGTAAGACCCAGGGGAACGACGGCGAGGGAAGCGACCTGTGGGAAAAGTGCGGCAAGATCACGAACGGTCTGTTCAAGATGGATACCGTCATTCAGACCCGGGCACAGTACTACCTGGGCATGCATGCAGATCCCGGATGAAGCAAGCTCCGTAAGCAGATCGAGCACTGGTGGACACTCTTTGTTTCCCAAAAGTTTCGCCCGAAGATCAGGCTCAGTGGCGTGGACAGAGATGTAAAGGGGGGAGAGTCGCTGCTCACAGATCCTGCGAACTTCTTCTCGATTAAGGGAAGACAAGGTAACGAAATTGCCGTACAGGAAAGAAAGCCGAAAGTCCTCATCTTTCACGTATAAAGAGCGCCGAAGCCCTTTCGGTAACTGGTCGACAAAGCAGAAAAGACAAGAATTCGAGCAATTGTACGGCGTGGGGGACTCAAACAGTAGGCCGAGAGATTCCCCCTCTTCCCGCATCAGCTCGATTTCCCAGATCTCACCGTCCGCTTTCTCAATTTCAAGGAGAAGTTCCTCCTCGCCCGAATAGTAACCAAAATCGATTATATCCTGAATTGGAAAGCCATTGATAGCCAACAATCTGTCGCCGGGAGCTATCTCGAGCTCTTCAGCGATGCTTCCCGTTTCGACTTTTTCTATCGTAATCCCTGCTTCCATAGTAAACAATTCCTGTTTTTCGAGGTAATTCAAGCGGATATACAACTGCTCTTGCCGCATCTCTGCCTCTGCAATGATGCGGTATTTCTCCTCAAGGCCAACAAAATGAGACATCAATCAAACATCGCACCTGTCCTGCAAAATCTAAACGTTGGCAATAACTTCTGTCTTGCCCTGGCAACATACCGGACATCTGTGACACTCAAATAAAAAAGAACCCTTAAAAGAGATCTTTCCTTCACAGGATTGATCATGCTTTACCGGGTCCCTTTGTACCTTTGAAGCGGGTGTTACTGGTGCAGCTTGAAGCTTCCATCAACCGATGTTATATGAGAGATAGCATGCTTATATATCAGGATATCTCCCTTGATCTCCAGAAGAACGGAAAAGTTGTCAAAGGACTTGATATGACCTTCCATCTTTTCTCCCGACATCAGATATACGATAACCTTGATTCGTTCCTTCCTTGATTGATTCAGGTACTGATCCTGAATATTGAACGGTGCTTTCGCCATGCCCCTCTCCTTTTAATCAAAATAATCATTTACAATATGCTCAATAATAGCAACATTTTCGGGATATTCAATCCATTTAATTTCCGGATCCTGATTGAACCAGGTCAACTGGCGTTTCGCATAACGACGTGTATCTCTCTTAATATATTGAATTACGTCCTCAAAAGGTATATCGCCCTCAAGATAATTGCACAGCTGACGGTAGCCAAGAGAGCGCATCGGCTTGAGGTTTGACGAGTAACCAGCCGCAAGAAGAGCTTTGACCTCCTCAAGGAAGCCCTGTCCTATCATCAAATCTACACGGTTGTCAACATTTCTATACAACGATTCCCTGTCCATGGACAGGCCGATTTTACGGTAGTCATAACGTAACGTTCCGAATTGATGCTCACCACGCAGCTCGGAAATGGGTCTCCCTGTCAGCTGGCAGACCTCGAGGGCCCGGATGATGCGAAACTGGTCATTAGGATGAATACGCTTTGCAGATACGGGATCGACCTCGGCAAGACGACGATGCAGTGCCCCGTTCCCCTCCCGGATGGCCAGGTCCTTGAATTCGCTCCGGAGAGCCGCATCACCAGCGGGAGAGTCCATCAAGCCTTTTGTCAGGGCCCGGATATACAAGCCGGTCCCTCCACAGACAATAATGTTCTTCCCCCTCCGAGCGATGTCCGAAATTATCGCCTCCGCTTCCCGGCAGAAATCAGCTACGGAAAACGTCTGATCCGGGTCAACAATGTCAAGCAGATGATGGGGAACCCGCCGACGCTGGTCTGCCGAAGGCTTGGCCGTTCCGATATCCATGGACCGATACACTTGCATGGAATCAGCATTAATTATCTCGCCGGAAAACTGCTCCGCAAGCCGGACAGCCAGTTCGCTTTTCCCAGACGCAGTCGGACCCTGCACTATTACAAGTTTGATACCCTGTTTTCCCGGCATTACTCAGATCCTTTTGAACATCTTCTCAATATCGGTACGGCTGATCCTTTTGAGAACCGGCCTGCCGTGAGGACAATTACTGGCAAAGCCGATGGAATCCAGTGCGGTGAGAAGGGCTGCGATTTCCGGTTCCGAAAGGACCTGTCTGCCTCGTACAACACAGTGACAGGCAATCCTCATCAGGATATCCTCTTGGATGTCAGTAACGGTACGACTTCTACCGAGTACCGAAAGTTCCTCAACGATATCTCTGAGAACCCGCACATGGTTACTCTTGACGAGAATGCGCGGTACACCCTTCAATACCATGGTCTGTCCGCCAAAATCCTCCAGATCAAAACCAAGCTGTCGAAATACCGTCGCATGCTCCGCCACCAAGGCGGCTTCCGCATGTGAGAACTCCAACACCTCGGAGAAAAGGAGCCCTTGGGACTCCACCGTACCCGCGGAAAACTGCTTTTTGAGGCGCTCGAACGCCACCCGTTCATGGGCTGCATGCTGGTCGATTATCAGCAGATCCTCACCATCTTGACAGAGAAGATATTCATCCAGATAGCGACCCAGCACGGTCAGTGAAGCAAAAAAACCGGACCCTGTTTCCAGTACCGTCTCTTCGATAACCTCTTTACTAACGGTAATCGTCCTTCCCGTGTGAAAAAGAGTTTTCTGCGTGTTTTCCGGAGCCAACTGCGGCCGGTAGCGACTCAAGGCCTCTCGAACTGATTCGACTCTCTCTTTGCTCTGCGAGCTCAAAGGTATTTCAGGGGAAATGCCTACAACAGGAGACTTCCGGATCCAGGGAGTGGACTGCAGCATGTTCTCCAGGGATGAAACAATGAATTCATGCACGGTGGACTGGGCCCTGAAGCGGACCTCGTGCTTGGTTGGGTGAACATTCACATCTACATCCCCGGCAGGTATCGAAAGAAAGAGTACCGCCACAGGATACCGTCCCCTCTCAAGAAAGCGTCGGTAGGCCTGTAAAACCGCATGATGAAAAACCCTGTCACGAACAAAGCGCCCATTCACAAACGTATAGAGATGCGAACCAGCCGATCTGCTGCACTCGGGCTTCCCGGCCAGCCCACTCAACTGCAGGCCCTTGTCTTGCCGGTCAACCGGAAAGAGGTCCGCGGCCAGCGAACGGCCGAGCAGCGAAGCGGCACGTTCCACCATATCACCATTGAGTGCCCGGAACAGGGTCCGACCATCACTGACACATGAGAAGCGAACATCCGGCCGAGAAAGAGCCAGACGGGTAACCTGGTCAGCCACATGTCCCGCCTCGGTATCTTTGCTCTTCAGGAATTTCAATCGGGCCGGGGTGTTGAAAAAAAGATTCCTGATCTCGAGAACTGTTCCCTCAGCCATTCCACAGGCCTTCACTTCTTTGATCCTGCCACCCTCGCCATAAATTTCCGTGCCTTCGATCGTCCCTTTTTCCCGCGAAGCAAGGGTAAAGCGCGAAACGGAAGCAATGGACGGTAATGCCTCTCCCCGAAAACCCAGGGTCGAGATGGAAAGAAGATCGTCATCCGAGGCTATTTTGCTGGTTGCATGTCGCTCCAGCGCAAGGAGAGCATCCTCTCGGGACATTCCGGAACCGTTGTCGCTGACCTTGATCAGACGTTTGCCGCCGTCTTGAAACTCGACAACAATCTCGCTGGCTCCAGCGTCCAGGGCGTTCTCCACCAGCTCTTTAACTACCGATGCCGGGCGCTCAACGACTTCACCGGCGGCAATTTTATTGGTAAGATTTTCGGGAAGTATCTTAATACGGGATGACATGAATTCCTCAGTGTTCGATCATTTATTCCGAAAGGATACCCCATCCGCCCGCAATTTGTAAACAAGGGCGTTCATGACACAAAAGGTCTTCCTCCCGGAGGCGTCAGCAGGCACCACCTTACAATGGAGCAAACCTCTTCACATTTCCCTTCTTTACTGCTAGACTTGCACAGTTACAAGCTTCCACGAGAAAGGAAATGAGGAAAGACGATGAAATATATCAGCACCAGAGGCGGCATAGAACCTATTGGATTTAAAGACGCAGTCATGATGGGACTCTCCACGGATGGAGGGCTTATTCTTCCCGAAAAAATCCCCCAGCTCAATTCCCGACAACTGGAAGAATTGCAGGACCTTTCCTATCGTGATCTGGCATTCAAAATTATATCCATGTTCTGTGACGATATCCCTTCCGGCGAGCTGAAAAATCTCATCGATCGATCCTATGACAGTTTTGACCACCCCGAGATCACCCCGGTCGTCAACAAAGATGGTGTCAACATCGTCGAACTGTTCCACGGGCCAACCCTGGCCTTCAAAGATGTGGCGCTGCAACTCCTCGGCAACCTTTTTGAATACCTCCTGAAGGAAAGCGGCCAGAAAATGAACATCGTAGGAGCCACCTCCGGAGACACTGGAAGTGCGGCTATCTATGGTGTTCGCGGCAAGGAGAATATTGCCATCTTCATCCTCCACCCTCACGGAAAGACTTCGCCTGTCCAGGCACTCCAGATGACAACGGTACTTGACGCCAACGTTCATAACATTGCCGTGAAAGGTACTTTTGACGACTGCCAGAATATGGTCAAGGCCCTCTTTAATGATCTGACTTTCAAGGAGCAACATGCTCTCGGGGCGGTAAACTCCATCAACTGGGCGCGGGTCCTCGCACAGGTTGTCTACTATTTCTATGCTTACTTCAAGGTCAGCGAAAGTCTCGATCAGCGGGTGATTTTCTCGGTGCCGACCGGCAATTTCGGTGACATCTTTGCCGGATACGTTGCAAAACGCATGGGACTCCCCATAAGCCAGTTGTTGCTGGCCACGAACGAGAATAATATCCTGACTCGCTTCGTGTTACACGGAGACTATTCGCTCGGGACCGTGGTGCCGACCTTGTCACCGTCCATGGACATCCAGGTTGCATCAAATTTCGAAAGATACCTCTATTTCCTCTACAATGAAAACCCACGTAGGGTCCGTGAAGCAATCGATGAATTCTCAAAAACCGGCCGGCTGAATTTCAGCCCCGAAGAACGGAAGATTGTAACCTCTGATTTTCTGTCACAGTCAGTAGATCGTCAGGAAACCCTTGCAACGATTGCTTCCTTTTATCAAGAAACCGGCTACCTGCTTGACCCCCATACCGCTGTCGGGGTAAAAGCAGCCCAAGATCACCGCGACCGCAATCTCCCGCTTATCTGCCTGGCAACTGCTCATCCGGCCAAGTTCGAAGAGGCGGTAATCATCGCTACGGGGCAGCCTCCCGAGAGACCCGCGTCGCTTGCCGGCATCGAAAAGCTTCCATCCCGGTGCGTAGTTCTCGATGCCGAACTGCGAGAGATCAAAAAGTTCATCGTGAGTCTGGCACTGTGACGAATCGACGACTTTCCATCAGCGACTGCACAACCGGAAAATCAGCCATGCCATCCGTTCGCAGCACCCCATGAAATTAGACTGGAACGATATCGACACCGTCCTTCTGGATATGGACGGTACCCTGCTGGATCGACACTTCGATGACCATTTCTGGCTCGAACATGTCCCGAAGACCTTTGCAGGGAAACATGGCATTGCCCTTGCCGAGGCCAAAGAGCACCTCTACCGGCTCTTCAAGTCGCAGGAAAACACCCTCAACTGGACTGATCTGGACTATTGGTCAAAGCATCTTGGCTTGGACATCCCCCTACTGAAAAGGGAAGTGGACCATCTGATAGCAGTTCATCCTTATGTGGTCGAGTTTTTGCTTTTCCTGCGTCATCACAACAAGGGCATCCATCTTGTCACAAATGCCCACAGCAAAACCCTTACCCTGAAAATGCGGTCCACACGCCTTGGCCCTTATTTCGACGGGATTATTTCCGCCCATGACCTGGGACTGCCAAAAGAAGATCCAGCTTTTTGGGGAAAGCTGCAGCAGAAAATCCCTTTCGACCCTCTCAGAACCATGCTCGGTGAAGACAGTGAAACGAATTTGTCGACAGCAGCGCTGTTTGGGATCCGCTACCTTTTCCATGTGGGCCTGTCCAGCTCAAAAGAGCCGCCAAAGAACTCGCGCCACTTTCACTCCATCGACTACTTCAGCCGCCTGATCCCCCCTCCGGGCACATTGAAAATTGAAATTCTTCGGCTCAAAGACCTTTCCCTCGCCGAACCGGAAAATGGCTTATAATTCTTCCTGTTACATTTTTGTACATTTTTCAGGGTTCACAAACTCTTTTTCCAATTCAAGACATTATCGTTTCCCGCCCCTCCGCAGAAAAGCCGCCGGGTAAGCATTTCGATGATCTCTGCATTATCAGGAAACAACCTGAACAACTCTCCCCTGTCAGGCAGTTCAAAATCTCTGAAATCGAAACCGGGAGACACGGTGCAGCCAACCAGTGTAAAACTTTCCGTTTTTTCAAGTGTCGCCCAAAACCAGCTGCCCGCTTTGACCACAACGTGGAAAGGGAACGTTCGCCAACCAAAAAGCGTTCCGGAAGACTTTCCGCCGTTAGTGATTCTTCCGAACGGTAGGTTCTGCGATAGTAGCCACCCTCCGTGTTTTTCGAGGCCAAGTCTCGCATTAAGGTCTTCTGCACACTGAATCATCTTCCCTCCAAAATTGAATAATAACGAACAAACACTGTCCTAGTCTGAAGCTGAAAAGTATGAGTGTCAAGTCGCGCCAGGTCAATTCTACCGGCAGGGAAATTGTCCGAGCCGACAATTCCAATCCCTTGACATTGGGCTTTTTTCAGGCTAGTTTGTGAAAATTCAGGAGTCACCGTGCTGGAAACAGTAGAATGATCGTATTTCTCGCTGTGCCCTACAGCACTCCAAAACACGCGTTAGCCAGGATTATCAGTGAGGACCAATGGAAATTGCACTTGCAGTGGCAGTCTGTGGCGGTCTGGGATGTTTGTCGCGCTATTTCCTCTCCGGTTGGGTGTACACTCTTCTGGGACGTAACTTCCCCTACGGGACTTTTGTCGTTAATATCACGGGAGCATTCATCATCGGGCTGCTGATGGAATTCGGCCTCCGAAGTGTCCTGATCCCCCCCACGCTCCGCATCGGCCTCACCGTCGGTTTTCTCGGCGGTCTAACCACCTTCTCAACCTTCAGCTACGAAACTTTCCGGCTGCTGGAGGAAGGAAGCTTCGTCACCGCTTTTGCAAATGTATTGTTAAGCGTACTGGTTTGCCTGTTATTTACTTGGCTGGGAATAATCACAGCCCGCTATCTCTAGGGAGGAAACCATGCCCAAATTTTTCGGGGAAAAAATCCTCATGCGAATTTTCATTGGCGAGGGCGATAAATACGGCCGAAAGCCATTGTATGAAGCGTTGATTGACTATTTAATCAAAGAGGGCTTCGCCGGCGCGACCGTTCTGCGCGGGGTAGCAGGATTCGGTGCCCACAGCCTCTATCACACGGACAAAATTCTTCGTCTTTCATCCGATCTTCCCCTGATTATTGAAGTTGTCGCAAGCCAGACGAAACTGGACAAAGCGATGCCGATGATCGATGAGATGATGAGCGGTGGACTGATCACCACGGAAGAGGTCAACGTCGTTCGGTACTGCAACAAGGATGACAAACAGTGCGTCTTGAATGAACCCTAGGAGCCTGTAATAGATGTTTTTTCGCATGCAACCCCTCCAAACCTCCCCTTGACAGGGGAGACTTAAAGGCTTCCCCCCTGACAAGGGGGGATTGAGGGGGGGGTTGATTTTAGGTGTTACATGGTACTAGCTTTCCGTTGTACATTTTGCAGTAATACACTGGGAACTTCATGGTATCTACTCACAAAAAGCTTTTTTTCGAAATGACGGTCATCGTTCTGCTCGCCGTCACGATCGGAATCATCTGGAACTATCGTCTGCTCCGGGACGTCTATACCGGAAAGCTTTCAGAAGGTACCCCTGCACCGAAAATCTCCGCCAGCCCGGCCGCCGTACTTATCCCGGCCGGACTCGCACAGGTTAAAGAGCTGCATGATAAAAAAGAAGCTGTGTTTATCGATGCGCGGGAAAGTTCCGTCTATTCCCGGGGCCACATTCAAGGGGCGACCTCCCTTCCTCTAGCCGCTCTCGATTCAGACCTGCAGGCTTTCATGGAAAAAGTGCCGTACGAAACAAACCTGGTAATTTACTGCAGCGGATACGGTTGCCACGATAGCAAGGACGTGGGTAACAGGTTGCTACAAAAGGGCTTCCGTCAGATCCTCATCTTCGACGGGGGATATCCCGAATGGAAAGATGCCGGTCTCCCCATTGAAGGAGCAAACCAATGAGGATAAGGAAGAATGCACAACGCTATTTCCTCCTGACCCTTCGTGTTGGACTTGGTCTCGTCTTCGTCTATGCAGGTTTTCTAAAAGTTCGGGATCCCATAGCTTTCGCCGGCTCTGTAGCCGCCTACAAGCTGCTCCCGTATTTTTTTAACTATCTGGTTGCGGCTACGATCCCATGGGTCGAGCTGATTTGCGGGACACTTCTCATCATCGGCTATAGAGTCCGGGCATCTGCGGGCATCGTTGCCACCATGAATATTCTCTTCATCGCTCTTCTTGCGTCCACCATCATGCGTGGACTTGATATCGACTGCGGCTGTTTCCGCCAGGGTGGGGAAAAAACCTCAGCATGGATTGCAATCTTGAGAGATATCCTTTTTCTGTCCGCGGCGCTCATTCTCATAGCAGAACAGAAGGAGCGGAAGTTTTTCTCCTTGTGAAGCTTTTCCGGCACAAGACTTGGGAGATCCGGGCGAATCTGTGCGATTTCCCTTCATTGCCACTAACTCCTTAATCCAAAAAACCGCACACTTCTTTTCGGAGCGATAATAATGGTAACCAACAGTATTCTTCTCCTCTGTTCCTATTGTATCGGGTCCATCCCCACCGGCCTTCTTCTGGCAAAAGCATTCGGTGGTGTGGATATCCGTACTCAAGGCAGCGGCAATATCGGTGCGACGAACGTCTACCGGACCCTGGGACGAAAAGTCGGCCTTCTGACGCTGGTTGGGGACTGTCTCAAGGGTCTGCTCCCGGTTTTGGCAGCAAAGGCACTCCAACTCCCCGGCGAGTGGATTGCACTGATCGGTATCGCAGCTTTCCTTGGGCATATCTTTCCCGTTTTCCTTCGCTTCAAAGGAGGGAAAGGTGTCGCCACAGCCTTGGGAGTTTTTCTTGCCACCGCCCCCCTTGCGGTAGTAGGGGCATTGGGCGTCTTTATCATTGTCCTGACCTCGTGGAGATATGTCTCTCTCGCCTCGATAACAGCAGCAGCAGTCATACCGCTACTTATCACTCTCATCTACCGGAACCCTATCATCGTTGCCATGTCCGTCGCAATCTCGGTCATTGTGATACTAAAACATCACGAAAACATCAAGCGACTCAGAAGCGGGACAGAAAGCAAATTCAAGGCATAAAAAAAGGGCCTTTCCAAGGCCCTTACTGTATCAATCCGCGTGGCGCAGAGTTCACATTTCCGTCAGCACCTTTTCCTCATAGAGCGATTCAAGCCGGAACTTATGCTTCTGCTCCTCGTTGGCCATCATCTGTAGAAGTCTTTTCAACTCAGGGTCATCCGTCATCTTTTCAGCCTCAAGGTAAAAACGTGTTGCCTTCTCCTCATTTTTCATCGCATAGATCAGAATTTCCTGATATGTCATCGAATCATGATACGCCATATCAACCAGATATTCACTGATACCGAGGTCGGGTACTTTACGGAAAGTATAATTCGATATTTTTTCCTTATCAAGGTTGAGGAGCAACCTTTTGTGCCCCTTCTCCTGTTCCGCCAATTCTTCAAATATTTTCCGCGCCGAAGTATTGGTAGATATTTTTGCAGCGTTCAGATACAGCCGATAGGAAGCGTCTTCCCTCTCCAACGCAAATTCCAGAATGTCATCCAGCGTATTCAGTTCCACGGAAATCTCCTCTGATCTTCTTGATCATGACAGCAAGTATTTTCTTACGAAAGTTTTTGTAACAACAAAGACAAACCTTGTCAAGCAACGGTGTTCCAGCTTGACATGAATGACAAGATACCCTACAAATACATCCCCATGTTACGAGAATTCAAGGATCGTTTTTCAATCATTATTTCCCGGATACCAAAGTATACGGTAAAAGTCAAACCTTGGGTAGGAGTGCTTCTCGCTGCACTCATTTTCCTGGCACTTTCCCTCAGTTTCTATCTTCATTTTCTTGCCACTCCCTACGGAAACGGCCACCTCGTAAAGGTCTTCGATTTTTCTTCCGGATATACCATGAAGAAAATCTCCCAAGAGCTTGAGGAATCCCGCATTATCGGAAGTGCTGCGCTCTTCTCATTCTATGCAAGACTCGAAAAAGCCGACGGAAAGATTCAGGCCGGTACCTACCGATTCAGCGACGACATGCCCCCAGTGGAAATATTGTCAAAGCTTGTCAATGGCGACGTCTTCGAAGTCCGATTTGTCGTCCCCGAAGGGTATTCCATCTACCAGATTGCCGAACTGCTCGATAATCGGAGAATATTTTCCAAAGAGAACTTCCTCAGGCAGTGCTTCAACCACACACTCCTCAATGAACTGCAAATCCCTGCAAAGAGTGTCGAAGGATATCTCTCACCCCGGACCTACACCATCAAACCGGGCACAGATGCGGCTGCCCTTATCAAAGAGATGGTATCACAATTCCGCTCAACGTATAACCTCAAATACTCCCAAAAGGCGAAAAGCCTCGGACTGCTTGACCGGGAAGTCATCACCCTTGCTTCCATGATTGAAAAAGAAGCTGTCGTTCCGGCGGAACGTCCCATTATCGCTTCGGTTTTTCTTAATCGCCTGAAAAAGAGCATGCCGCTGCAGAGCGATCCTACTTCCGTATACGGCATCCGTGCCTTTGCCGGCAAAATTTCAAAGCAGGACATACTCCGCGATACGCCTTATAACACCTATCGCATACAGAGTCTCCCCCCTGGCCCCATCGGCAACCCCGGAGAAGAATCTATTGAAGCAGTGCTCTTTCCCGCTCAGACACACTACCTATACTTCGTAGCTCGAAAAGACGGTACGCACCATTTCTCAGCAAGCCTGGAAGAACATAACAGGGCAATAGAAAAATACCTTAAATAATCCGGGAAGTCCCAACAGGGGCTGGGCTGGGACTACCCCAAAGCCTCTCGTAATCGGTCGCCACCCGAGACACTGATCGGGCAACCTGCCGGCATCAGGAGCTTTCCTTGCTGTCGCTGTTGTGCCATGAAGCCCTACGAGAGACTCCGAGAAAGCCCCAGCCCAACGGGGGATAGCACTATTTTGCTATTTCCGGATGAAAACTAGTTAACAAGCTACACAGGCACCTGAGGCACCTGAATCGACTCCTCCCATCTGATTTGGAACAGATACTTATCGCGCGTCACGATTCGCTACCTTATGTAATTTCCAACCTTTCTCTTTGTCAAAAGGGCAATCCTTGCTATACTTAGTTTTCGTTTCGGAAGGGATACGCCGCGTAGCACCGGAGCCAGAGAGCTTGCGTAGCAAAGCCGGCTGAAAATGATTGCCGGAGATTTTAGTGCACAAATTCTGAAAATCGGTGATTGATATCGTATGGTTTTTCATGAGAAATGAAAGCAAGCCAAAATCTGCCCGTCGAATCATTCCCTTGATTCATGCCGTAACACTTCTCGCATTTATTCTTGCGTTTGCCTTCGGGTGCCGGCCTGACGAACCCTCCCTAAGCCCCGCGACCCTCTCGCTCAAGACACGAATTCAGACCAACCTTGATCTTTTCATTCCTGAACTCGCTGAAAATATCCACAAGAAAAGACGTAAGAAAATAACATCAATTCTCGATAGTTTCTATGCGCAACTGAATGGACCGGGTGCCAGTTGCCCCTTCTCCCTGGCGCTCTTGGACAACCATGGGGTGAACATCACGAACAGAACACAAGAATCATTCTCCGGCAGCCAGAACTACGGCAACTATCAAGTCGTATCAAACGTCCTTCAGAAAAAAAGAACTTTTACATCAAGCCTTTATCTCCAAAGTGGAGGAAAAGTATATATTATCTGTGTCCCCCTTATTGGCAGTGAAAAACTTCTGGGAGTGATCGTTATTGGTATTGATTCCGTGTTTTTGCGTCAATCCGGAATCACCGAATCGCAGTTCATGTCCATGGACTTTAACAGTCAAGCTACCAGCACGCCATGAATAGACACCAGGAAATAAACCATGACTTTTCCATAACACCTACCGGAGCAGCGGGAAGTGCTTTACATCTCAGCCTGTCAGGTCAGATGTCTTTCCAGACCATGACGGCCATTCAGTCAGAAATCAGATCGATCTTCGAAAAACTGAAGCCTTCCGCTTTAACCATTGACTTGGGACGAATTGACTACCTCGACAGCGCGGGAGCTCTGGCCCTACTGGAGATGGAACACTACTCGGCACTGGCTTCTATCCCTTGCTCCTATGAAAACATGAGCGAAGAAATTCGGGGAATTCTCGGGTTAATTGACCGTTTGGCTATGAAGGCCCCCCTTCCCCCGGAAAAGGCAGCAGATACTCTCCTAGAACAAGTCGGTGAAGCGAGTTTAACGGTTTCAAGAGATTTCGTCAGCCTGCTGACCTTTCTCGGAGACCTGCTGGTAGCACTCTTCCAATCATTTTTCAACCCCCGCTCTGTTCGCTGGGGAGATTTCTATTTCTATGTAAAACGGGCCGGACAGGACGGACTGCCCATCGTTGCCCTCCTTAGTTTCCTCCTCGGCATGATCATCGCTTTCATGTCATCTCTCCAGCTCAAACAATTCGGCGCAAATCTGTATGTCGCCTCTCTCGTGGGTTTTGGCATGGTCAGGGAACTAGGCCCCATCATCACAGCAATTATTTTTGCGGGACGCTCCGGGTCTGCCTTTGCGGCCGAAATAGGCACCATGATGGTTAACGAGGAAGTTGACGCTCTGGTTACCATGGGCTTCAATCCGACCCGTTTTCTTGCCCTTCCCAAAGTTCTTGCTGCCATGCTGGTAATGCCGCTCCTGACTCTCTACGCAGATCTGTTCGGTATCCTCGGGGGGATGACGGTCGGAGTTCTCGGATTCGACCTGACTGTTTTTACCTATGTTACCCAGACCATTAAGAGCATCAGTATCTTTGATATTGTCTCCAGCCTCTTCAAAACAGTGGTCTTTGCCATACTCATCGCAGGAATCGGCTGCCAAAGAGGCTTCTGCGTCCGGGGAGGAGCAGAAGCCGTGGGCAAATACACCACATCAGCAGTGGTCGCGGCACTTTTTCTCATAATCGTCGCAGACTCTCTCTTTGCGATCATATTCTATTACATCCGCTAGGAGCCAGCCGGACTTAGGGAATCGACGCGAAATTCGGCTGGGCGAGGACAGATTTTGTCGATTTTGCAGGGTAACAGTTGTTCTATTGCCCAAAAAACAGCGAAATATGGACTGTCCAGAGGGATTTGCAGCAGATTTACCCTTAGTCCGACAGGCTCCTGCAGACCGTCTGGTCCTATGTGTGTCCTGCTTCACGATGTGAACGGAAAATGAACTGATTGCTCCCTTATCCACCGGACACTGTAGACCAGGAATCGCCACAGCCGAAACTCTGCACCGAAAGGCAAACTTGTGACCACACCGAAGAATACACCGATTATTGTTGTTGAAAACCTTACTGCACAGTATGGGGAAAACATCATTTTCCGTGACGTAAACTTCCAGGTCATGAAGGGTGAAATTCTGGTAATTCTCGGGGGAAGCGGCTGCGGCAAATCAACCCTTTTGAAACACATGTTCGGCTTGTTTAAACCGACAGCCGGTCGGGTACTCATCAACGGAATCGACGTAGCCACAGATGACGAAACCGCCCTGAAAACAATCCGGAAAGATATCGGCGTACTCTTCCAGTCAGGCGCCCTTTTCGGGTCCATGACACTGGCAGAGAATGTTTCGCTGCCCTTGGAAGAGTACACCGACCTTAGCAGAAAAGACATTGACAGGATCGTACGCATGAAATTAAGTATGGTCAACCTGACCGGGTTCGAGAACCACCTCCCATCAGAACTTTCGGGAGGAATGAAAAAAAGGGCCGGCCTGGCTCGCGCCATGGCTCTCGACCCAACCGTCCTTTTTTTTGATGAGCCTTCCGCAGGTCTCGACCCGGTTACTTCAGCCGAACTGGACATTCTTATGAAGCAGATCAATTCAGGACTCGGAACTACCATGGTTGTTGTAACCCACGAACTGGATTCACTTTTTTCTATTGCCCACCGTATCGTTATGCTTGATAAAGAAGCAAAAGGAATAATCGCCGTAGGCGACCCTCGGGAATTGAAGGAATCTTCATCTGACCCGCGAGTCACTAATTTCTTCAACAGAATTCCGGCCGGGGGCAATCCCAGAGGAGCATAATTACGATGCCAGGAAAAACCTCGAAGTTTTTTATCGGACTCTTTGTGATGGGCGGCATTATCATCGGCGCAGGAATCATTGTCTGGATCGGCGCATCGAAATATTTTCAAAAAGGCGCCACTTACGTAACTTTTTTCGATGAATCAGTCCAAGGATTACAGATGGATTCCAGCGTCAAGTACCGAGGTGTGGATGTGGGAAGGGTGGAAAGGATCCGGGTTGCCCCCGACTACAAGCTCGTGGAAGTGGTAATGAAGGTCGAACTGGAGGGAGACCTGCAGCAGAACACGGTAGCTCAGCTCAAAACAGCCGGTATCACTGGAATAGTTTTTATTGAACTGGACCGAAAAAAACCAGGAGACCCCGACTTCGCCCCTGACATCAACTTCGCTGCGGAATATCCCATTATTCCATCGCGACC
This sequence comes from Geobacter sp., assembly GCA_003857395.1. Next base: position 18,321 of record RPRC01000115.1, read on the forward strand.
TTCGGAACTGCGTCAGCTCCTTTCCGGAGTCGACGAGGTTCTTCAGAACATCAGGAAAATCGATTTTGAAGGCCTCTTCGATCAGTTCAAATCGGTCGGCAAGGCTACGGAAAACCTTCTCGCGGGCAAGAAAATGAACAACATCATGATAAACCTCGAATCCACCTCGGCAAGCATGGAAAGAACCGTTGCCAAAATAGACCAGACAGTAACGGAAGGCACGTTAGATGATATCCTGACAGAAGCAAGAAACTCTTTGGTGGAAACAAAAAATCTTATCTCAGGGGTCAGGAAAGAGGTCGAGTCTCTTAAGCTTGCGGACACCGCAAATAAAGCCAACCAACTTGTGGAAGGAATTGACCGTAGAAGCCGAGCAATCACCATGGAACTCAGGGTGACCAGTGAAAATCTTCAGCAGGCATCAGAGACTCTGCAGACGCTCCTCGACAGAGTCAACAAAACGCCGTCAGACCTGATCTTCAGTTCTCCGCCCGCCGTACGGCGGCAGTAAAAAGCACGATGAGGTAAAAAAACATGACCCGAAACCCGATTAGTGAAATACGAATGAGAGAGAAGAAACTATTTAATCTGCTTCCCTTCATAGTTATTCTTATCATGTCCGTTTCTCTCGGCACCGGATGCATCAAGAGAAACGCCCCTTCTACCATTGTTAAAAGGTACACCTTCGAATATCCATCACCGGAATTCACGGGGGTTGCCCACTCTGATCAAACGATAAAAATTGAACGTTTTTCAGTTGCAAAGGCCTTCAACTCCCAATCCATGGTTTTCCGGCCCGAGCCATACCAGCTGGACACTTATGCCAGCGACCGATGGATGACCAACCCGGGAGACATGGTAAGCGATTACCTGCTGCGCGACCTTCGAAATTCAGGTTTGTTTAAGGCGGCTTATTCCTACCGTGATCTTGAGGATGCCCGTTATGTCCTTGAAGGCAGCGTTGACGAATTCCTGGAAGTCGATAATGAGGGCACACGCACTGCAATTATTACACTGTCGCTAACCCTGTTGGATTTTTCACGCTCGGGATCAGTGGACAGACTGCTGTTTCAGAAAAGATACCAGGCATCGGAACCTTTCACAGAAAGAACTCCGACTGGGCTGGCAAATGCCATGAGTACCGGGATGGGGAAACTTTCCGCAATGATCATCCGCGACATCCTTCAGTCTGTGCAGACACCATAATCCGGCAGATATACCACGCAAATTTGTTCGTTCACAAGCCTTCCTTATTTATCAAGAACCTCCCTGACCTTGCGAAGTAATTCTCTCGGGGCAATCGGCTTGGTGAAAAAATTGACATCATCCGGCAGGATGTTTTTGTTCACGAGCAGATCAAGAGGATAGCCGCTATTAAACAACACCTTAATCCCTGGCGAAAGTTTGCCTATGGCATCCGCCACCTCGCGGCCCCCCTTGTTGGGCATGAGTACATCAAGAATCAAGAGATCAATGCGACCTTCAGCTTCAGAATGTTTTTTTAACACGTCATCTCCATCCTCTGCGGCGATAACCGTATAGCCATATCCACTGAGCAGTTTCGCGGTAATTTCCCGAACCGGAGAATCATCCTCGGCAATAAGCACTGTCTCGAGACCTCCCTGAGGTTCAAGGTAGTGCAGTATTTCAGGCCTTTGCTCCACGCTCTCTATGATCTGCAAGTAAATTCTAAAGGTTGTCCCGGTACCGAGTTTGCTATAGGCAAGGATATACCCGTTGTGCTCCTTGATAATGCCGTAGACGATTGAAAGTCCCAGCCCGGTCCCTTTACCGGCTTCCTTGGTGGTAAAGAAAGGCTCGAAGATCTTTTTAGCCGTTTCCTCACTCATCCCCACACCAGTATCGGTTACCATAATGCAAGCGTATTTCCCTGGCTCTCCATATCCGTGAGCCTTGATGAAACCCTCCTCCAGCTCTATTATTTCCGAAGAAATTGATAGTATTCCCCCGTCCGGCATTGCATCGCGGGCATTGGTAGCCAGATTCATCAAAACCTGTTCAATTTGCGAACTATCGGCATAGATAAAAACCTGTTCATCTAAAAGGTCCGTTCGGATCACAATCTGTTCCCCGATAATCCTCTCCAGGAATGAGCGAAATCCGTTAATTATGTCATTGAGCTTGACCGGATGCATATTGAGAGCTTTCTTCCTGCTGAAGGTAAGGAGGCCTTGGGTCAGTTCCGCCGCTCGGTCCGCCGTGACGAGTATCTGTTCCATAAAGTGCCGTGAAGAATCATCTTCAGGGAGTTTCATCAGAACAAGGTTGCTGTAGCCAATGATTGCTGTGACCACATTGTTGAAATCGTGAGCGATTCCCCCGGCAAGTTGCCCCACTGCCTCCATCTTCTGTGAATGAATCAACTGTTGCTCCAGCTTCTTCATCTCGGTAATATCACGACCGATCTCGATAACATTCACGATAGCGCCATTCTCGTCCTTGACCGGTACCGCACGAATTTCCCAGACCCGGTCAGTAATCGGAATAATTCCCTTTGCCGGCATACCGGTATCGAAACATTCCAGCACCGGGCATCCCGTGTGGGGAGCCGATATCTGGTGCAGCAGCTTGAAACAATGCCGCTCTTCCAAATCCTCAGCGTCTTCGGTAAAATGCGACGTGGCGGACCTGTTCGCCCAGACTATCTCCAGGCTTGGCGATTGCAGAAGGATGGGATCTGGTATCGCATCCAACAGGGCATTAAATTCCTGGGAAAGACTTTTGTATTTTTTTTCACTTTCACGCAACTCCACCTCAATGCGTTTTTTTTCGGTGATATCGCGCAGGATTGCCATGAGATGAAGCCTTCCATCAATCTCGATCGGGCTCAATCCAATATCCACATCGAAAACGGATCCGTCCAATCTCTGGAAACGCCATTCGAAGTTCTGAGGAGTACCCGCCAGTGCCTGCAGTGATCTTTCCGGGATCAAGTCCTGCACCCCTAATCCATTGGCCGGCACTTCCGGATAAAAGTCAGAGAGGGAGCGATGGAGAAGATCGTTCCTGACTACCCCGAACATTTTTTCCGCCATCGGATTACTGTCGATAAAAACACCTTCATGCAAGATAAAGATGGCATCATGGGCATGCTCGAAAACGGCGCGCATCTTTCGCTCAGAGGCAGCTGATTGCTCCTCTGCAAGCACTCTCTCATTCCGCGCCTTACTGTTCGCCATGACAACGCCGATTGCCGGGACAAGGCGTCTAAGATTGTCCTTGAGCACATAATCGTCAGCACCAGCTTTCATGCAATCAACGGCGATCTCTTCATTCAAGGCTCCGGTAACAATAATCAGGGGTAGTAACGGCGAGTGCTCGCGTGCCAGGGCAAGGGCCTGCATCCCGTTGAAACTCGGGAGATTAAAGTCAGAAATGATGAGGTCGGGAGCAAACTCTTCCAATGCGACAAGAAAACCCTCGCGGGTATCGACACGAGTTGATATAAAATCGAAGCCACCCTTGCGAATTTCATATTCAAGGAGTTCCGCGTCGGAAGGCATATCCTCGTTTATCAGAATGCGTAATTTTTTCAAGATTCAGCTCCTTTATCAGTCATGAATAACTACAGGTGCGGCAGATCGTTCATATACAGGTAACCGTTATGAGTCTCATCGGATAAGACACTGTTAACATATTTGGGAATACACCTCCAGATCCTTCCAATACCTGCTGGAGTCCCTGAGCAGCTTGCTACTATCAATGTGTATGCACATCTGGCCAAATGCTCAATTCGATCGGCCAGGGTCTGGTAGCGGCGAGTCTCCTCAGACATTCGCTTATAGAGAAATATTGGCTTTTTTCCCACTGGTTAAATTCCGCTGGCAATATATCTCGGCTCAGATGGCTAAAGATCTTCCCCTACGTACCGATATGCTTACAATAAGAAGCACATTCCATTCCGAGAAATGAAGAATTCGGAGACAAAGAAAACAAGAAACTTAAGCTTATCTAAATAGATACAGACAAATTAATTTTAACCAAAGATATCATCTTTACAATGTACAGTGCCATTTAACTACCCAATTATTCGGAATAGCCACAGGTTTTCAGCTTGTGGCGCTACTGATGCTACTTCACGAGCCACAATGAATTTCTGCGTGAGAAAGACTCCATGAAAAAAAGCCTGTACTATCCTCATGGTAGAAGACACACCTTCCGATGCGGTTCTTATTGAGCGCGAACTCAGCGGGTCTGGCATTGCATGCCAATTTTTACGCGTTCATACGCAATCGGGTCTTGTCGTTTTGCTGTCGGAATTTTGTCCAGACGTGATTCTTTCCGACTTTTACTTTCTTTCGTTCAATGGTCTGGATGTACTCGCACTGGCACGTGAACACAGTCCGCAGACGCCCGTTATCATGGTTTCCGCGGCCATTAATGCAGAGACTGCCGTTGAATGCATGAAAGCGGGAGCTTGGGATTATGTTCTCAAGGACCGGATCACGAGACTGAGACCGGCAATATCCGCCGCCTTGGAAAAGAAACACTTTATTGATGAAAAAAACCAGGCTCTGGAAGCACTCGAAAAATCAAGAAACTTCTACCTCAAGCTTTTCGAGACCTCACCTGCTCTTATCTGGCGCACGGACTCACAGGGGAATTTTGACTATTTCAATCAGAAGTGGCTTGATTTTACCGGGCATTCCTTCGATCAGGATATTGAAGGTGGCTGGATGACAAACATCCACCAGAGGATAAAGAACAAATCCTCTCTGATCTGCGCTTAGCACACACCTCGGAAATTTCCTTCGAAAGCGAATTCAGACTGCGAAATCAAAACGGGGAGTATCGCCGGATCCAGACTTTCGGCAGACCTTTTTTTGATGAAAATGGCTTCTATGGCGACCATATTGGCTACTGTTTCGACAAAACGGAACGCTTTGTGACATCAATGACTGCCTGGAAAGCACCCTGAAGATTGTCTGGAACGAGGTAAAATACAAAGCAACTCTTGTCCGCGACCTGAAAACACTTCCGTTGATTCGCTGTTATCCCCAGCAATTGAACCAAGTCTTCATGAATCTGCTGGTTAATGCCTCCCAGGCAATTGAGACCCAGGGAGAAATTCGGGTTCGAACCTGGCATGAAGAAGATTCAGTGTTCGCATCTGTCAGCGACACAGGTTGTGGAATCCCCGAAGGAGTTCTGACAAGGATTTTCGAACCCTTTTTTACCACCAAGGACGTTGGCAAGGGAACCGGCCTCGGACTCAGCATCACCTACGATATTATCAAGAAACACAAGGGAGAAATATTCGTGGAAAGATGGCCAGGAGATGGCACAACCTTCACCATTCGCTTGCCAATACAGTAAGGAATTAATTATGACTGATTCGATCCAGATTTTATGCGTGGATGATGAAGAAAATATCCTGAAATCTATTCGCAGACTTCTAGCTGATGAGGACATAGAAGTACTGACCGCCACCTCAGGAGAACAGGGGTTGCAAATCCTCCAGTCAACCAGCGGATTTGGTGTTATCGTTTCAGACCAGCGGATGCCCGGAATTTGTGGCGCGGAATTTCTTCAGCAAGCTCGAGAAATTGTCCCGGATTGTTCCTCGCATCAATGCTGACAGGCTATGCGGACATCACGGCAACCATTGATGCAATTAACAAAGGGGGAAGCTATCGATATGTCAGCAAGCCTTGGAATGACGAGGACCTGATCCGCACCATCCAAGATGCTCTTGGGCACTACAGAATCATCCTGGAAAACAGAACTCTTACGGAGCTTGTCCGAAAACAGAACGAAGAACTCCTCGAGTGGAATGCAAACCTGAAGTCCCGCGTCTTGGATCAAACCGCATCAATTCGCATTAAAATCGATGAATTGCACATTCTGAACGATAAGATGAAAAAAACTACGAAGGCAGCCTTCTCGCTTTTTCAGGTCTTATGGAGCTTCGCGACCGGGAATCACGGAATCATTGCAGAAATGTAGCCGATGTATCGGTGCTGATGGCAAAGCAATGCGGCTGCGACCCGGATGGGATCGAGATAGTGCGGGTCTCGGCCCTTCTATATGATATCGGTAAAATTGGAATTGCTGAAACCCTGCTGCAAGGGGAAATCGAGACAATGCAACCAAGTGAGCGGCAAGAATACCAACTTCACCCGGTACGGGGTCAAACGGCGATAGATTCAGTGGAAGACCTGCGAGCTGCCGGCATTCTTATCCGACACCATCATGAGAATTTTGACGGCAGCGGATTCCCGGACCGCTTGGCAGGGAATAGCATTCCCCTCGGAGCAAGGATACTGGCCTTAGCCGATACCTTTGACCGACTATTTAGCAAGGCGCAGGGAGACAACGGTATCGAAATAACGATGAAAGAGATTTCTCACCATCTCGAATCAAGGTTCGACCCTGCACTCTTCCCATTTTTTGAGGTTGCCGTTCAAGCAAAGTATCGTAATTTATCAAAAATGGACGGCATGATCGAAATAGAGTTACAGCCGGGTAAACTGCGACAAGGCATGCTGGTGACCCGAGACGTGCGAAGCGGAACTGGCCTCCTGCTCCTGGCAGCGGGTGAGAGGCTTGATGATTGGAATATCCAGGCCCTGAAGCGTTACTACCATCTCGATCCGCCTGAAGGGGGAATTATGGCCTTGATCAAGAAATAGAAATTCTCCTGAAGCCAGATGGATTTCCGTACAAGCCGTATGATTCATCGAGAGAACAGCTTTTACTGGAATGGAAAAAGGGGGACAAAGCCCCCCTGTGCTATATTCCAAAACTACTTCCGGATTACCTTGCGGCGCCCCATGGCACCCATGGCTGCCGCCTGTTGTTTCATGATAACGCTCTGTTTTTCCAGATGAAACTGGAGCCACATATCGCCGAAGCCTTTCATCTTCATCTTTTTCCCTTCCTGCAGGGCCTGAAGATTATAGGTTATCCGCTCCTCAGCGGGCAACTTTTTCAAGCCCCTCTCAAGGACTTTTTTCGCATTTTCAACACTCCCCGACTCCACAAGGCAGTAGGCATACAGGTTCCACAACAGTGACTCCTTCGGACTCCATTGAACGGCCTTTTCGAAGGTCGCCGTCATCTTTTCCTTTTTGTTTCGCTTCATGTAACTGATCGCCAGCATCCCCATCGCAATCCAGTTTTTCGCGAAGCTTTTCTCCAGATGAGGGAAGGCATTAGAGAAATCTCGTTTCAGGTAGTAAATCATCCCGATCTGAGAGTGGATCTGACCTCTCACCGAAAACTGCCAGACGCCGAAGCGAAGGGCATGCTGCAGTGTCTTGATGGCTTTGTCTATACGCTGCCCCTGAAGGTCCTTGCCGGCACTTTCCATCTCGGTGCCTACTTTTTTCAAAACATACCGCATCAAGAGTAGATAACTGATGGCAAAAAGCGAAAACGCGACCAGCAAAGAAATCCACCAGGGCAAACCGGCGACAAACATGAGAACGACAAAAACAACTGCCGCCGCACCTAAAGAGATAAGCAAATTATACATCCGTTCCAATCCTTTCCGTTACCGTTCAACGGTAATGGTTTCTGTTGAGCATTTTTTCGGAATTCTCGCCCCTATGAGGAACTGGTCTCACCGGACTTGGCGACAATTAACTTCTTTCCCGGTATGAGAATACCCTTGGGCCTTAAATTATTCCAAACAGCAATGATATTCGTCGTGACATTAAAACGTCGGGCAACCGAAGTGAGAGTGTCACCATGTTTTACCGTATAGTACTGTACAATCGGTTTGTCCTTTTTCTTTTTTTCAGGTGCAGATGCGGAGTTGGCAACAACTGACGGGAGACAGATTGGATTGACAGGAACCTTGAGAAGCTTGCCGCGCAGCTTCCGTGAGTGTTTCAGCTTATTTATGGCAGCGACTTCCCGTGGGTCAGCACCAAAGCGTCGGGAAATCGAGGCAATTGAATCGCCTTTCCTGGCACGATAGCTGGTATAACCTATCCTTTCGGTATACCTTTCCGCCTCGGGAACCGTCTCGTAGGCACTCAGGAAAAGGTCCTTTTTCCCCTTGGGGAGCTTCAGTTCATACTGAGGGTAATCCGGTGGGGTAGACCATTTCCGAAGTTCGGGGTTTAGCTCCCGGATTGTCTCATAGGAGACGCCAATCAATTGTGCCACAAGATCGAGATCAGTCCGGGATGGAATAATAACTGTATCGAACTCGATGGGAGGAAGATACGCGACATCGGCAAACCCGTACTTCGCAGGATCTTTAGCAACAATAGCGGCGGCAAGAAGCTTCGGAACGTAGTCCTTCGTTTCCCGCTTCAGGTACGATCCCTCGGCAAGTTCCCAGAAGTCACTGCTGTTATACATGTCGATAGCACGCAGTATCTTGTTCTCACCGGCATTATACCCGGCAGCGGCAAGGTACCAGTTCTTATTAAAGAGTGAGTACAGTTCCTTCAGGTACATGGCTGCGGCAACAGTGGACTTCAAGGGGTCGCGTCGCTCATCGATCCATGGGTCAATGCGAAGCGAATAACGTTTTCCCGTTCCTGCCATGAATTGCCAGGGTCCCACGGCATTAGCAGGGGAATTTGCAAGGGGAGAAAAACCGCTCTCGATCATTGCCAGATAAACAAGATCCTCAGGCAACGAATTTTTTCTGAGGACCTCCTTCATCATGGGGAGATAGCGTTCCGAACGGGAGAGCCACTTGGAAAACCAGCTGCGCCCTGATGTCTGGAAAATATTCAGAAAATACTCGACTTTGCTATTGATGGTGAGCGGAATTCCCGATGCCGGCAGATGATAAACCGAGATTTTCTGCTCGAAATCTATAAATCCA
>RPRC01000116.1 GCA_003857395.1 Geobacter sp.
CAAGTTCGTTTGTGTCGTCAGACTTTCGGGGAAAATGGCTGGCCAGCGCTTCTCCGCAAGAGCCGATAACTGAGCAGAGTGCGGCACAGGCACGTTGCTCCCGCATTCCCAAGGATAGTTCTTGAGCCAGGCCCGTCCATTGCTCATGGGGGATTTTGCTATTGATTCCCCGGTCAGCAAGGATCCATACCTTATGTTCTAATAGGGAAAGAAATATCAGGATGCCGGTTTCGTCCTTGGTCCGGTAGAGCCCCTTTTCAAAGAACGCGCGCACCGAGCGTTCCCGCACAGCTTCGTCAATCCTCTTTCTACTGACAAAGGGCAGCTTCAGCCGTTCATATTTTCGGAAGAGGAGCCTGATCGGAAAAAACAGTATCAGCACCAGGGGAATATACGTCCAGAGGGAAACGCCATACAAGACACGCTCCGCATCCAATCCGGCGCCGGAGTCCCATCCTGCAGCAGAAACCCAGAAAAAGCCGAACTGAATAGCTATTTCCACGAGAAAACCGAAAAAAGCAGCCGTTAGAACGGCACCAAGAATCTCAGCTTCGCGGTAGCTGTTACTGTGATCGACTACCATGGCAACAATTTCGCCGGAAGTATTTGCCTCTGCTTTCTCTACGGCGGAACGTATGCGGGCATTTTCCTCTTCACTGAAAAAAACTGCTGCTTTATTTTTATTCATAGCCCTCATCTGCCCCCTTACGCTCGATACCCAGGTTACCAGTCACCCGATGCTCCACCACCACCGAACCCGCCACCTCCGCCGGAAAAGCCACCGCCAAAGGAGCCGCCGCCAAGACCTCCCCCAAAACCTCCCCCCAAAAAAGGTCCACCGCCAAATCCGCCCCCTCGCCCGCCGCCAGCAAAGAGCAGACTGATTAAAATTCCCCCGAAGAAACCGACTGCGGCAAGAATGGCCAAGATCACGATACCCGCACCTGAAAAGAGAATCGAGGCGATAACAGGAAGACCGACAGCGCCAGCAATTCCGCCAAGCACCTTGGACATCGCCCCCAGCACGACACAGGCAACAAAGAGAAAGATCAGCAAGGTCATGATACGAGAGGAACCCTTCTTCCCCGTCGGTGCCGTATGGGGAGTGGCGGTGTATTCTCCCTTCACTACTGCCATGATAGCTGCCACACCTGCTTCGACTCCTGCGTCAAAATCGCCCTGCTTGAATCGGGGCGCGATCTCATAGCGGATAATCCGTCCGGAAAGAAGGTCGGTCAGCGTACCCTCCAGTCCCCGGCCGACTTCGATGCGGACCTTACGATCCCCTTTAGAAATCAGGAGAATAGCGCCATTATCCTTACCCGCCTGTCCTATTTTCCAGGCCTCGGCAACTTTGATGGAATATTCTTCGATATTTTCGCCTTCCAGGCTCGGGATTGTCAGAACAGCAATCTGCGTTGAATCGCTTGACTCGAAAGCGGTCAATTCGGCTTCAATCTTCTGGACGGCAGCCGGAGAGAGAATGTTCGCATAGTCATTCACATGGGCTTTGAGAGGCGGCACGTCAAGGGCCACGCCGACCGAGGGCAGGAGACACAGCAATAGAAAGGCAAAAATAGTTTTCATGACACTCCCCGCCCGTTGGCCATGGCAGGCAACGGGATATTCACCCTGTGATGCACGTAATAATCATGCAGGGGCAGCAGCCCCCTGCGCCTGCTTTTATTGCTGAATGCGCAGGTGGTCTGGTCAGAACTTCACCTTCGGTGCGACCTTGGCACCTTCATCGGCCTTGAAGGGCTCTTTCCGCTGCAGATGGAGAAGCATGGAATTGGTCATGGAGTTGGGAAAAGTCCTGATGCTGACATTGAACACTTCCACTGCTTTATTATAGCGAACCCTGGCAACATTAATGCGGTTTTCCGTGCCTTCCAACTGGTTTTGGAGATCAAGGAAATTTTGATTGGCCTTCAGGTCGGGATATCGTTCAACTACCAGCATCAATCGGGACAGGGCACCGGACAGCTCACCCTGTGCCTGTTGAAACTTTGAGAATGCGGCAGGATCATTCAGAGCCTCTTTTGAAATCTGCATCGAACCGACCTTAGCTCGAGCCTCGGTAACCGCCAGCAAAGTATCCGCCTCATGCTTCGCATACCCTTTTACCACTTCTACAAGATTGGGAATGAGGTCTGCACGTCTTTGATACGTAGCCTCCACATCTCCCCAGGCCGCGAAAACTGCCTCTTCATTGGCCTGAATGGCATTATAGCCACAGCCTGATAGAGTTGACAGAACCAGAATCCCCAACAGGAAAAACATAATTTTTCTCATAAATCCTCCATAGTTGTGAGCAGCTTGTATCGATATTTAAGTTAGTTTTCATCCCGAAACACCATAATAGTGCGATCCCCCGTTGGGCTGGGGCTTTCTCGGAGTCTCTCGTACGGCTTTATGGCACAACAGCGACAGCAAGGAAAGCGCCCGATGCCGGCATGTTGCCCGATCAGTGTCTCGGATGTCGACCGATTACGAGAGGCTTCGGGGAAGTTCCAGCCCAGCCCCTGTTGAAAATTTCCAGATAAAAACTAGATAGTTATTGATGCATTTTCACTCTTTTTCGAACGGAATATTCTGTAGTACATTCACGGCCCCGGGCGAGAACCTGCTGTCAGTTCGATATTTTCGAAGGCACCCTGTTTTCAGCATAGAAAAACTTTAAAGTTATCAGTATCAAGTTGCAGATAAGGGAAAATACATTCGCGGCAATCAACGGCAGATCGCCAATCAGTATACCATAGAGAAGCCATAAACCCATGCCAACAACCAGCAGTACAGGTTGCCAGACGGAAATATCACGTACCTGGCGAGTTCGAACGGCCCGATAAATCTGAGGTAAGACGGCACAACTCGTCAATACCCCGGCAAGTAGTCCGAGATGCAGTACATTCATGGCAATAATCTCCTTTTCGAAGAATCCGTTGCCCAGTCCATCTGCGACATCATCCCTCTGAGTACGGAGATCTCCCGAGTATCAAGTTCAGCCCTGGCAAGAATCCTGCGGAGGGTCCGCATCAGGTGTTTCGGATTGGCAGCATCAAGGAAACCGATCTCGAGAAGAGTTTTCTCCATATGTTTGTAAAGGTCTTCCATTTCTCCTGTTGAAGCCATTTCTCTCGTGGGAATACTGGCTCCGGGCATAACACCTCGTGAAACTTCATAACAGAAGAGAAGAACCGCTTGGGCAAGGTTCAAGGACCCATATTCGTCAGAAGTCGGAATCGTCGCCTGCCAGCGGCAGAGGGCCAGCTCATCCGTACTGAGGCCATTGTCCTCTCTGCCAAAAACCAGGGCTACCCGGCTTGTCCCCATCTTTTCGCAAAGCTTTGCCACCAATTCCGCAGGTTCCATGATCTCTTGGCGGTATTTGCCGATCCGCCGGGTTGTGGCAACTGAAATCTCGATATCTGCCAAGGCCTCTTCGAGAGACTCGAAACGAACAGCCCCATCAAGCAGGTCCCTGGCCGAAACTGCGAACCGACGTGCCTCGGATTGATCCGTACGACAGCCATTGACCAAGCGAAGGTTTCGAAGCCCCATATTTTTCATGGCGCGACAGACCATCCCGATATTACCAGGAGTTTGTGGTTCCACAAGAACCACACAAATTCTGTCCAAGAGCGCATTTTCATTCACGTGTATTCTCTTTCGATTCATTATTTTCCGAAGAAGCATCCCTGTCCGCCCGCCAGACTCTCATCCTCCGCAGCCTGGTTCGAGCATGCCGGCCCAGCCACCAGACATGGAGAAAATGGGCAAACCAGAGGCATCCAATGATGAGAAGCAACACAAGAACGATATACGGCTCATACCGATCAAGATCCTCAATAAAAAGAGACGCACTTTTACCAAAGAAATAACCTGCCAGAGAAAACAGGATGGCCCAGCTGGTTGCGCTCAGGAAGTTCAGCACCAGAAACCGTTTTCTGGAGAGATTCGTCATTCCGAGTAGTATGGGCAATACGATCCGCAATCCATAGGTATAACGAGAAACGAACGTCACAAAAGAACCATACTTCTCTATCAGACGGAGAGCACGGCGAAACTTCTTCGCCATGGAATCAAAAAGCCCAAGAAGCCATTTCCCCCGCCAGCGCCCCAGAAAAAAATAGAACTGGTCTCCGAGAAATGATCCAGCGAGTGCAGTGCAAATGACACCGGGGAGTGAAAACACCCCCTGAAAGGCGAAGAATCCCGCAAGAATAAGAACAGCCTCACCCTCAAGAAAGGTTCCGATAAATAGGAAAAAATATCCGTATGCTTCAAGATATTCCCTGAAGAATTGGTGCATACTTGCCTGAACTCCCCTCCTGAACACTGAAATCAGTCTGTTGCCTGCACAACGTGTTTCCGTTCTGCGTTATCATAAAACAAGAGAACTGGTGACAAAATGCGACGACACGGGTAAAATATCCCCATGCACAACTACTTGACAAATAAAATGTTCTGGCACACCTGTTCTCTGATTTTGATAGGAATCCTTTTTCTCTCCTGCACCTCGTTCTCAGACGGAAGCGATCTTGGCAGAATAAGCGATGAGTCCACATCAGCCGAACCGTACATCCTTGAGTCAATCAATCAGATCAGAAAAGAGCATCATCTTCCCCTCCTGACCGTCTCCCCTACCCTGCAGAAAATTGCCCGAGACCATAGCAGATATATGGCGAAAAGTGCCTACCTCGGTCACGGACACAGCGGAAATGATTTCAAAACTCGAATTGAGAAAGCACGTCTGAAAGGGTGGCGAGAAGTTGGAGAAAACGTCGGTCGCAGCCAAGGTTACCAGAACAACTCAGCTACAATTATCTCAGGCTGGATGGAAAGCAAACATCACCGGGAAAACATTCTCTCCGCCGGCTTCAACGTGACCGGAATCGGTACGTCACTAGCCGATGACGGCACACTCTATGCCACGCAGGTTTTTATGGGCTCAGACGACCGGCAGCAAGGCCCGATGCATTAATTCCTCTGGCTAGTCAGTGTGCCCCCTGGCTTCCTGTGCCGTGCGATATCCCATTTCAAAGGCCTTGCGGTTCAGCTCGACAAAAGCCTCCGGAACCCGGGAAAGTACCGCCTTCACGGCACTTTCCCGGGAGACGATTCCGGTCAGGGCAACCATCGCCCCCAGGGCTACAATATTTGCGACAATTGACCTGCCAACTTCGTTTTTTGCGATGTTTATAATAGGAATACTTACCACTGTGAAATTTCCTTCTGGCAGATTCTTCACCAGATCGGAATCTACCAGCAGAATCCCGCCCTCTTTCAAATCCGTGGAATATTTATCACACGCCTCCTGGGTCAAGGCGAGCAGCGCATCGACGTTTGTTGCTTTAGGGAAATCAATCAACTGGTCAGAAATTACGACCTCTGACTTTGATGCCCCACCCCGGGCTTCGGGGCCGTAACTCTGTGACTGTACAGCCTGTTTACCATCATAGATGGAGGCTGCTTCTCCCATGATGATTCCGGCGAGGATCAGCCCCTGTCCCCCTGCCCCGGAAAACCTCATTTCATATCTACTACACGACATTCCGAATTCTCCTGTTATCGTCGGTAGGGCAGTCCCCGTGCCTGCCTAAATCAAATGCAATTACAGGCGAGTCCCCTTCTGAAAGGTTTAACACGATTCCTGCACACTCGCCACGAGTTTCCTGTATCCATCAATGTATTCCGGCTTAGTTTCCTTGTAGAGAACGCCGATGAGCACCTTGCCTTCGAGCTGTTCAGGAGACATCTTCTCTGCTGCAGCCACAGGAACCGCACTATCCTTGAGATCATTCATCATTTCAATAACGGACTTGAACTTGTTTCGACGTCCGTACGTCGTGGGGCAACTGTCAAGAATTTCCACCACGGAAAAACCCTTGTGACGCATGGCTTCAGTGAGCAGTTTATCAATCTGGGCAGCGTGATACGCCGTTCCACGAGCCACAAAAGTGGCACCAGCGCCAATCGCCAGTTTCGCGATATCGAACGGCGGATCAGGATTTCCGTACGGTGTTGTGGACGCTTTTGCTCCAAAGGGTGTGGTGGGAGAAAACTGCCCGCCGGTCATGCCGTAGATGTTATTGTTCATAATCAGATACGTCATATCGATATTTCTTCGGCAGGCATGGATAAAGTGATTACCGCCGATTGCCACTCCGTCGCCGTCACCTCCGACACAGATAACGTTCATCTCCGGCTTGGCCATCTTTATGCCGGTGGCAAAACCGACAGCCCGGCCATGTGTCGTATGAAGGGTGCAGAAGTCAAGATATCCCGGAAGACGCGATGCGCAGCCGATTCCGGAAACAATGGCTGTCTGGTCCTTGTCAAGGGAAAGTGCATCAATGGCCCGAATCAGCCCCTTCATCACGATACCGTGACCGCAACCTGGACACCAGATATGGGGCAGTTTGCCCGCTCGAATATATTTATCGTAATCAAAACCCATGACTCAGCGTACCTCCTGGATTCGGGCAAAAATCTCGTTCGGGGCGATGGGTTCACCATCCACACGGAAGATTCCCGTAACAGGAACCTTCCCTTCCGCGCACTTTCGTACCTCATGGATCGTCATTCCCAAATTCATTTCCGGGACAATAATCGCTTTAACCCGTCCCGCCAGCGAGCGAATCTGTCGTTCCGGAAAGGGCCAGTAGGTGATAATGCGGAAGAGTCCAACCTTGATCCCCTGTTTTCTGGCCTCGTTGACAGCATAACGTGCAGAGCGAGCAATAGAGCCGAAAGCGATTACAACCACTTCCGCATCATCAAGCAGATAGTCCTCATAGGTGACGATATCATCGATTGCATTCTCGATTTTGCGCAGTTGACGCTCCCCTTCCGCCTGAACAAGCTCGGCGCGAGTCGTGGGGAAACCGTCTTGTGCTTTATTCAGACCGGTTACGTGGAAGCGGTAACTGGAGCCGAATGCGGCAAGGGGCGGAATATCGCCAAAACTGGTATCATACGGTTTATAGTCCCGCGGGCTTACAGATGGCGCTGTCCGGGTAATTACTTCCAATTCTCCCGGCTCGGGGAAGACAATTCGTTCACGCATGTGGCCGATAATCTCATCCGGCATAACGGTAACAGGAGTACGATATTTCTCGGAAAGATTGAAGGCTCGAACCGTTTCCGTAAAAAGCTCCTGCACAGAAGCGGGAACAAGGCAAATGGCGGGATGGTCACCGTGAGTTCCCCATTTGGCCTGCATGACGTCCGACTGACTCGGCCCGGTAGGCATACCAGTGGAGGGGCCGCCGCGCATGACATTTATGATGACGCACGGTACTTCCGTGATGCAGGCATAGCCGATATTTTCCTGTTTCAGTGAAAAGCCGGGACCTGAAGTTGCGGTGAGAGATTTCGTCCCGGTAAGCGAAGCTCCGATTACCGCAGCCATGGCTGCAATCTCGTCCTCCATCTGGATAAAAGCACCGCCGATTTTTGGCAATTCTTTCGCCATGACTTCCGCAATTTCAGTGGATGGCGTAATGGGATATCCTGCGAAGAATCGACACCCGGCATACAGCGCACCCTGCGCGCAGGCCTCGTTCCCCTGTAAAAAAGCAACCTTTTTTGACACGTTAACTCCTTCCGGACATCACTTGGTAACTGATATTGCAAAATCTGGGCAGCGAAGTTCACACTGCATGCAGGCGATGCACGCGT
Organism: Geobacter sp.; assembly: GCA_003857395.1. Next base: position 7,684 of record RPRC01000116.1, read on the forward strand.
CAGGGTTTTTCACAACAGCGACAAAGCCCTTCATTTCAAGAACCCGAGTCGGGCAAAATTCGACGCAGATATGACACCCTTTGCAATACTTTTCTATAATAATAATTTCCGGTTGTCTCTTTTCCATAATTATCACCTGTAAGAAAATTTGATGCCCCCGCCAATGATCTGCAGCAGCGGAAAAACATCAGTAGACCTTCTTGTTCCGCAAAACATGCCGGAAAAATAATCAACGACCGTTTGCCGATCAGATATCGAAGATGAGATACCAGAATAGCATGGATTCAATTGGAATTGGTCAGCGAATTCTCAACGGGAACCACTCATGCGGTTTTACTGTCAGAGATTCAAAGCATCCACCAGGGACTTTACGTGGGACACGGATTCTGCGAATATGGCACTTTCTTCAGGTGTCAGATCAAGTTCGATGATTTGCTCAACACCTCGTGCGCCGAGCACACACGGCACTCCCAAAAAGTACCCGTTAACTCCATATTCTCCTTCCAGAAAGGCACAAACGGGGAGGATGCGCTTCAAGTCAAGAAGAATGGATTCAGCCATGGCAAAGGCGGCGGAGGCCGGAGAAATAAACGCTGAGGTTTTCATAAGCCCGACGATTTCTCCTCCGGCGTGGCGAGTTCTCGACACGAGAGCAGCCATGACTTCTTTGGCCTTTTCGGGTCCGTACTTCTTTTCCAGGAGAAATGTCACCGGGATCCCGCTCACATTGGCAAAACGGACGAGGGGCACCATCTCATCTCCGTGCCCGCCAAGAACAAGAGCGTTCACATCCTGGACGGAGACCTCCAATTCCCGGGCAATAAAAGCGGCAAAACGGGCAGAATCAAGGACACCTGCCATACCCATGATTCTGTTTCGGGGGAATCCGGTCACCTTCCGGCAGAGGGACACCATGGCATCCAACGGATTGGTGAGAAGGATAACAAATGAATCGGGAGCTTGCTCACGAATCATCTCCGAAACGGAGGTAATTACCTTTGCATTCACGGTAACTAGGTCATCGCGACTCATTCCCGGCTTTCTCGCGAGTCCGGCGGTTACTACCACCAGGTCAGCCCCCTTGAGGTCCTCTGCATGACTCGTAGCAATGAGAGACACATCAAAACCCTGGATGGGAGCGGCTTCCATGATATCAAGCATTTTTCCTTGCGGCAGATCTTCGACAATGTCGAAGAGGACGATATCTCCCAAATGCCTCTGAGCCATGAGGTGGGCAAGGGTCCCGCCAATCTGTCCGCCACCGATTAATGCTATTTTTTTGCGTGCCATTTCTGCCTCCACATATTTCATCACAAAGAGCCTGTCGATCCGATGGTTGTGCTTAGTTTCACATCCGGAAAGTCTCGGCAGAGGCTGGGCTGGAACTTCCTCGAAGCCTCTCGTAATCGGTCGCCACCCGAGACACAGAACGGGCTACCTGCTGGATTCAAGCGCTTTCCTTGCTTTCGCTGTCTTGCCATAAAGCCGTACGAGAGACTCCGAGAAAGCCCCAGCCCAACGGGGGATAGCCCTGTCTTGGAGTTTCCGGATGAAAACTACTTACAGGTTTTGGATCAGTTCGTCGGCAAATTCCGAACATTTCAGTTCATGAACACCTTCAATCTTCTCGGCTCGCATGAGTCGGGCAAAATCATAGGTAACCTTCCGCTGGTCAATAGTCCGGTCAAGAGCTGTAGTAATAAGCTCTGCAGCCTCGCTCCACCCCAAGTACTCTAGCATCATCACACCCGACAGGATGACGGAGCCGGGATTTACCTTATCCAGATTCGCATACTTGGGAGCGGTCCCATGGGTAGCCTCAAAAATGGCGTGTCCGGTCCGATAATTAATATTTCCCCCCGGAGCAATACCGATACCGCCAACTTGTGCGGCAATGGCGTCGGAGAGATAATCCCCATTGAGATTTGTCGTTGCAAGAACATCGAATTCGTCTGCCCGGGTAATGGTCTGTTGCAGGGTGATATCAGCAATAGAGTCCTTGATCAGCAGCATTTTCTTCCATTTCCCATCCCCATGGGTCGACCAAAGCGCAAGAGTCGCATCAACCTCGCGAATTACCCCGTCTTTTTGATTGGAGGTCATATTGTCAAAGCCTGGCTCAATGGCGCGAGCAAGATCCTCTTGAGACAGGGAAGGATCCTTCTCCCTGTTTTCCAGAACCCAGGTCTCACGCTGTGAAACAGTTTGGTCACGGTACTTCGTGGCCGCCAGCGCGTATCCCCAGCTTTTGAAAGCACCCTCGGTAAACTTCATGATATTACCCTTGTGTACAATGGTGACCGACTTCCGGCCCTGCTTCAGGGCATACTCGATTGCTGCCTCAATCAGGCGCTCTGAACCTTCCCGGGACACCGGCTTCACGCCGATGCCGGATGTTTCAGGAAAACGGATTTTCTTCACGCCCATTTCCTGCTGGAGAAAATCAATGACCTTCCTGGCCTCCGGAGTCCCTTCCGCCCATTCAATACCTGCATAAATGTCCTCGGTGTTCTCCCGGAAAATGACCATGTCGACCAGCTCAGGTCTTTTCACCGGGGAAGGAACTCCCGCGACATAACGAACCGGGCGGAGGCAAACATAAAGGTCAAGCTGCTGGCGAAGAGCCACATTCAAAGAAGTAATGCCGCCACCGATCGGCGTGGTGAGAGGCCCCTTGATCCCAACCAGGTATTCTCGAAAAGCAGCCAGGGTTTCATCGGGAAGCCAACCGAGACCCATATTGAAAGATTTTTCACCGGCATATACCTCTAGCCAGGCGATTTTTTTTCTTCCGGAGTAGGCCTTGGCAACTGCGGCATCAAGTACCCGAACTGCTGCCCGCCAGATATCGGCGCCGGTACCGTCGCCTTCGATAAAGGGAATGACAGGTTGATCGGGTACGGTGAGAACTCCGTTATTGATGGTAATTTTTGTACCGTTTGATGGTACGGTGTTCGTCTTGTATGTCATGTCAGCTCCTTTTCGGGTACGACTCCCGGCGCTCCAACCGGGGAGATGTCAGTCTGAATAGGGCGGCACGACCGCCAGAGCAAACCTCAGCGTAGCTTGCAGATTCTTCGCGAGATCCATGGTTATTGCCTACTTTTTTTGTAGAGCTTCGGATCAAGTTACAATTAGCTGGCTCCCCCTTTGCAGCACTATTTACAATCAGTAAGTTTGACAGTTATCAAAACACTAACGCAACTTCTCCACACCCCTGAGTATTTTTCGCCAGAAATAGCGTCCCATTTCCAGAAAAACCCCTTGTATTAGCCAACAACGCTGATGGGAAAGCCATATGCCATGTAAAACGTCATCTCGAATATCTCGCCACAATGGCGAACGAACCGCAGCAAGTATGCCAGGATCTATAGCAACTGCTTGCTGGCGAAGCTCGAAATCATGCATCATGTGCTTGATCTTCTGCTCATATTGGCGCGTTTGCGCCCCCTTGGTCAAGTAGGTAAGTATCTCATGAGAGAAAAGGTACCCAGCTTTACTGGCAATTCTAGCTTGTCGCAGACTATCCTCCGACAAACCGCCAGGAAAGGTTTTGACCTTACCAAGTTCACCAACCGCATCCAGGGCAAGCATGGTGTTCAAACACTTGGGGCAGCGACAACAGTTATAAGCACCGGAAAGACTCTGATAACATACCCGCAAGGATTCCCGCACAACATCATTGTGAGCAATGGCCGCGACTTTGGAGATGCGGTTTACCTCACAGCCGTCATGCACAAGTTCAAGGCGCTCTGTGCTCCATAAAGGATCAAGCAAAGGATGACTCCCCCATGGATCAAGCATCTCGTATGAAAATGATGACGGAATAATTACTTTGTGTAAAATTGGTGATAAAAGATGAGCAACTGTTGCCAAGGCTGCACCATGATAATGGGTACCCCATGGAGCCCATCTATCGGCAAAATTCCGCAGGTTAGTCTCCACTTCGATGAGATGCTTGCCAAGCATCGCCGCCGCCCGCTGCAACTGCTGACTCACCTTCGCGCGTAAAGCCGGATTTGTCAGTGGCAGATCAAAACCGTGTACAAAAATCAAGTGGCTGATAGTATCGATGTGCTTGAGCACCGAATAAAATGAATCAACTCCACCGGAAAAAAAACAACCGACCCCTCTGTTTTTCGTATGCACTTCCGCAGAACGAGAAGCCACATCAGGAAACACTCGGTCAAGGTCCGGATACCAGCAAGTCATGATATCCTGAATTTTATTCGTTGCCGACAATAATGTTCCGCACACTGGTTCCGTTAGCTTAAACGCTTTCCGGAGCCGCATTGCCGGGATCAATGTTGCGGCAAGCATGGCATCAGCAGTCTCGACAGGAGCATGGGGCGGGAAACGGAACAGAACATCATGCTTTGAGGCGCCCACCGTAACCCGACAATTTATAACACTTCCTGAATCTTCAGTTGTTTGAACCGGAGCACCTACACAAAACATTCAGCCCCCCTAATCACTTCTGAATAACAGGCCACGAAAAAATACGGGCATTATAGCGATATTCAGTTGCGTTGTTGCACAAGATCCCTAATACGCTCGTATGCTAACAGTCCGACAGCACGCTGTCGCTCGGCCGACTGGCGTAGCGCCGGCCTCAGTTCATCCGCACTCTCCCAAAGTTTGTCCATAGACGCTAAAAGCTTCTCTGCCAATCCGCCCGCAGATAAATGAATTATTTCCACTCCACTAGGAAAAAGATTCGCCAGCCCGGTAAATTTACTAGAATAATATGAACTGCCAACCAAAGCGACAACAGGAATTCCTTGTGCTAACGCAAAGACAGCCGCATGATAGCTGCCCGTAACCACTATCCGGCAGTTGCCCACCGAACGGCATAATTGAGCCGACGATTTAATGGAGTCACCACCCGAGGGATCAGTCAGGTACTTGCCAAAGCATGTTGCAAGGGTTAAAGCATCATCTTCCCCCACATGGCGGGACACTGGAAGCGGTTCCAGGGGAACTGCCTTATTTTCTGCAAATGCGGATATCACCGCACAAACCAAGGAAAAATGCTGTGAGGAATTGGCATAATTCGCATTACGTAAATTAACTCCGCAAAACTCACCCAAAGAATCATGAAAATAACGACAACCTGTAACTAACGCATCATCGCCGGTAACAATAATTTTTTCAGGTGACACCTTCATGCTTCGAAGCAGAGCGCTACCATTCTCCTCCTCACGCAAACAAAACAGATCAACGTTCGGCAGGGTTGTCGTCATTTCCCTCAATAACACAGGCTTAGTCACCGGGCCAAGTCCTTGACCAACCATTACCGTGGCACAACCGAATTTATGGGCATATGCAAGTAAACGCAAAACAGAACAGGCATACCCGCAGAACTCGTCATTAATGTAGCCACCCCCAGCAGCGACAACAAGGTCAGCGGATGCCACCAATTCGGCAAAAAATTTGCCGGGATTATCCTTTCTCCAAACAACAAGAATTCGTAGATTCCTCTTAAGGATTTTCCGAGACCGCTTCCAGGGTCTGTCCACGAGGTCCGAAAAATTAAGGCTCTCTCGCTTAACGTCAACCGGCAGATGAATAGCCGCTGGCCACAATTCTTTCAAGGCCTGCTCATTGGAAGAAACAACATAAAACAATGCGTCAGGAAAAAGATTGGTAAGACGAGACAGTGCAACGTACAACATTGTGCTGTCGCCTATGTTCCTAAAGTTATAATCTCCATGATCTACCAAGATATTCATTACAATTCCTAAAATAAACTATCAGTCCACAACAACAGCACACTCTCAAAATTCTGTCAGCTATCAAGAAATGAGTTGGCGGAACCTCTTCCATAAAGGGACGTTGAACACCTTTACAGTATTCCCGTTTACATAATACCGTATTCCGTCCACGTTGCGGTCGGGAATCTCAGTGCAGTGTAGTATAGCGTCAAGAATTTATTGACAAGTATCATTTCTGTCGAACAAATTGCTGCAGCCAAGGAGTCAGAACTTTTGCAAGAGGCTCATTATCTAATAATTAATTTCTTTTTCAGAAGAACCAGAAAATAATTTATTGGAGGCTACTTTAGTTTTCCATACGATAGCATTAAAGAGCGAGTGTGAATTGAGTCGTTTATCTTGAGAAAATTTTCAAATTCTGCTTTAGTTCCTGGATCCGTTTCCCTTAGCGGTCGAGTGTGAAGAACCGGTTCGCTATCAATTATTCCCATTCGTTTAAACCCGCACATTGATCGGGCAAATAAATCGTAGCCCCAACCCCACCCACTGGAATCGCTCTTTATTTTTTTCCAAAATTTAATCCAGGCTTTTCTTTCAAACACGGGAACCATTATCTCAACAAAATCCGTGAATCTTCCAATTCGATAGCCTTCTTTTTTCAAAGTTAATCTGTGACTGTAAAACGAATCCTTGGACAATGCTGGTTGAGCCATTTCCAAGCTGTTTCTTATAAAAATGTCCAAGAATTTATCTATTGAAAATCCCTCAATATCAATATCGTCAGCCCAGGCAAAAATATAATCATACTTTTCACAATAGGCGGGGGTCACATATTTTTTCATAAATTCCCATCGCAGCCCTTTTTCATGTATGACTTGGCAATTCCTGAAAATCGGCTCGTCAAATTTTGTATCATCATAGCTGAAAATAAGGTAATCAAAATTTTCGTTTCCGAATTTTTGCATTATCTTTATCAGAAGTTCCTTTCCATTTCTCCCTACCGGTGAGACATACAGGCATTTAGGCGTTTTACCTGCCGTCACATTTCTTTTTCCATGTAAGCAGGTTTGCAGCATATATTTGTGCCTAAAGCACTGACTTTTTAAAAGACGCAGAAGTTTTTTCAACATTTTGAATTGTCTCAACTTTATCAATTTATTTCGTAGTGATCAGCAAATTTGTCTGACAGTATGTATTTGTCCCTGAAATCTTTTAGGAAAATCATATGAGTAGGACATTGGCAGGTATCCGTAAAACAAGGATATGGTTCTTCTCTCAACTTTATCTTTCCATCGCAAAGTTCATCAATAGTACCAAGCTTGGCACCAAAACATCTATAAACAGAGCCGTCGAGAAAAACATTAATCATGTCCACTCCCGCAAAACAAGGTAATCCGCTGGTTTTTCTGCCTTTCTGAAACTGGAACTCTAAATCCGAGTAGTAATGTTGCCTAATTAATTCCAGTTCATACAAATTGTAGCTACGTGAGGATTGGCTTTTCCCGATAATTTTTTTCCAGAAATTCCGTAATTTACTATCATAAAATTCAGTATTTAGCAGTAACAACGGTCTGAAAAGAATTCCAGCGTCCTCAAAGCCCATGACAATTCCGGTTAATTCGTTAACCATCTCAGGCAAGACAACCATAGTTGCAAAGAGCGGGCATCCTTTTTGTTTTAATTTTAATGCGTGATTGATGAATCGCTGCAGAGATACAAATTCCGGATGAAATGAACAATTAAAGGAAGCTTTCGGCAAACTTATTAGCCCCAAGTAATCATCAGGATCTATAGAGTTGTTAGTAATAATTTCAGATATTTTTACGTTCGGCAATTTATTAATATGATACCAGATTTCTCTAGCCCATTTATCTATTAAGATTTCTCCGTCAAAATTTAATCTGACAATAATATCATCCTCTACAGTTGAAAGTTTATCCCAAATTCTTTTTGACGATAACAGCTCTTTTTCTGAAAACTTTATTTGTTTTATATTTTTTTGATTGCAGTACGAACACCTGAAATTGCAACGCAAGCGTTTATTTTCGTGAGGCAAGAAATCTCTGAAATTGATCCTTATTAAACCTTGTTTTGTTAATTTCATCTTTTTTCTCTAATAGCCTTGATTTGGAGATACCTTTCTGTTTCGCTTAATCTGGCATAATTCTCTATAAGCGGCACAATATCAAATGCGCATTCTATCGCCTTATCCATATCTAAATACTTGAACAATCCCAGACGTCCCAAAGGGCAGATGTTCTTTGACCGACAAACAGTTTTAAGATACTTGTCAAAGATCTCATTATGCTGTCTGGTATTTACAGGATACATTGCAGGATTTTTCAAACCATCGGCCTCTACTGCTTGCTGATATTGAATATAGTTGTTTCGTGCATTATGTTTGTACAATACGTTGAAATTGCATTTTCTGAAATATTTCTTGTGTTGAGGAAGGTTTAATGTTCCATATTCCATTTTTTCCCAAGGCTCATCCTTTTTATAATCAAAATGAATGCTCCGGTAACCTAATTTACCATATTTGTAATTTAACATTTCATCAAGAGGAGCACAGGTTGCTACTACATCAAATTTATTGCTGTCATATTGCGTCTCATTCAAGCGCACAGGCACGTCTTTGATCATTTGCTCCAAAAAAAAAGTGTATCCGTGAATGGGCAAGCCTTGCCACTGATTTCGGAACAGTTCTTCATTATCATCTTCTCGTAACTCTAATCTTTTTGGAGCCCATTCTGCAGTTAAGAGTTTGGGCTCAACTCCCCACATCTTTTTGCTATAATTCCCGATGAAATAGCCATATAGTGTTTTTCCGAAAATGGACTGACAGGCGGTTTCGAAATTTGTTTGATCTATTTCTACGGGTCTGTACTTAAGTTCTTCCAAAATCAAGTTTCTTTTTTTGAAGCCTTTTATAGAGTTTAACGTCAGTGGAAAAGGATAGAGTTTTTTATTTATTATCATTCCCTTTTTATGGATATATCCGTTAAATTGATCGAATCTCTGAACAAATTCCGAGATCGCTACATTGCTCGTATGAAAAGTTCTGGCTCCAAATGGTTCGTATTTTAAGCCATCCTCATTAACTTTGGTTATACATAACCCCCCGATTTGGTTTTCTTTCTCAATCATAGAGACATCATGCCCTTTATCCTTCAGGAACCTGGCAAGAGCGCAGCCACTTAAACCGGTTCCGACAATTAGCACTTTCATATTAATTGGTGTCCGTAATAAATTGTAATTTAAATGAGCCTCTTGTAAAAGTGTATGCAGAAACATGAATACATTGGCAATTCTGCATAAAAGTCGAGCTCCACAGGTAACAATCTGATTTATTATTTTGCGAGACAAATAATAAAAGGAGGCTACCGATGAAGCTCAAGGAAAGAATATCATGGTTGATGGGGACAGTACAGCAAAGCCTGTTTCGCCATCTTTACAAATGCCTTCCCGAACCGCTTACGGAACGAGAGAAGCATCTGGTCAAGATCCTTGAGATTATTCAGATTGATAAATACGTACCTGCCACTGCCAGCCGGCAGTGGTTGGGACGACCAATTAAAGAGCGCGAAGCAATTGCCCGGGCCTTTGTTGCCAAGGCGAACTTGAAGTATCAACACACCAGTTCTTTGTGAAACGAATTACAGAGCACCCTGAACCTGCGGTTCATCTGCGGTTTTGCCAGGAGAAAGGATGTACCTTCCGAGGCGACATTCTCCAGAGCGTTTGGCGAGTTTGCCACAGCCGGACTGGGAGTTATTGTCCGTCCCTGAAAAGATTCCGCACTGTCAGTTTATTATGAGCAAAATTACAGCTGACGAATTCTCGTAATAAAACTTGTTGTGAACACGTTAACAATATTCCCCGCAACATCATACAATATTCCATCTTGTTTGCCGCTCGTAACTCGATTGCAGTGCATAACCGCATCAAAAATCTGTTTGTAACAATCATTCTGTAAAATTGTTACTTTTGTGGCAAGAAGTGACTCAAGCCAGGCCACTTCTCCCCCAATCCGCTGCAGAGAGTTAAGGTCAGTGGCCAGAATCTCGTTTAAATCAATGTTTTCCCCGTAGCGCAACGCATATTTCAGAGCAATTTCATCGATACGTGGAATATTGTCAAAACAGTATTCCCCCAACATCTTCAAGTGGAATCCTATATTATCACGATTCATAATCAGCGCCACATTACCAATAATCAATTTTTTCATTAATTGCGCCTCTGACCTGATTGGCATGTGGAGCAAGGGAAATGACGATATAACTGACTGTAGGCGCCGTGATCTCTTGATGTTGTGGTTTCCGTTATCTACACGTATCCTGCCGAATTTCTTCTTAACAGCACGAAAAATAGCCACCTTGCTAATTTTTGATCGGTAAGGTGGTGCAGTAACAAGCCTTCCCTCATGATCGAGCACCATGTTATCCCAGTGCATATAAATCAGTTCAGTATCAAGCAGTTTCAAGCAGACCTTAAGCGAAGCTGCATCAGGGAAAGGAAGGAATTCATCGGCATCAAGCATGAAAATAACATCAGGATCTTCCAGAGAAAAACAGGTGTTCACCAGAAAAGAAACAAGCGCGGATTGGATAAATGACTTTGATTTCAGTCGAAACAGCCTTATTTTATCTGTATGCGTGGCTTTTTCTAATAGCTTTTCATAGGTTCCATCACTGGAGAAATTATCGCATAGATAAACGAAATCAAAACATGACACAACATGATCTAGGAATACATCAATAATATCTATTTCATTTTTCACTACCGCAACAACAGCAGTTTTCATCTTAGTCCACCACCCCTTGCTCAGTACTGCATTTCAGTCTCACTTAACTCCCCGTATCAAGTACTGATACTCAAAAAAAGATTTCACAAAACAAGGAAGCATTTTATTTAAAAATTGCGATTTCCGGCTCTTACCAAGACCTGTTGGCAAGACCATATCAACAGTAAAACCGGCAGAACTTAACAATTCAATGGCGCTTTGACGAACAAAAAAACGCAAGTGCGACTTATCAAGAAGTCCTGACTTTTCATATGTCCATTGCCCTTTAAAAAGCAACGGAAAAATCACCTTTTTGTTTCTCACATTTGGAAGGCTGACAATAATCGATCCATCCCATTTAAGTAAATCACGGAGATTTACGACCACCCCCCAAGGATCAATTGTATGTTCAAGGACATCCAGGCACAAAATCAGATCGAGAGAATTTTTTTCAATCGGCAAATCCATTGATTCAATATTGCCAAGAAATATTTCGTCAACAACTTTACGAGCTTCTGCAGCGGCAAAGGACGAAATTTCAACCCCGCAAGCCCATCTGCAGTTTTTATGTTCTTTCAACCACTCCAAGGTCTTGCCAGTTCCACAACCAATTTCCAGAACCTTGTCTAAATTATCTGGGAGCAAGGATACTATTTCAGACCTAGTATAGCTGAAATAATTATCAGAAACATCCATCGACAAACCTCCCCTTCGGTTGCTATAAAGATACTCTTTTTATTATTTCAAAATCCTTGACCAGGAATAAAGCTTTTCGCTTTCTTCTTGCCCTTACAACTTCAGGGAGATGACAGAAGGCCATGAACGTGCCGATAAGTTTATATTTTCTGAAAGATACTATATCCCAGACTAATGAAGGGAGAAAAAACAATATATATAGGAACACCAATTTCACATCGGAAATATTCAACCACAAAAAGATGATCTTATTTTTTGCGGCTATAAATTTAATTTTACGTCTTTTGTTATACTTACTTATCGTTGTGTTTGCTTCATGCAATACCGAACAACCAGGTTCTAGCACGCATCTCCAACCAGCTTTCCAGGCTCGATAAGATAAGTCAACATCTTCAACATAGAATGGTTTGTATATGGGATCAAAACCACCTAATTGAAGCAATTTTTGCCTATCATAACAGGAAGAACCTCCTGATGAGAAAAAAAGCGGCACTTCCTGACGGGAATCAATCTTGGCAAGTTGCACACAGCGGTCCGTAAACCAGCAAAAACCAGGCTTTAGTCTATAGATCGCCTGATTATATCCGTTACGGGGGTCTATTATGTTTGGCGTAACAGCAAAAACATCAAAATCGTTAAAGCGCGGTAATATTTTTTCAAATACGTTCTTATCAACAGTAACATCAGTATTAAGAGCCATGACGATATCGTTCTGAGCCAAAAATATTCCTCTGTTGATTGTCTCAGCAAAACCCATATTTTTTTCGTTGCTTAATACAATAATGTCAGAATATTTTGTTTTGACAAAACTGACAGACAAGTCAGTACTAGCATCATCAACAACAATTATCTCCCATCTTGTTTTAGCAAATACAAGCGCCTCAATCAAAGGTGGAATATTTTTTTCAAGCAAATCAATTCCATTATAATTTGGTATTACTACAGAGATAGTTTTCATTGTTATTCAGTTCGTGCTTTTATAGATATTTTCATAATTAGTTATCATATTATCAATTGTAAATTTATTACTAACCGACTTTTTTGCCTGCTCTCTCATTTTAGAATATCTATCTTTGTCCTTTAGAAGTGATAGTATCTCCTGAAGCAACTCAGCGAACGTGTCTTTAAGGTATCCATTTTCACCCTGTTCAATTATTTCAGGATACCCCCCGGAACGATATCCCAAAAAGGGTGTACCTGCCGCCAGTCCCTCTAAAACACTCAGGCCGAAGCCTTCTCGACGGAAAGCGCTTAAGTTCAAATCCAAACCAGCCAAAGCATGTTTCATTTCAGCATGTGGTATGCTACCTGTAAACAACACCGACTCTGCAACTCCCAATTGTTCGGCTTTTTTTTCAAGAAATTTTCTTTTACTATCGTCACGTCCGATAATCAAGAGCATGACATCAGGAAATTCATCCTTAATGAAAGGCAATAACTCAATCAGTTCTTCTTGGTTCTTATAAAAATACCCAACTACGCCAAGCAGGGGCCCCTTGCCGATTAATTCGGACCACCGGCACCAGAAGTCTTCATGCAAGTGTTCAAATTCAGTAGGATCTATCCCATTGTGCACAACATTGATTTTAGAATCCAACTTCAGAAAGCGTTCGGTCATCCCATCTGCTATATATTTAGAAACAGCAGCGATCCTGTCAGGCAAATTAATCACAAAGAAGGTAGATTTGCAAAGCCGGCAATGTTGGGTAAGCACTAACGGCAGTTTTCCTGAAAAATAACCGACAATTTTCCCAACCAGCAAGTCGTGGTTGCGGTGGACATGAACCAGGTCAAACTTTTCATTCCGGGCAATGCGTATCATTTTTATGATGCTTTGGAGCAGTCGAAAACTTTTTCTTTGAAAGGCCCATACATTAAAGTCCGCCCGGACGAACTTTGTAACAGTTTCGGAACCTTCATCAAGAAACATCACAACGTAATGGCCGCGATTCCGGAGACCTGTGGCCAGAGAGAATAACATTTCTTCAGCCCCACCCCACCCCTTGCTGTTATCAACAAGCAGTATCCTCATACTATAAGGTACCTGAGAGCTTTCGGTAAAAAGCTAGGTAGTTCTGTCCCATTCCCTGAACTGAGTATTTCATTTTCACCAGTTCATATCCGTCAACCCCCATGGAAAAGCGATTTTCGTGATCATTCAGCAAATCAATTACAGCTGCTATAAAATCATCACTTCTTCCGTCAACCAGAACACCAGCATGCGTTCCTTTAAATATATCGACAAATCCTCCCTCGTTATAAGCAACGACAGGTGTTCCTGCGGCCAAACTCTCCAGATGCACAACACCGAAGCCCTCATTGCGATAAGTGGTTACCGACAGGTCAAGATCATAAAATAAATCAGGAATTTTCTCCCGTGGAACCTTCCCTGTAAAAATAACATCGTTCTCGACACCTAACATGTCAATCTTTGCCAGCAGAGGATCAAGAAGAGCCCTGTCACTGTTATCCCCGACAAAGACAACCTTGAGTGCAGGAAAAGACTGTTTAAGTTGAGGGATCATATCCACAAACTCCCCTTGGTTTTTAAAGAAATCACCTACCATTCCAATGAGCGGGAAACCATCCTTCTGAAAGAAACGGCGGTGGCGGTCAAAATTAAACTTGTCGACAGAAGGAGGCCCCCCGATGGCTATGCCATTATAAAGCACGCTGACTTTTCCGGTGAATCCAGGATTTGCCTGGAGTAAACGGGACCGAACGTGTTCCGAGACGCAAATAATGGCATCAACCGAACCAAGCAGAAGCTGCTTCCTGGTTGTTGCCGTGTGATAACTCATCATAAGCCTTCCGGATTTACGACACGGAAATGCAATCTTCCAAGCTAGTGCTGTTAGCAGGAGGTCATGTTCGCGATTTATTGAGACAATATCGAATCGTTCACGGCGTAAGAGAACAACCAACTGCTGAAGAGCTAGCAAATCCTTCAAGCCATGTCCGGGAAGCTGGTGCACGGACACTCCCAACTCACGGAACCTGGTGCTTGATTTTGAACCGAACCTCACTACAAAGTGCACTTCCACGCCATTGTGCAAAAGCTCGATAACTAGATCCTTGAGGTGCTCCTGCCCGCCACCCCAGCCCTTGTCGTTATTTATGAAAAGAATCTTCAAATCCTTTTTACCCTCGTTAAACCCCTGAAAATATACGGTTCTACAAATTAAATAGGCAGTCCACCCTAACACAGATGTAATTAACCGGTATTGAGGGTCTAAAATACCAGAAAATCCCAGGCAAACAGCCACTCTTAGCAAGGCGCAAATGCAGAAGGTTTTTGATATTGTTACTTCGAAGAACCCACTACAGTTGAAATTTGCCTTTGCACTGTGGACCAGGGCCATGGTGAGGGTTCTGATTCTTGACCAGCTTGGAATCAATCTAAGCGAAGTTTCCGTCGGTCGCCTGCTTCATGAACTGGGTTTGACGCCTCAGCGGCCTACTCTATGACAAGACGCCGCTGCGCGGAGTGCGGTGCTAATCAGGTTAATTATTGGGCTTGATAGCTTTTATCAGAAAACGGATAACAAACCAACTCCCGAGTTGTTTGTACATCGTTTCCAAGAATTGGTTCAAGCCGGTAATCCCTATCCTGCAAAAAGCTGCAGCATTTCCGATGCACTTCGTCCCCATGAGTTGACAGGTAAATCACCGGTTTCTTATCGGTAATCAGCTGATTCGCTCCGGTCAAAACTAGCATACCAGCGCCTTCAGCATCAATTTTGATAAAATCCGGACTGACTCCCTTCTCTTTGACAATGTCATCCAGTCGAACAGTCTGCACCTTAAATGCCCCTTCATTCGAAAGGTGCCCTGTCCCGCTGCCAGATCCTAATGCAAAGAATGAGTAACCTTTTTCATCGCCGACTGCACACTCCATCAAGGCAACATTTTCTGCCAGGTTAATTTTTACATGTTTGTCCAGATGGGTAAAATTGTCGGGGTTTGGGTTCAAATGCGAAAACTTTCCCTTCTGAACTTACAAGTACCGATGACAATAAAGTATAATAGCCGTCATGAGCACCCACATCAAAAACGACGTTCCCTGGCTTTATTAGCTTTTCAAACAAGAGAGTCTGCTCAGTCTCATAGGATGCAAACATTAACCTCAATATTTTACCACCTGCACTTAATAGCCACTTGTTACCTTTGAGTGTTCCCTTAACAAATGGTAGATACGGTTAAAGCCCGGATAATTTATTAATTGTCTCCCTGGTTTATTTCCAATCAACATAATCCTGTTATTTCACATTGATATTAGTCAGTTCCTGCGTTGACTCGCTGACTTTATCGAGCACATCCGAAACACTTATTGCTTCGACACATTCAGGGGTTAACCTGTGCGAAGGCTTACATTCCTGAAAGAATTTTTGCTTACAGGGACTGCAGGGAAACTCCTTATAAATTACCGAGCATTTAGCACCCCAAGGTCCAAATTTAAGAGGTGATTGTGGTCCGAATAATGCTATCAATGGTATCTGCATAGCTGCAGCAAGATGCATTATGCCGCTATCATTACAAATTAGCAGAGAACATCTGGCAAGGAGAGCCATTGACTCTCGTAAACTTGTGCTTCCAACAGCCATGATTGGTGCAGGGCTGACATTCATCTGAAAAGCTTTGGCAGCAGCGACATCTCTTTGCCCACCAAAAACGAGTATACGCACCTGATATAACTCCTGCAACCGATTGGCGAGATTGATGAAGTTGTCAATATGCCAGGCTCTTGAAGGATTAGCCGCGAAAGGATGAAGTGCAAACACTACGTCATTTGACCCAACAGCAGACTGCCGAAAGAAGTCATCCGCAAAAGTTTTCTCGCTCTCGCTAAGCCAAGCTTCAAGATAGTCGTCAATAATAGCAATATTGTCTGCGCGCAGCACATCCAGAAAATTCTGTACTTCATGCTGGTCATGACGGTAGGGAACTTTCTTTGTCAAGAGCAGACCGCGACCCTCAGTGTTGAATCCAATTCTTTCAGGAGCCCCAGTGAAACGGGCAATAAGTGCACTTGAGAGTGAGCGTTTCAGAACATATACCTTGTCAAAGCAACCAGCCCGCAATTCTTTAAGAAAGGACCATTTAGCCTTTAGTTTCCGATGCGTCCCCTGACTATCCGCATGGATCGTAACCGGATCCCAGTAGACCATTTCGTCCACGTAAGGTATCCCCTTCACCACGTCCGAAGAACCAGGAGCAACCACCCAAACAATATATGCATCAGGTTCTGCGTAACGCAGATTCCTCAGGAAGGGAACTGTCAGGATGGTATCTCCGATAAAACGATAACGCAAGACAAGGATACGCTTCTTGACTCCCATCATCCCCTGCTTGACTTCTCCAGTGTTTATTTTTTTCTCCGACTGCAATTCTATTCCTCACTGAGCTTTTCGGCTTCTTCCACAAGGAGTACCGGAATACCTTGGCGAATTGGATATCTCAACCGGCATGCCTCACATACAAGTGATTCTCCAGCACTCTGAAGGGATCCCTTACACTTTGGGCAGGCGAGAATATCCAGCATCTCTTCTGAAAGTTCCATGTATCACTCCTGAATTACCGCGTTGATCAGTCACCAAAGTCACCAGCCCCAGTAGAGCAGGACCGAGATTGGAAATAAAATATAGTGCCACAACTTGGGTACAATGTTAAAGCAGTTTCTCAATCTCACTTTCAAGAACCCCTGAATCGATGATTTCAAGAGTAAGTACAGCTGCATAGACAGCATCAGGAATATCCTGAAATTCTGTCAATTTGACCGCATCCTTTTCCGTGGTTATAAGGTAGTCCGCCTCGGCCTCTTTCATGGCCCGGGAAATTTCAGCACGCTCTGAACGGTCATAGCGGCAGTGGTCTTGAAAGGCAAGACTGGCTGCCAGGTCCAACCCCTCACGAATCAATGCGTCAAAAAAAGTGTCAGGATCGGCGATACCCGCACAAGCCACACCCTTTTTCCCCGCAAAAATGGAAAATGAAGAATGCGTTCCGCCAGACAACGAAATAACTCCCGAGAGATGATGAGCCGAGCGACATGTTGGGATACCCGGTATCTCAGGACACACCATTGCCCTGTCAGAACGAGTATAGACGACCACATCCGCCCTGCGGACCGCCGAACGGGGTTCACGGAGGAGACCGGAGGGAAGTGTCCAGCCGTTGCCGAACGGCCTTGCTGCATCGAGGAGCAGGATATTAAGATCTCGTTGTAGGCGAAGGTGCTGATAGCCGTCATCCAGCAGAAATATATCCGGCTGGAACTGTTTGAGAGCCTCAAGGCCGGCTCGGTAGCGGTCGGAGCCGGTTACAACAATAAGGCCGGGAACCGAGCGTGCCAGGAGAACCGGCTCATCGCCCGCCTCAGAGACCGGAAGAAGGATTCGCGAACCGTCAGAAACGATGCGGACGGCACTGCCTCCGGCACCACCATAGCCACGGGACAGGAGGGCAACCCGTTTTCCCCTGGCAATGAGCTGACGTGCTATCAGGACTGACATAGGGGTTTTACCGGTCCCCCCCACGGAAAGATTTCCGACGGAAATAACCGGCACTCCCAAGCTAAAAGACGGCAAAATTCCCCGACGATACAAAAAGCCCCGCAGTCGAAGTACCAGACTGTAGACGAAAGCCGCTGGCAGCAAAAAAGCAACAATCAGTTTGTCTCCCAAGCCGTACCGCTTTCCTTCCCACAACTCACGAAAGTACCTGTCAAAGGTTGTCATAGCTCACCATGCCCCTTGGGGCCAATCGGTGAACGAGACGCGGATCCTTGTACCACAGCAACTTTCTCTGAAAAGACGGAAGATATAATTTCCATGTGACGATCTGTTGACCCGCAATTTTCTGTCAGGATCCGCGCACCGTTGTCACCAAGTTTCAGCCGCTCGTCAGGTGAGTCCAGCAGCTGCCGCAGAATCTCAGCAAGCAGAGTGCGGTCCTGCACCTGAATTCCACCCTTGTACTGAAGAATGAGGGAGGCAATTTCACGAAAATTATTCATATAGGGGCCGAAAATCACCGGAACGGCACGTGAAGCCGGTTCAAGGAGGTTGTGTCCCCCAACAGGCACCAAGCTTCCACCAACGAAAACCAGGTCTGAAATGGAGTAGATATCCATCAACTCCCCGACGGTATCAACAAGGAGAACTTCACCGGGTTGAAATAGTGCAGAGCGCCCTTCGAGCTGCGAGCGTCTCACACATCGGACACCAAGCTGTTCGGCAATTTTTACAACCTCCTCAGCCCTTTCCGGATGTCGTGGCACCAACACCATAACAAACTCCTGCCCTTCGTTCACAAGAGAACGAAATACTGACAGAATAGCCTCTTCCTCCCCCTGATGCGTGCTGCCAGCGGTAAAAACCTGCACTCCCTCGGGAATGCTGTATCTATGGAGGACGGTACGTTTATTTTCCATCGAAACCCTGATCGCGGGGATATCATACTTCAGATTCTTCGTGACATGGACCCGCAAGGAGGGTGCGCCGATGGCAATAATTCGACGGGCGTCTTCCGTCGTCTGCATGCACAGAGCATCAAAGTTTTCCAGTACCGGGCGGAATATCCAGGAGAAGCGGAGATAGCCGCCAAAAGATTTATCCGAGATACGGCCATTGGCAAGCACAGTCGGTATTCCGGATTGGTGGGCATAACGGAGGAAATTCGGCCAGATTTCGGTTTCGACAACCACAATCAGGGAAGGCTTGATTGCTTTCAACATGCGGCGCACGGCAAAGCCGAAATCAAAGGGAAAATAAATGCAGAGATCCACATCGGCAAGATTTTCCGCAATACTTCTACCCGTTTCGGTCACCGTCGAAAGAATGATTTTCTTTTCCGGATACCGTGCTTTCAGAGCTTTCAGGAGCGGCCGCACGGCCATTGTCTCACCAACCGACACGGCATGGA
>RPRC01000117.1 GCA_003857395.1 Geobacter sp.
GAAGCCCTTCCGAGTAGGATTTCAGGGCACCCTCAAGAATTCCTGCTTCAGCCATTGCATACCCAAGCTTGAAAAAAGCCTCAGGCTCTTCAGGTCGGGATTTCACGCATTGTTCGAAGCACTCTATTGCTTTTTTAAACTCACCGGATTCAAGTAGAGCATCCCCCTTTTGCAACATATCTTCAAACAAAGCAGACATAACTGCCCTCCTCTCAATTATTTCAGTTTCGTGACTATACCAGAAAGCAGATTCCTTTGCCAGAAATCACGTCAGTCATGCCCGAAAGGGAGAAAAAACCTTCCTTTTACCGGGTGACTCAAGTATAATATTTTAATTTATTTTCACGGATAAGGCCCCATGACTCAAGACAATTCAGAATATCTCGGTCTGAGAACCCTGGAAGATATCAGTGAACTGATCCTCCATTCCCATGATCTCCGTGAAACTCTCCAGAACATCGTCAACCTGGTTTCGAAAAGAACGGGTTCCGACGTCTGTTCACTGTATCTTCTGGAAAAAGATGGTGAGACGCTCACCCTTTATGCGACAAAAGGCTTGTCCAAGGGTTCGGTTGGAAAAGTCCAGATGAACACCTCGGAAGGCCTGACAGGACTTGTTGTTGAACAGCGGAGTGTGGTCGCGACAGAAAATGCCCCCTCGCATCCGCGCTACAAATACTTTCGCGCAACAAAAGAAGAACGCTTCTTATCTTTCCTCGGCATTCCTCTGTTCGAGCACAAATGCCCCACTGGTGTAATTGTCATTCAGACGAGAGAATCGCGATCTTTCACCCTGAAGGAAATCAGTGCCCTTACAACCATTGCCAACCAGATAAGCAGTATTATCATCAACGCAAGACTTCTTGACTCAATCAGAAAGAAAGAAGAAGAACGGGCTTTTTTTGAGCAGGAACTAAACAAGATCAAAGCCAGCCCCCAAGCGGCTTTTCCAGGAAAGCCACAGGACAGAACAAAAAAGAAGCAGCATCTCATGGTTCGCTGTATCGCCGTTTCCCCGGGATTTTCCTGGGGAAAGGTCTCAATCATCAACCATTCCACCATCAGCAATCAAGTCTCCCTGGAAAAAATCGGTTCCCGACCGGAAGAGAAAAAACGGTTTTTACTGGCCGTCGAGAAGGCCAAGATCCAAACTCTTTACCTTGAAAAAAGGGTCGCCGAATCCCTCTCAAAGGAAGACGCCGCCATTTTCCATACCCATCTGATGATTCTCGAGGATCGGGGCTTCATCTCTAAGGTGCTTGATCACATCGAAAACGATTTTGGGGCAATTCACGCAGTTGATGATGTTGTCGAGTCCTATGTCGAAGCATTTTCCCGCATGGAAGATCCCTATCTTCGCGAACGGTCGGCAGATATGAAGGACATAGGCCGCAGGATCAGAGACAGTCTCACCGGGAACAGCCGGACACCGGCGAAATTGCGTGAAAAGAAAGTCCTTGTGGCCCGCGAAATCCTGCCCTCCGATCTTGCCTCCCTGGATCACGACAAGATCCTTGGAATCGTTTCAGGAAGCGGTGATGTCAACTCGCATGCTTCCATCATGGCCAAATCACTGAGCATACCTGCTGTTATCGCTACCTGGGATGAGATAAAAAACATATCCAGCCGCGACGATGTGATAGTTGACGGGAACACCGGTTGCCTTTACATAAATCCGGACCAGAAGGTCAAAAGCGAATATGAACGTCTGAGTCTCGATTTCAACCTGAAGAGAAGGGAACTGGATGAACTGCGGGACGAACCCGCCATCACCCTTGACGGAATAAGGGTACACCTGCTGGCTAACATTGCCCTCTTCAGTGATGTGAAAGTTGCCTTGGCAAACGGGGCAGAGGGTATCGGGCTCTACCGTACCGAGTTCCCCTACATGGTTCGCAACAGTTTCCCCGACAGGAATGATCTTGCCCGACTGTATCGAAAAGTACTGGAAGAATTTGCACCACATCCGGTGACAATCCGGACTTTAGACATCGGTGGCGACAAGAAACTGCCCTATTTCCCCCACCCTGTAGAGGAAAATCCTTTTATGGGATGGCGTTCCATAAGACTTTCGCTCGAGCAATTTGAAATCCTCAAGGAGCAATTGGCCGGCATACTGATGGCATCTCCCTTCGGCACGGCTCGCATAATGTTCCCCCTGATTACCGGCGTCGACGAAGTCCGATTGATAAAAAGTATCCTTGTCCAAATTCAACAAGAACTTGAACAAGCTGGCCATGCCGTTGCAACAGACATTCAGATAGGCATTATGATTGAGGTTCCGGCTGCAGTTCAGATTGCAGAATTCCTGATTAAGGAAGTGGATTTTTTCAGCATCGGGACAAACGATCTGATTCAATATACCTTGGCGGCTGACAGAAACAATCTGAAGGTAAAGCAGTATTATGATCCGTATCACCCGGCAATACTTCAGTCGATACAGCATGTTGCCGCAGTAGGTAAAAAAGCGGGGAAACCCGTATCGCTTTGCGGTGAAATGGCGAGCGACCCTTTGAGCGCGATGATTCTGCTTGGGCTCGGAATCACGGACTTCAGCCTCTCTGCTCCGTACATACCCGTGATAAAAAGTTTTCTTCGCAGCATCTATCATCGAGATGCAGTAAAAATTGCCACAAGGATTCTCAAACTGGGAAGCAGCCAGGAAATTCGTGACCAGATACAATCCCTGAAAAATTCATTTGGCCTGCCATCAACCTGAGGGTCTATTAGGTAAAAGGAGATTCAATCAGAATGAACAATTCCAAACAGAAAATGGAACTTTCCGGCACGGTATCCCTCAGCAAATCAGACCAGGAATTTCTCGGTGAAAACAGAATCCGGCTTCTCGAAATGATTGAAGCGCAAGGTTCAATAACCAAAGCCGCGAAAGCCGTGGGAATAAGCTATAAAACCGCTTGGGACACAATGGATGCAATCAACAATCTTTCTGACAAGCCGCTTTTCGTTCGCATGGCAGGAGGAAAATCCGGCGGCGGCACCCGCCTTACCGACGAAGGGCGGGAAGTAATCCGCAAGTACCGGGTAGTCTTGGAGGAACACGAAAAATTTCTCTCAAATATCAGCAAGAGGATCGGCTCGGCAAACGAACTGTACAAATTTATCAAGAGGATATCCATGAAAGTTAGCGCGCGGAATATTTTTGCAGGGACAGTAAGCGAGTTGACCATAGGCGCGATCAACGCTGAGGTAACTCTGGCATTGAAAGGCGGCGATAAACTCGTTTCGATTATTACCAACGAAAGCGTTGAAAATCTGGGATTACAGGTTGGAGTTGAAGTCTATGCCATAATCAAGGCAAGCTCGGTACTTATCGGGAAGGATCTGGAAGGTACCCGACTGAGCACCAGCAACATTATGACCGGAAGGATTATTAAACTTCTCGAAGGGGCAGTCAATACGGAAGTAATGATTGAGCTTTCCGGCGGGAACACCCTAAGCGCAATAATAACAAACTGCAGTGCTGAAAGTCTCTCCCTTCGGGAAAGAGACCAGGTCTGCGCCATCTGCAAGTCATCGGATATCATTCTGGGAGTAAGTTAGCCCGATTGAACTCCTGCTGCCGTCGTCTCCTTTTACGGAACCGCCGGCTCACGTCCCAGCATCTTCAATGCTATCTTCATGTCATCCCACACCTCGCGTTTCTTGGCAGGATTTCTGAGAAGAAATGCGGGGTGAAACGTAGGCATGAGAGGAATACCGTGATAATCGTGGATATGACCACGCAGTTGCGAAATCGGCGTACTCGTCTGGAGAAGAGTCTGTGCGGCAAAGGTCCCCAGAGCGATAATTATTTTTGGGGAAAGAGCCTGCAGCTGTCGAAGCAGAAACGGTTGGCATGCTTCGATCTCCTCTGTTTGAGGATTCCTATTGTTCGGCGGACGGCACTTGAGGACATTGCAGATGTAAACATCCTCCCTCGTAAAGCCCATGGCCTGAATGATCTTAGTCAGTAACTGTCCGGCCTCTCCCACAAACGGCTCGCCCTTGAGGTCCTCTTCACGACCGGGAGCCTCGCCGACAAAAACAATGTCGGATTTCTCGTTCCCGACACCGAAAACCAGGCTGGTCCGTGAGTCGCCGAGAGCACAACGATGGCATTCCCCTAGTTCGAGACGAATGCTTTCCACGGTTTCACCTTCGAAAACTTCAGCATCAATGACGTTGGGCTTCAACTCCTCAAACTCCTCCGCAACAACAGCAGGGCGAGCAAAAGTCTCTTGGACGTAACCATGCGGCAGCCCGTCGACGCCAGTTTCCCGAAGTTCAACAAGGTACCCCTTCAACGCCGAAACCAGATAATGGAGTTCAGTATCCAAAACGTTTTATCCCTTTACATTCCCTGTAACAGACATTATGCTTTCTAAATTATGGCAATAATGATAGCAGCCCTACTGCTTCTCCTCATCACCCCGGACCATGCCTTTGCATGGGGAGCGGGCTTCCACTTGCAGCTCGGTTCAACCGTATTGAATAATCTCCAAGCTCTAAAACCTGCCCTGGCAACACTTCTCAGCGAGTATCCCCTTGATTTTCTTTACGGTTGCATTGCCGCAGACATAACCATCGGGAAAAAGTTCACTACCTATCTCCAACACTGTCATCGATGGCCCATCGGGCTCAAGGTACTACATGCAGCGCGAAGCAGAAAACAGGAGGCATGTGCCAACGGATATCTTGCCCACCTGGCTGCGGATACGGTCGCCCACAATTATTTTGTGCCGTACAAAATCATGCGAAGTTTTTCTTCCCTTACCATGAAACACGCATACTGGGAAATTCGATTCGAGAATTTTGTCGACAAGGAAATCTGGGAGATCGGGAAAAAAGTTTCCCTGGAGCATTACAGAGCCAACGACGAACTGCTCCGGAAAGTGCTTTCCGACACAATTTTCTCCTTTGGCACGAACAAACGGATCTTCAATTCGATCATGCTGCTGAGTCGTCTGGAAAAATGGCAGGCAATGCTCAGAACTGTGTCTGATTCTTCCAGTTATACCCTGGAGGACACAGATCGACAAGAATACACGTCCCTCTCTGAGGAAGCAGTCTTTGACTATCTCAACAACAGGGAAAAATCCCGCTACTTTTTAGCCGATCCAACGGGGGAACGGGCACTGGCTACTGCCGAAATTCTCAGAAAAAACCTTCGAATGCTTTATAAAAGCGGTAAAATCACCAAGCTTCAGGCGCTTACCCAACTGGAAGAAATAAAACCAAAACTTCGACAGTCCATCTGCGCACCAGCATTACTTCAACAGATTCATCCATCTGATCACGAACGCAAATTCTACTGGCCGCAACACCCACGCTTCTGATTTCGGAAAGCAACAATCCTGTCCAGGAGGATATCTGCCAGCATGTCCTTTTCCATGAGAGGACAGTCTTCTATCGAGCCGTCCCGGTACAAGATTTTCACAATATTTGTATCAACGGAAAATCCGGCGCCTTCCTGGGTAACATCATTGGCAACAATCAGGTCCAGATTTTTCTCTTTCAGCTTTTTTATGGAGTTTTCCAATAGAGCAGCAGTTTCTGCCGCAAAGCCGACAAGAATCCTTTCTCCCTTGATTTTACCCATCTCCGCAAGTATGTCGGGGTTCCGTATCAGCGCTAGGCTCAGGGATGCGCCCTTCTTTTTCATCTTGGATTCCGCCCTGATCTCCGGCCGATAATCCGCAACAGCCGCAGCCTTTACAATAATAGTTGAATCGGCAAACTCTCGAAGTGCGGCTTCACACATCTGTGCAGCGGATTCTACCCTGAGGGTCTTCACGCCATAGGGCGACTCCAGGCAAACCGGCCCAGTCACCAGCACCACCTCGGCTCCCCGTCTATGGGCCGCACGTGCGATTGCATACCCCATCTTGCCCGACGAATGGTTACTCAGGTAACGGACAGGATCCAGTTCTTCCCGGGTTGGCCCGGCAGTTACCAGGAACCTTTCCCCTCGCAGATCCTTTTGAGTAAGCGCGGAAATCGCTTCCTGAAAGATAATTGATGGATCCTGAAGCTTCCCCTCCCCCTCCCATCCGCACGCAAGCATGCCGCGAACCGGGTCCGCGAAAAGGTAACCATGCTTACGCAAACGGTCCTCATTCAATTGGTAGAGAGGATTACTGTACATGTTCGAGTTCATGGCCGGGGCAATCAAAACAGGAGCCTTGGTCGCCATAACGGTCGTGGTGAGAAGATCATCGGCAATTCCGTTGGCGATCTTTCCGATTGCATTTGCGGTTGCCGGCGCAATGACAATGAGGTCCGCACGATCGGCAAGTGAAATGTGTCCGATCTCCTGTTCTTCGATACAATTGAACAGATCGGTATGGACGGGATTCCGGGACAGCGTCTGAAAGGTAAGGGGTGTGACAAACTGCCGTGCAGAAGCAGTCATGAGCACATGGACGTCAGCCCCACCTTTTACGAACAGCCGCACAAGTTCAGCCGCCTTGTACGCGGCAATTCCTCCCGTTACACCGAGAACGATCACCTTTCCTGTCATCATGGCGTCACCTAAAACACTGCTGTATTTGTAAGATAGGGATTATGAAGCCTCTCGTGGCCAATAGTAGTTGCTGGACCATGGCCGGGATAGACAATGGTTGCATCGGGAAGGTTTAGAAGCTTCTCCTGAATGCTTTTAAGCAAAACAGCAGCAGATCCACCCGGGAAATCCGTTCTGCCAACGGATTCCACAAACAGGGTATCACCGGTCAGGACAAGCCCCTCACCATACAGTGAACAGCCACCGAGTGTATGCCCCGGGGTATGGAGAACGGTGAGGCTGTATTTTCGGAATGAGATACTGTCCCCTTCCTGCAAGTACCCGGTTGGAGGAGGCGAATTCTCCGCTTTCAAGCCATACCTGAGAGCAGTGACATCCGCGCGAGCAAGCATCGGTGCATCCAATTCATGAATACTGAGTCCAGCGCCGAAAGCATCCATGAGTGCCTGGTTAGCTCCCACATGATCGAAATGCCCATGCGTATTGATAATCTGCACTATCGTAAGATCATGGCTCGAAACAGCAGAAAGTATATTTTCAGCATCACCACCAGGATCAACGACAACACCCTCCCGGGTCGCTTCGCAACCAAGGATATAACAGTTGACCATCAGGGGGCCCACAACGACGGTTTCGAGAATCATTTTTCACCTTTCACCCGCTGGCGACCAGCAGTATCAGAGTTTCCAGACATATCAGGCTCATATCATACCAATTCAGGATTTTTCTCTTTCAACCCTTCGAAAGGATTGTTTCGAAACTCATTTTTCTTCATGGTATTATTTTCCGGGATCTTCTTCTCCTGAGCAATTTCCGGTAAACGAGCTTCCTCTGGAAGGCGATCTTTTCCCTTGGCGCAACCGCCATCTTTATAAAAATAGCGGTCGTACAGCCTATGATACCCTGTCCAGCGGGATTTATTTGCCAGCTCTTTGCGCATATGGGTATGAATGCCGTTGATTTTGGAATCCAGGTCATCCAGATAATTAAGAACAGTTGCCTCGGTCGTCTTTGGCCTTTTCGGCGAGCCGTATTCATACTGTCCGTGATGTGAGAGAATCATGTGTTTCAGGAGCATGGCAAGTTCGACCGGGAACCCCTCCAACTGAGCAATTTTGTCGTGAACCATCTCCACACCAATCGAAATGTGTCCTAGCAGCTTCCCTTCATCGGTATAGTCAAAGGAACGGAGATAGGTCATTTCCCGAACCTTTCCCACATCATGCAAGAGTGCGCCTGCAATCAGCAGATCACGATGAAGTATCGGATAGAGTGGCATGATCTGGTCAACCAGGCGGGCTACAGACAGAGAATGCTCGAGTAGGCCCCCTAGATAGACATGGTGCATCCCTTTCGCGGCAGGCGCCGTTCGGTAGAGCGACAGAAAAGCGGAGTCAGAAAAAAAGGATTGCAGAAGACCACGCAGGTGATCATCGGTACAGGACTCCACAAGTGACGAAAGCTCGCCAAGCATCTCGGCACCGTCACGATCACCCTCAGGAAGAAAATCCTCAAGGGCAACCTGACTATCAGAAATAAGGGCAAGATCTGAGATAATCAGCTGCATTTTCCCAAGATACACCGTGGCCTTCGCTTTCAGACGAACAAAATTATCCTTTTCGGAGAGCAACCCGATGGCGTCGACATTCTCCCACACCCGCCCCTCGATTTCTCCCGTTTTATCCATGAGATGGAGCGTTAGATAAGGTTTCCCATTCCTGGCCAGTGCCGATATCTTTTCCTTGACGAGAAAAACAGAATCGACCTGGCTGCGATCCTGTATCTCACAGACAAACATCTTGGTCACACCACTCTCCTTATGTCGCCCGCAATTCCTTGGCGATTCGATCGGCTACCCGGATTCCATCCACGGCAGCGCTCATGATACCACCCGCATACCCAGCACCTTCCCCGGTGGGGAAAAGTCCGGGCAGGCTAACCGACTGGTAATCGTCACCCCGTACGATACGAACTGGTGATGATGTTCGTGTTTCAACACCAGTCAGAGAAGCCTCGACCGTAAGAAACCCTCTCATCTGCCGATCGAACTGCTTAACACCCGCCTTCAGTGCCAGCGCAACATCCCTGGGCAATATTTCTGCAAGGTCAACGGGGACGATGCCAGGGCGATAGGTCGAGGAAACGGCATGAAAACCTTTCCCGGAGGTAAAATCCATAAGGTTCTGTGCTGGTGCATAATAGCTGAAATTTCCCGCTGCATACGCCTTTTGCTCCAAAGCCCGCTGAAAATCGATCCCGGCAAAGGGATGGGATCCTGGGAAATCTCTTTCACCGACAGCAACAACAAGAGCACTATTGGCGAAGGGTGAATTCCTCTGAAAGGAGCTCATACCGTTCGTTACAACACCCCCTACCTCGGACGCTGCCGCCATGACTACCCCTCCGGGACACATGCAGAAGGAGTAGACGGGACGGTCGGTTTCCGGGTCATGGTGAGTCAGAACATACTCGGCAGTGGGAAGTCCCGCCGCTGACTTGTCCCCGTACTGGATACTGTTGATCAAGTCCTGGGGATGCTCAACCCTGAGACCGATCGCAAAGGGTTTCCGTTCCATACGAATGGAACGTCGCTGCAGCATCTCATAGGTGTCACGGGCACTGTGCCCTGTCGCAAGCACAAGATATTCACAGGGAAGTTCCTCAGCACCATTCAGCACGAGGCCGCTGACCTGTCCCCTGGTGGTTAGGAGATCGGTCAGTTTCCCACTGAAACGTATGGTAAACCCTCGCTCCAGAAGCTCAGTTCGAATAGCCGCGACTACCCTGCGGAGCTTGTCGGTACCGATATGCGGTTTCGCCAGATGGAGGATCTCGCGCGGGGCACCGAAGCGAACAAAACTATCAAGGATGTAGCTGAGATTTTCATCACGTATTCGAGTCGTCAGTTTACCATCGGAAAAGGTGCCGGCACCCCCTTCGCCAAACTGAACATTACTTTCCGGATTCAGCGTGCCTCGGTCCCAGAATGACTGTACATCCTGGACGCGCTGCTCTACAGGACGACCACGTTCAATGATGGTAGCCTGAAGTCCGTACTCGGCAAGACGAAGGGCGGCAAAAAGACCAGCCGGTCCCATCCCTGCAATTACAATTTCTTTGTCTGTGGAAATAACCGGAAAGGTTTTGAGCACCTTCTCTGGGACATGCATAATGTCACTGTCATGTGCGAACTTTTCGATGCAGGCGCTTTCGTTTCTGACGGAAATCTCGATCGTATAGACATAACGGATGGATTTCTTTTTCCTCGCATCAAGCCCTTTGCGAACGATCTTCCATGAGACGACCTCTTCCTTGCTCAAGGCAAGGCGAGTGAGCAGCTGCACAAAAATGGCTGTTTCAGTTGTTCGAAAATCAAAAACAAGGTTGCGAATCAGGAATGGCACAGGGTACCTTCATCAGGTTACTGTTGATATTTTTTTCGATCCAGAAGCTGCTCAACAATGATCACAATGTCCAACGGATTTGTTGACTTTGGTATATGTATGCGGGCACCCATTTCAGGCGATTCATGCTCATGGGGCGCCCCCTTGAACATGGAAGTCAGCAGGATGAGTATCGGTGGAGAGTCTCCAGCAAGCCGGGAAATTTCAAGACAGGTACTGACGCCGCCAAGCATCGGCATTACGAGATCCACAATTACCACATCCGGCGATTCCTCAAGGAAAACTTTAATCCCTTCGAGACCGTTCTCAGCGGTTACAACCGTAAAATTGTACTCACGGAAGATGTCCGAAAGTACATTTCGAAACAGTGCATCGTCGTCAATTACAAGAGTTTTAACTCTAGGGGATTGCATCAGAACCTCTGGAAAGGCCTTAAAATAGGGCAATAGTACACTAACACAGGCTTAAATGGAAGGAGAAACCCCTAGGAACCCGGGGAGAGCAGAGGGAGAGAAACCGAAAAAGTTGTTCCTTTTCCCATCTCGCTTTTCACCTCAATTTTCCCGTTATAGGTGCGGATTATTCTGAGAACGACAGAAAGGCCAAGACCGGTTCCGGAGTTTTTTGTCGTATAGAACGGGTCAAAAATCCTTTGCAGATCAACGTGAGGAATGCCCTTGCCGGTATCTGTTACATCAATGTTGACGGTATCATCTTTTTGTTGAAGCAAAATCGTCAAAACTCCACCGTCCGCCATCTCTTCAATGGCGTTGGCGAATAAATTTGAAAATATCTGTTCAATCTCCGTAGCGTCGGCAAGGATATAGGGAGGGTTTGCCCTGTAATCCCGTTCGACCCTGATACCATGCATTTTTGCACGGGACTGGAATAATTCTAGCAGGGAATCGATTACCTTTGGAATAGATACTTGCTGCAAGTGATAGCGAGGCCTTTTTACGGCATCCATCAGTTTTATCAAGATACCGTCAATTCGACGC
The DNA here is from genome assembly GCA_003857395.1 of Geobacter sp. Next base: position 10,926 of record RPRC01000117.1, read on the forward strand.
ACCTCCATTTCAATCTTTTCCAAAAATTCAAAACGCTCCGGGTCGTCGAGACCACCTTTCAGGAGTTGAACATACAGTCCAATCGAGTTAAGTGGATTTCTAATCTCATGCGCCATCCCCGCGGAGATATACCCAAGTGTCGACATTTTTTCGGTTTGAACAATTTCCTCCTGGACCTTTTGCAGTTCCATGGTCTTTTCTGCAACACGCATCTCGAGCATCCTGTTCCATGTCTCAATCTCCTTAAGGAGCCGGTCTCTCTCCAGGACCAATTCTTTATTCCGGATCTCCACCTCCCGGACCCTAATGACTTTCTCAACCCGTTCCAGAAGATCCTGATTCAGAAAAGGCTTGAGCACATAGTCGGAAGCTCCGGCTTTCATGAGGGTTACCGCTATTTCTTCGCTTCCTTTTCCCGTAAGAATAATCACGTAGATATCAGGAAATTTGAGTTTGATCTCTGTGAGCGTAGAAAAGCCGTCTTTGCCCGGCATGAAATAATCAAGCAGAACTATTTCCGGTTGTTCCTTTTCTACCAACTCCAAAGCATCCGAAGCATTCGATGCAGTAAGGACCTTGAAGCCCCTGTTGCGAAATAATTGTGCAGTAAGCACAAGATTCACCTTCTCATCATCAACGATAAGCAGTGTCGTGTTCCGCTGGGCAAGCTGTTCCGAACTTTTATATTTTTTTATCTCTTGTCTCGACATTTGAAGCATGCCCCTTCCCACCTGTCAGGAAACGGAAAAGGCAGCACGTGGCTGCCTTTTCTTAATCAGGTTTCGGTATCTAACATTACTCTTCGCTTACCGGCGGCCTGATGGTCATGACCGGGCAGCGTGATCTCCGAACAACTCTTTCAGCGGTGCTGCCGAAAAGAAAATGATCAAGGCCGGCTCTACCGTGAGTGCCAAGTACAATCAATGATACTTTTTCCTTATCAGCCAGCGCAAGAATCTCATCGTAGGGAATGCCGGAAACAATCACGGTATCACTGGCATCCAGGTCCACTAGTTTGCCTAAACAGAACTTCTTCATCATTTTCTCCGCTGCAACTTCAATCTCTTTTTCAAGTGAATCAAAAGAGATGTGGGGAACATAAAAACCGCGAAGATCGACAGGTTCGTTGATGACGTGCATGACAATTAGTTTGCTATTAAACTTTTTCGCCAGTGTACGCGCATAGTCAAAAGCATACTCGGAGACTTCAGAAAAGTCCGTGGCGAATAGAATTGTCGAAAAGTCGTTCATATTTCCCCCTCACTCCCGATTCAGGAGTCCTCAGCGTTAAGTATTTTTTCCATGATGATTTTCAATTCATCGATCTGCACGGGTTTATTTATATACTCGAATGCGCCCAGATTCATGGCTTCAAGATAGGAATCCACGCCACCGTAAGCCGTTATCATGATCACATTGCTTCTGGGAAAGTTCTTGTTAAGTTCTCTCAGGAAGGTAATTCCGTCCATTCTCGGCATCTTGATATCAGTTACGATCAGATTAACCGATTGTCTGCGAAGATAGTTCAATGCCTCATAGCCATTTGCAACCCCCTCAACAAGATAACCTTCTCGAGTCAGAAGCTTGGTAAGGGCATGCCTTGTATTATCTTCATCCTCCACAACAAGGATTCTTTTTACATTTGCCGAATGGACGTTAGCGATTCTCTTTAGCTTCATTTGCTTGCAAGTCTATCACGAGGAAGCTGGCTGTCAAGCATCCCGTAGCAGTCTCACTCTGCTTTTCCTCCGTTATACCCGCCACTTAAGACAATGTGTGCAGAGGCGCCTTTCTTGCCGAAAGGCTTCAGAAGTTTTCCGTTCAGCTCCGCTTCAACCCCACCGGCATTTTCGAGGTCCAGGGAAAAAGATTTTTCCCCCTTCCATTCAATCAGATCACCAGCTTTCAAGTCATAGTGTTGAGTGGTCATTTCGTCGATAGTAAGATTCAATGATCCGTCTTCAACTGCTCTCAATCTCAGGACGAATTTTTCTCCACTTTGGCCAAAACGTGCGGACAACACTTTTTCATCGCTCTTTTGGAATAAAGGTAACGTTTTTTCGTCACGAACAACGTTTGAGTTTTCCTGAACGGAACCCACCGCGATTTTCTCTTCAAGTGGTTCTGAGGTCAGACTGACTGTCTGTGGGGCGAGGGGGTTTTCCGGCGAAAAACAAAAGAACAGCGCCGAAATAATGAGAAGTACTACCAGCACAAACGGCAGGACTTTTTGCAAAACTGTCCGTGCCTGCGGGGAGAGCGCCGAGCAACAGCCTATTGTGGTTGAGTTTCCATGCTCTCCAGCTTTCTGGCCTCCTGCAGAGCAGTGATCAGAAGGGACGACCAACTCCTCCGCCGCTACATTAAGGAACTGCGCGTAGACACGGAGAAAACCTTTTGCATAGGCTTCACTGGGAAGTTTGTCGCTATCATCTTCCTCTAAAGCCTTCAGATATCCTCTGGAAATTCGAGTAGTCCGGGCCACATCTTCCAGCGACAACCCCTTACGTTCTCGGGCTTCTCGCAAGCGTGAACCAATAGTCTTCTGCTTAATGGTATGAATACTCGCTTCAGACATTATCACCTCATTGAAGCATCAGAAGATGTTCCCGCGAAATCTGGCCAAGTTCGTCGTCTGGGTTAATTCGGAGGACCTCATGGAATTCCGCTTTCGCCGCGACAGAATCCTTGTTTTTCATATAAGACAAGGCCAGATGGTAATGCGCCTTGGCAAAGTCCCGGTTGAGTTCGATTGATTTTTTGAATTCTCCTATTGCCAGGTCGGTTTTATCAGCGGCAAAGTAGACTCTGCCCAGAGTCAGCCTGGCAACAGGGCTTCTCGGGTTGTTCGCAATGACAGGACGCAGGAGGGACAGGGCCATCTCGTAGTCCCCTTTACCAAAGTAGGCCAAGGCGAGGTTCATGGCTGCAGAATCATGATTCTGATAAAAAATATCATTGCAAACCAAGGTAAACTGATTGATGGCGTTATCCCATTGTTGCAGCTCAAGATACGTTGCGCCGAGGTTGTTTCTTGCCTCTGAGAACTTGGGACGAAGCGCGATTGCCCGCAGATATTTTACTTCCGCCAAGTCAAATCTATTTTTAAAAAAATAGGCCTGGCCAAGATAATTCAAGAGAACCGGATCATCGGGAGTGATTTTCTCAGCCTCGGTGAGGTCGATAAGTGCCCGGGTGTAATTCCCTTCGACCAGATACGAGAGACCCATCTGATAATGGTAAGAAGCTTTTTTCCTCGACGCTTCCATTGCCCCACATCCTGTTGAGAGTGCCAAGGTGAAGAGCAACACGATTACGAATCCGTTTTTCATGATAGCCTCTTTCATGAGAGCCTCGATGGACCCTTTAAACCGAAAATGGGCTGCAGGAATCTAGGCAGTTTCTGGAAGGCCTTCAAAATATGTCATTGCCTTGAAACTGCGGTAGCGTTCTTCAATCTCTCGGTAAGAAAGATTCCGTAACCGATCGAGACTGAAATCCTCAACGTTGAAGGAAGCCATTACACTCCCGAAAATAATGGCCTGACGGATTGCAGCTTCGCTGAGATTTCCCGTGTTCGCAAGATAGCCCATGAAACCTCCCGCAAAGGTATCACCTGCGCCCGTGGGGTCAAATACTTTCTCCAGGGGGTACGCTGGTGCGGCGAAAATTGTCGAGTCGCTGAACATCAACACACCATACTCTCCCCTTTTCACGATAAGCGTTTTCACACCGAGAGAGAGGATATATCTGGCCGCCTTCACCAGGTTCGGCTCTTGCGAAAGCTGGCGTGCCTCCGCATCATTAATAATGAGAATATCAACCTTCCCGATAACTTTTTTCAAAGATTCGACCTTGGAGGAGATCCAATAATTCATCGTGTCGCTTGCAATGACCCGAGGTTTTTTTACCTGACGTACCACATCCATTTGCAGATCAGGGTCGATATTCGCAAGGAAAAGAAATTCCGCATCAGCATATTCGGAAGGAATCGTTGGTTTGAAGGTTTCGAACACATTAAGCTTGGTTTCAAGGGTCTGCGCCTCGTTCAGATCGTAACCGTACTTACCCTTCCAGGAAAATGTCTTGCCAGAATTGCGGGTAAGCCCACGGAGATCAATATTCCGGGATTTGAGGAAGGATATATGTTCAGCGGGGAAGTCTTCGCCAACCACGGCAACGAGACTTACATCGGTAAAAAAACTGGCGGACGTGGCAAAGTATGTTGCGGAACCGCCAAGCACATCCTCAACCACCCCAAAGGGAGTTTCCACCGAATCGAATGCCACCGAACCTACTACCAGAATGCCCATATAAATAATTCTCCTAGAGGATGTAGTGTGACGGAATGTCAGAGGTATTTGCCGATAATCGGCTCAAGATCAGATTTCGTCTTACCCGGAATGACCGCCCTGTCGGTGATAATTGCATAGCGAAGAGCATCGACGCAAGGGCATTTTCTCTCAGCGTCAAGACAGGCGACAGCATTGCGGATAATAGTTTTTGCCATTGTAACATTCTGTTTGATAATTGCGAGAATTGCGTCAACAGAAACGTCATCATGGGTTTCATGCCAACAATCATAGTCTGTTGCCAAGGCTATGACACCATAACAGATTTCCGCCTCCCGGGCCAATTTTGCTTCAGGTATATTTGTCATTCCAATCACGGACACACCGAATGTCCTGTACAGCAAGGATTCAGCTCTGGTTGAAAAGGCCGGCCCCTCCATGCAGAGATAGGTTCCGCCACGGTGGACGCGTGCGCCGGCTTTCCGCGATGCAGCTTCAAGAGCAGAAGACAGGTCGCCGCAGACCGGATTGGCAAACTGCACATGAGCGACAATCCCGTTACCAAAAAATGTATTTGCGCGGGTTGCGTTTGTCCGGTCAATGAACTGGTCCGGGATAACAATATTTCCGGGTTCGATCTCTTCCCGCATGCTGCCGACTGCAGAAACGGATATAAGTCGGGTAACACCAAGCTTTTTCATGCCGTAGATGTTAGCCCGGTAATTGACCTCCGAAGGAAGCAAGCGATGACCACGACCATGACGCGGAAGGAATACCAAGCGCACACCGTCAAGTACACCCGTAATGAAGGCGTCGGAAGGATCGCCAAAAGGGGTTTTGAGGACAACCTGCGCCACATCCGTCAGGCCCTCCATCTCATAAAGGCCACTGCCACCAATTACGCCTAGGACCTGTTCCTTGATTTCCATCATATATCCCCGCTTCTATCCTTGAAATTCAATTTCCGACCAGAAAGGTCGTTCAGTTTGTGTCGTCTTTTTCCATCCTGGCGCGAAGCTGGCCGCACGCAGCCGAGATGTCGGCTCCTCTGCTGGCCCTGGTAATCACCGTAAGATTCTTCTCTAGCAGGTAACTGTGGAAACGGTCGATGGCCTCCTGCTCCGGCGATTTAAATTCGCACCCCTCAAATTCATTGAAGCGTATCAGGTTCACCTTGACGGGTATTCCCTTCAAAAGCTTTACCAGCCGCTTTGCGTCCTCGATAGAATCATTGACCCCCCTGACCAAAACATATTCAATTGTTATCATTCGACGGTTCGGCAAAGGGAAGTTTCTGCAGGCTGCAATAAGTTTCGCAATGGGGTAGGCTCTGTTTATCGGCATCAGAAGATCGCGCTGCGCATCCGTTGTTGCATTGAGTGAAACAGCCAGATTAACGGTAACGGCAGATCCCAGCTTCTCGATTTCCGGAACAAGTCCGGAGGTAGAAACTGTTACCCTGCGGGATGAGATCTGAAAACCGTCAGGGCAGGTCATAATCTTCAATGCGGGTATGACGTTGTCAAGATTTGCAAGGGGTTCACCCATACCCATCAGCACGACATTTGTTATGCGATCGGTACGCTGAACGGCGCAAAACTGGTTAACAATCTCGGCACAACAGAGATTACGTTTCAGGTTGAAAGTTCCCGTCAGACAAAACGCGCATCCCATGGCACAGCCCACCTGGGTGGATACACAGAGAGTGGCTCTGTCTTCTTCGGGAATGAGAACGGATTCGATGCTTGAACCGTCTTCCAGCAAAAAAAGGTATTTCTTCGTACCATCCTTCGATATTTCGATTGTATCTGGCAGAAAAGATGTAATCCGAGACTTGAGTGAAAGTTCACGGCGGAAATCTTTGGAGAGATCCGTCATATCGTCAAAGGTCGTGGCACCTCGCTGGTAAAGCCACTTGAAAATCTGCTTCGCGCGATATTTTTCCTTGCCGAGCCCCAAGAGGAATGCTTCGAGACAATCCAGTGATAAATCTTTTAAATCAACCTGTTCCATAGCTTGAATAAAAAAGCCCTTCACCGGGAAGGGCTTTTTTCCTTATATCATTCCTGTTACGGTAGTTCCAACGAATTGAAAAAATAGGGTATCTCATATACCGCCGATTCAGGCGAGTCAGATCCGTGAACCGAGTTTTCCCCGAGGCTGAGGCCGAAATCCTTACGAATCGTCCCTATTGCGGCATCGGCAGGATTGGTCGCCCCCATGAGCGCACGCCAGTCAGATATGGCATTTTCTTTTTCAAGAACCAGCGCAACAACAGGTCCACTTGCCATATATGAACAAAGGTCTTCATAAAAGGGACGTTCCTTGTGAACATAGTAAAATCCCATCGCCTGCGCCTTGGTCAGTCTGATTCTTTTCAGGCCAATAACGGTAAAACCGGCGGATTCGATTTTTGCCAGAATACTCCCGACAATATTTCTCTCTACTGCATCCGGTTTTATGATTGCAAATGTTCTTTCCATTTCGACTCCATTCGGGCGTATCTCGTCTGTAAATGACTGTTCTAACTACCATTCAGAGGTATGTATGTCAAGGTATTTCAACCTCTGAAACGTGAAAAGCCTACAGATTTCTCTGTAGGCTTTTCTTCCAAACAACAGTTATTGTCAGGAAATTACTTTGCTGCAGGAGCTTCAGGAGCTACAGCAGAAGACATAGGAGCCTGAGCTGCCTCAGGAGCCGGAGCTGCGGTCTCAGTTGCCGGAGCCACTACTTCCTCTTTCTTCTTGCAACCAGCGGCGAAAGCCATGGCGATAACAAGGCACAGAGCTAATGAAATAAGCTTTTTCATTGACATAATCACCTCTTTTCCTTTTTGAGTACCAAAATCGCGCACTGCGCGTGGTTTTTCTTGCCAAACAAAACGCGACTATACTAGTTTCGAATTAATTGTCAAGATTTTTTTCCTGCACGTTAAGGAGTCCCGCGTATACGTTTACAAGGCATTGAAATCAGGTAGCAATATTGCGGGGCAGCGCGCATTACACGCCAATGCGTAAAATTCAAATTCAAATTGTTTTCGGCAAGTAAATACTGTATAGAAATAATCATTGCCAAAGAGATCAGGGAGGCGCAGTTGCAAAACAAATTAACACGAAAAGAACAACAACAGCTTCTTGCTCTAGCCCGAAAAACCATCAGCGAATATGTAAAAAACGGGCATGCCGAGGAGATATCCGTTGAGGATGACGGACTTGCTGATACTGCGGGCTGCTTTGTCACGATCAAGATTCATGAAAATTTACGCGGCTGCATCGGCTGTTTCACTTCCCAAAAGCCCTTATGGCAAACCGTACAGGAATTCGCAATTGCCGCGGCCTCCCGCGATCCACGTTTTTATCCGTTACGCCCCGAGGAACTGGATGACATAGATATTGAACTATCGGTACTGTCAAGCCTGACAAAAATAGAGTCCATCGACGAAATCCAGGTCGGAACCCATGGACTGTATATTGAGAAAAACATGTATCGTGGTGTTCTCCTGCCCCAAGTTGCCAAAGAATACGGTTGGGACAAAACCACCTTTCTCCGGCAGACCTGCCTGAAAGCCGGTCTGGAGCTGGATGCCTGGAAAAGTGGGGCTGATATTTATATCTTCAGCGCCCAGATATTTGGTGAAAAACAACACTGAACAGACCTACCTGAACTTCCAGGGGCGCGCAGCCCTCCCCACACAGCAGTAGTTCACGAGACCTTCGCCCCCCCCTCAGCCGCCCATTTCTCCAGCATATCGGTGGTTACCGATTTGGGCCGCTCAATGGGGTATCCCAGAGCCCGATCCCAGATAATGGTTGCAAGTACTCCGATTGCCCTCCCGACCCCAAACAGGACCGTGTAAAAATCATACTCCGTGATTCCGTAGTACCAGTGAACAACACCCGACTGCGCATCCAGATTAGGCCATGGGTTTTTTGCCTTGCCATGGGCCTTCAGTATTGTGGGCGCAACTTCGTAAATCATGTTTACCACCTTGAACAGGTCGTAGTCAGGCAGATGTTTTTCACAAAAGTCTTTCAAAGCAGTATAACGGGGATCAGTTTTCCGAAGCACGGCATGGCCGTACCCGGGTATTACCTGACCGCTGTTCAAGGTATCCCAGAGGAATTTTTTCAGATCATCTTCCGAAGGGACCTTCCCGCCAAGCATATGAAAAGCCTCCTGAATCCAGCTTAGAACTTCCTGGTTTGCAAGGCCGTGAAGCGGTCCGGCAAGGCCGTTGATGCCGGCGGAAAGACTGTAGTAAGGATCAGCCAGTGCCGAGGCAACCAGATGAGTCGCATGAGTAGAAACATTCCCCGACTCATGCTCTGAGTGCAGGATAAAGGTCATGCGGGCAGCGTCATCATACGGGCGCGGCAGTCCCATCATATGAGCAAAGTTTCCTCCGATATCAAGATAGCGGCCCGGCGGAATAAAGGTGTCTGATTTGTACTTCATGCGATAGATGTAGGCGGCTATTGTCGGCAACTTGGCCAGCAGGTTGCAGCAATCCTCATACATGGGCTCCCAGTAGTCGCTTTTCTTCATACCTTCAGCATATTTTTTGGCAAAGATGGATTCTCGCTGCATGGTCAGTATTGCCGTGGAAAACATGGTCATGGGATGAGTGTCCCGCGGCATGGCTCGAAGGATATCAAAGACATACTGAGGAACCTGGGATCGCATGCTGAAATCTTCAACGACAGAGAGCGTTTCCGTCATCGTCGGAATCTCGCCTGTCAGGAGGTAGTACCAGAAGCCTTCCACATAAGGATATTCGCATCCTGGCACATGGGGAAGCTGGTCAAAGGTTTCGGGAATGGTCCTGCCTCGGAAACGAATGCCCTCTTGGGGATCCAGAGAAGATATATCGGTGACGAGGCATTTAACATCGCGCCCTCCCCCGATACACTGTCCGATTGTTACCGTATCAATAACAACATCTCGGTGATTTTTCAGAAGTTCGGCCGTACGTGAGCGAAGTGGAACGATTTTTTTGTAAAGCCTTTCCTTCAAGGTCGGCATCCAGAAAATTCTCCTTTTTCAGCGGTGCTTCAAAGCTCCGGATTTTCCATTAAAGATTTTGCATTATTACGACGGCAATTAAACATATCAATGGTAGGGGCAGTGCTTGCCCTGCCCAATTGGGGCGCGGCAAGCAGCGCCCCTACATCAGGGTTGTCCTGTTTAATTGCCGGAGTAATACCGCATAGCATGGCTAAGCAACTCACTACAAAATAACAATACTTTCCGGTGAAAAAGTCAACTGCTCAAGACCGTTTTCTGAAAGGTGAAAGGTATTTTCAATGCCCACAGCCCCGGCCTGAGGGAAAACCAGCTTCGGCTCGAAAGCAAAGACCATTCCGACTTCAAGATCCATATCACTGAAGCCTCTCGCAAGGAACGGGTATTCATCAATCTCGATACCGACACCGTGTCCGATAAATGATACCTGTGACCCCCGATGCCCCATAAAGTTGTCGGCATGACCCTGCGCAACAGCAAGAGCAAGACAGGCCTCATAGATATCTCCCCAGGCCACTCCCGGAAGTGCCATCTGTCGCATGCATTCCTGCACTGCCAGCATGTCTCCATGACCCGCAAGGAGTTTCTCGTCAAGGCTCCCCAAGGCAAATACTCGGGTCTGGTCAACCAGATAGCCATCACAGCTCCCGGCAAAGTCCACAACGATGGGCTCGCCTGGATTGATCCTTTTCCGTCCGCACCCTTGGCCAAAACTCGGGTGCAGCCCCGCACCGCCCAGCGGCGTGTCCGTATACGCCGGCAGTGCGCCATCAACGCCGGAAAATGTATGCCCGAAAATCATCTCCCCATTAAAAACCCTCATTCGTATGTGACCGAGATGTCCTTCTTTTCGTGCGACATACTCCAGTTCAGCGGCAAGGTCCAGATCAGTCATTCCCTCGTGAATAACTTTACAGGCCTGCTGATAAACCTTGTCCACCTGGCGGGCGGCGTTACGCATACTAGCCAGTTCATAGGCCGACTTCTTCATCCTCACCCTGCGAATGAGCGGAGTAACATCCTGAAACAGGGCAGAGGGAAAGACCTTACGATACCGTTCAAAGAAACTTACCGGCAGGACATCAAACTCCATGCCTATCCGCTTCGGTTCAGGCAGGGAGTACCCGGCAACAATCCCGGGAACCTCACGCATGGAAGAAAAAGGGACTATCTCTGAAAGAGTTGATTCGCTCCTGGCGCGGCCGGCATCCCTGCGCACCAGATAGACCGGCTTGCCCTCAGCAGGGACGTACAGGCAGCCAGACTGGATAGTGCCGGTAAAATAAAACAGATCGGCATTCTGAACAACAATGACAGCATCCAACCCTTCTGCCGTCATCAGGGCCTGCAAGGCACAACAACGACCCTCCAGCTCCTCCCTTGGCGTTATCCGTCCAGTCATATCAAGCCGTCTCCCCTGAATCTTCCAGCTGAAGTTCACGAATTGCCATTTCACGCAGCTTGAATTTCTGGATTTTCCCTGAAGCGGTCATGGGGTATGATTCGACGAATTTCACATAGTAAGGAATCTTGTAGTGGGCAATCTTGTCGCGACAGAATGCCTTGACCTCTTCCTCTGACATCTCGACCCCCTTCTTCAGAACAATGGCAGCCATGACCTGCTCGCCATATTTACGGTCGGGAACGCCGTAAACCTGCGTATCGGAAATTTTCGGATGGGTATAGAGAAACTCCTCGATCTCGCGGGGATAAATATTTTCGCCTCCCCGGATGATCATGTTCTTGATCCTGCCGGTAATCTTGCAATAACCATTCTCGTCCATAACCGCAAGGTCCCCGGTATGCAGCCAGCCGTCGGCATCGATAACCTTTGCCGTCTCCTCGGGCATCTTGTAATACCCTTTCATTACCAGGTAGCCACGACCGCACAACTCGCCCTGCTTGCCGGGGGGAAGGGTTGCGCCTGATTCAATGTCGACAATTTTGACTTCAACATCAGGAAGAGCCTTTCCAACCGTTGCAACACGCAACTCGATGGGATCATCGGTCCGCGTCTGGGTAATCACGGGAGAAGATTCAGTCTGGCCGTAGGCAATGGTGATTTCTGACGCATGCATATCGCGAATTACCCTTTTCATTACCTCAGTGGGACAGGGTGAACCGGCCATAATCCCCGAACGAAGGCTTGTCAGGTCGTATTTATCAAAATCAGGATGTTCCAGTTCAGCAATAAACATGGTTGGAACGCCATGCACAGCGGTACAACGCTCCTTTTCTATCGCCTGGAGGACCAGAAGGGGGTTGAAAGTCTCAACGGGAACCATCGTCGCACCGTGGGTTACGCAGGCCATCACCCCGAGAACACAGCCAAAACAATGGAAAAAGGGCACCGGAATACACAGCCGGTCTTTTTCGGTAAACCGCATGCATTCACCGATATTGAAACCATTATTCACGACATTGAAATGAGTGAGCATTACCCCCTTCGGGAAACCGGTCGTTCCCGAAGTATATTGCATATTAATGACATCATGGGGAGACAACCCGGCCTCGATCGATGCGAGGGTTGCATCATCCACCGCCGCTGCCATCTGGTAGATTTCGTTGAAGTTGATCATTCCAGCAGGAGTTTCTGCCCCGATAAAAACGACCCGATCAAGAAAAGGAAGTTTTTCGCACCGGCGGGAACCGGCAGCAGCATTCCTAAACTCGGGAACCACGTCGTAGAGTGTCTCCACGTAATCGGTTCCCTTGAAACTTTGCACCATGAAAAGCGCGTTCGAATCGGATTGCTTGAGAATGTACTCCAACTCGGCTGAACGATAGCTGGTATTGATGGTAACAAGCACCGCGCCGATCTTGGCAGTAGCAAACTGCAAAATCACCCACTCAGGAACATTGTTTGCCCAGATCGAAACATGATCGCCTTTCTTCACCCCAAGAGAAATGAGGCCCTTTGCCACCTTACGGCAGACTTCGTTGAACTCCCGATAGGAATAACGGAGGTCGCGCTCTACATACACCAAGGCATCGTTATCAGGAAACCGATCCGCCATCTGGTCCAGCAAACCGCCAACAGTACACTCAAGAAACCTCGACATGATGACCTCCAGATACAAACAACTAGAATAATGACATGATCAAAATCCGGACAATAAAAATCAACTACTGCGTGGCAGAGTACTCCTGCAAAATCTAAGCACAGCAAATTTCTCATGAAACAGTTGCCGGAGTTGCCGCTCACCAGGAAAAGATCTTGCCGGAAGCAGCATCGCAAGAAAATTTTAACTTACTGATTTAAAAGGATTTTATGAATTAACACAGCACGAAAGACAAGTCAAGAATTTATATATATACGATCAACTCTCTACAACCCTGCCCGTCTCAACATGAAATGAACTATTTCATGCAGTACATTGAGACGCTTCTTTTTTGTGCAATCTGGTACTATTCACTGTCAGTCTGATAGCTTTACCCGTAGAATCCACACTGTTTTCCACATGCCCGTCAACAGATTGTGTTGATTTCCTGAAATCGCAGGTTATCATAGTATTTTTTGAAACATTTCATACGCTTGTAACATGGTTGTCACAGAGAGTCAGTAGAATCCGTAGAAAACAAGGAATTTCGATCATGAAAACGATTCTGATTATTGAAGATGAACGCGATCTGCTCGACCTGGTGGCATTTAATCTGGAAAGAGAAGGTTACCGTGTCCTGACCGCGCTGGATGGGAAAGAAGGCCTTGAAACGGCACGTTCACGCTGTCCTGACCTTATCATTCTTGACCTGATGTTACCGGGAATCATGGGAACAGATATCTGCAGAATACTGAAGAACAGTGATAAGACGGCAAGTATTCCTATCATTATGCTCACCGCTAAAGGAGAAGAGATCGACCGCGTGGTGGGATTTGAGGTAGGTGCCGACGATTATGTGGTAAAACCCTTCTCGAATCGCGAACTGATGTTGAGAATTCGTGCAATTCTACGCCGATCGGAACCTGACACCAAGGAAGAAAAAATACTTGCAATAGGGCCTATCAGCATAGACACCGGACGTCACATTGTCACCTCAGCAGGAGAAGATGTCGTTCTGACAACCACGGAATACAAGCTGCTGCTTAACCTTGCCGAACGACTTGGCAGGGTTCAAAGCCGTGACCTTTTGCTCAAAAATGTCTGGGGATATAACTATATCGGAGACACCCGCACCGTGGACACGCATATAACAAGACTCCGTACCAAACTGGGCATAGCCGGTGACATGATCAAGACCGTCCGGGGATTCGGCTACAAAATGGAGGAAACTTGAGAATAAAAATCCAGTGGAAACTTATGGCCTCCTACCTTTCCCTCGTGATCCTTATCGGCGCGATCCTTTACGGGTATCTGAACCATACACTGAAAAACAATCTTGCTTTGGAGATACGCGACAATCTTTTCAATGAGACACGCCTCGTCAAAGTAATGTCCTCAAAAGAGATTGCCGATATGGATCGCGACGCCCCCTTTCTGGCCCAGACAGTCGGCAAGGAAATCAAGGCTCGTGTCAGTATCATCCGCAGAGATGGAAAAGTTGCCGGTGATTCCGAATTGACCGACAAGGAAATCCACAAGCTGGAAAACCATGCAAATCGACCGGAATTCATCCAGGCAATCGAACAAGGCCAAGGGGTTGCCACCCGCTACTCAGCTACCCTTGGTACGAATATGATCTATACCGCCCTGCCCTTCCAGACAACCACAGGGCAGCCCGGCGTCATCCGACTCGCACTCCCGCTCTCTCGAGTCGATGCGGCAATGACCAGTCTCGGAACCATCCTTGGAGCATCGCTGATTCTCGCAATTTTCTGCTCTCTTCTTCTCAGCTACATTCTTTCTTTCATAACCTCACGACCTCTCCGAAACATGGCTGCTGCCGCTGCCCTGATCGGTAAAGGCGAGTTCAGATCACGCATTCCGATCTCCAGCAGTGACGAAATTGGTGAACTGGCAGAAGTTTTGAACGAAATGGCAGAAAAAACCGAGAGTCATCTGGAGCGTATTTCGGCTGAGAAAAACCGTCTCGACACAATCCTTCGCGGCATGGGGGAAGGGGTTATCGTCACGAACGATGCCGGAATTGTCACGCTGGCTAACCCGGCCTTTCGGGCACTTTTTTCGCTTGACCAGAACTGTATCGGCAAAGCACTGATCGAAATTGCTCGCCAGCCATCATTGAACAATGCCTTGAAAAAAGTTCTGGATTCTCGCGAGGAACTCCTTGAGGAGATGGTAATAATGGTACCCGAGCAAAAAAACATGCTGACGCATTGGGTGCCGCTTATGGAAGACGCAACCCTCATCGGTGCTGTGGCGGTTTTTCACGACATCACCGACCTTAAAATGCTTGAAAAGATCAGAAAAGACTTTGTGGCCAACGTGTCCCACGAACTTCGGACACCAGTTTCGGTCATCAAGGGCTACGCGGAAACCATCCTCAGCGAAAAAGGGACCCTCCCCCCTGAAAAACTGATTCATTTTATTGAGGTCATCCACAGCCACGCGGAACGCTTGGCGAATCTCATCAGTGACCTGCTGACCCTGTCACGCATAGAATCAGGGGCAATCCCCCTCGAACCGGAACCGGTTGCTATCCTCTCAGCCGTAAACCGGGCAATTCACCTCCTTGAGCAAAAGGCACTGGCCAAAGAGGTAACGTTCACCAGAACGGATTCTCTTGCCGCCATACCGGATATCCAGGCAGATCCGGACAAGCTGGAACAGATCCTCATCAATCTTCTGGATAACGCCATTAAATTCACCCCTGCCGGCGGCAGGATAACAGTTGAAGCCTCAGACCTCGGCGACCAGGTACGCATCGGTGTAAAAGACAGCGGAGTCGGCATACCACCCAAGGATATACCAAGGATATTCGAGAGGTTCTATCGAGTCGATACGGCCAGAAGCCGGGAAATGGGCGGAACAGGTCTTGGTCTCTCCATCGTAAAACATATCGTCCAGGCGCATGGCGGTTCGATTGCCGTCGAAAGCACCCCCGGAAAAGGATCAACCTTTTTCTTTACCATGAAGAAAGCCTGATCGCTGGAATGTTTAGGAACAGTAAAAATGCAGATTTCAAAATTCCTTAGCATGGTTGTCACGCAGTTGTAACATTTATCAGGTACTGTTCAAATCACAGAACGCTGATTCAAAACAGGAGGAAAGTATGTTTAAAAAAATTATTATTGCATCGGCCGTCATCCTGGTTGCTACGGCAGGTCTTGCATCAGCCGAAGCATTGAAAGTTGACAAGTCTCTGAAAAGCTACAAAGCAGTGGGTGGTGTCTCCGGCAATTTGAACAGTATCGGCTCGGACACCCTGAACAACCTGCTGACCCTGTGGGCTGAAGGCTTCCGGAAGAAATATCCCAACGTTAATATCCAGATCGAAGGGAAAGGCTCCAGCACTGCGCCACCAGCCCTGGTAGCCGGCACGGCACAGCTTGGC
>RPRC01000118.1 GCA_003857395.1 Geobacter sp.
TTGAAGCGGTGCGAAAGGGGCGGATTTGCTTTATGGGTGACGCTTTGTATCGCCCTGGACCGAGAATACCGGCGGGTATGGAAGAACTCGACCGCTGCGCGAAGATGCCATGAAACGAGATAACCACTCGACTTTTCTCGTAGCAGCGGCACTGTGTGTCGCCTCTTTGTGCATCATTGCCATCTCGGTTGCCAGCGGTCCGCGCTTATTGAATCCCTTCAGCATGGATAGCGAAACCTGTCGAATTCTTCTTACCCTCAGGCTGCCACGGACCGCTATCGCACTTCTTATGGGAGGCGCTCTCGGAGCCTCGGGCGCCATACTTCAGGGAATCTTTCGCAATCCCCTTGCAGACCCTTACATTCTCGGCATTTCCAGCGGTGCGTCACTTGCAGCTTCGTTCGGGCTGATGTTTGGCATTTCCCTGTTTACGTTAAGTGTTCCAATACTTGCGTTTATCGGTGCCATCGCAACAGGTGCGGCTGTTGTGATTCTGGGTCATGGGTGGAAAGGGTTACAACCTGAACGACTGCTTCTGGCAGGTGTAGGCATAGGATTCTTCCTCTCCGCTGTACTTATGCTGGTCATGACACTTTCCGTGGATGACGGCCTCAGAAGGGCAGTACTCTGGATGTCCGGAGATCTCTCCATGGTTGACTGGGGCGTACTTCCCGTTGGACTCTCCTTCATAGTAACCGGGCTGGGTCTTGCCTTGACAAGACGGAGAGGGCTGAACGCCTTGACGCTGGGAGATGATATTGCTCACAGTTTGGGCTTCAACCCGACACGGGAAAGACTCTTTCTCTTTATTGCCGCTTCGTTCATGACTGCCGCATCGGTCTCCATGGGAGGAGTTGTCGGATTCATAGGGCTTGTCGTTCCCCATGTAGTCCGTCGCCATGTCGGCTCGGACGCAGCTGTTGTGCTGCCGCTCTCGGTAGTTGCCGGTGGCACCTTTCTCTGCCTTGCAGACGCTATCGGCAGAACCGTCGCAGCACCATTGGAGCTTCCCGCCGGGGTTATCGCGGCACTTATCGGCGCCCCATATTTCATTTTTTTATTGGGGCAACGTAAAACACACTAACTGCTGATGCAGGAGATGGTATCAATGACCACACTTGAGTTCGCAAACGTTTCTTTTTCCTATGGCCCAAAAATCTTTATGGATCAGATGTCATTTTCTCTGGCTGAAGGCGAGCTGGTCGGACTGCTGGGGGCAAATGGAGCGGGGAAATCAACGCTGCTCAAGCTTGCGGCTGGCCTTCTTTCCCCTAAAAAAGGGAAAGTTATGGTTGGTTCAAAAGCTGTCGGCTCATACAGCGGCAAAGAACGGGCAAAACTCGTGGCATATCTTCCGCAGATACTTGATTTGCAGGCGCCCTTTCGTGTTGGCGAGCTCGTCAGGATGGGCGAGTATCCGCAAGAAGGATCCCAGCCACTCTCCGTAGAAGAAGCGCTTCGGATCGTCGGCCTGCAGGGGAAAGTAAATATGCACCTTGCCGAACTGAGTGGCGGCGAACGGAGACGGGCTTATATTGCCATGACTCTGGTGCAGGGCACCAGCGTGCTGCTTCTCGACGAACCTCTGGCGAGCCTCGACATCAAGTATCAGTTTGACCTCTATCGACTGCTCAAAGAGATTGTCCGCGACAAAGGAGTTTCCGTATTCATGTCTCTACACGATATCGGGATAGGCGCCATGCTGGATCGGCTGCTTTTGGTGAAGGATGGACGTTTGATTGCTCATGGAGATCCCGAGAGCGTGCTCAGGGATGAAATAGTGCAGGACGCCTATGACCTGAATCATTCAATCGGCTTATATCTGGCAACAAATCGCACTCTGAGCCGAGCTCTTGCTGTTGCCGGTTTGCACTAAGAGTCTGTCGGACTTCAGGCGCAATTGGACTCTGCTACTGCTTGATTAGGTCCAGTTTTCTTCATGCCACTTTGCTGGCCGACAACTCTCCAGAAAAAATATCCGACCCGTGCCAGATTTCAGGGTGTTCATGACATTTTTTTACATGACAAATCCAATCCGGTTGCGGTAGTCTTTGTCTGCACCACCAGATTTTTACAACGTTGGGAGTACGTACATGAAAAAAACTATTCTGATGATGACGGTTGCGGCTTTTTTTGCGGCAGTTCCTGTTGCCATGGCAGCAGGATCCGTTTCCCTTCCCAAGGGGTATGAGAAGTGGGAAAAAAGCAAGCAGCAGATTGTGAATGACAAGAGATCGCTCTTTTACGGAATTCACTATACCTACGTGAACAGCAAGGCTCTGAAAACCTACAAGAAGAGTGGGCCGTATCCGGAAGGCAGCATGTTTGTCGTTGTCCAGTACGGCATTCGTCAGGAAGGCGGGAAGCCGGTACAGGGCAAGAAGTCGATGATCGTACTGATGAAAAAGGACAAGCGCAATAAAGCGACCGGTGGCTGGCTCTTTGCCGGCTTTACCCCGCAGGGAAAACCGAGTGGCATCGATCCTGTCAAAAACTGCTACGAATGCCACCTGAAGGAGGCTCCCGATCGGGACCTGGTTATTTCGAAGTATACGGATTTCCGGTAACAGTTTGGCCAAAAAAGCCCCTTTTTACGAGGGGCTTTTTTTCTATGAAATTCCTTTTGTCGATTTTCAATTTCATCTCTCCTTGACAGTTTGCCGGGTTTTGATGTAACGTTGTTCGTCCCACCGCATGAGCAGGGACAGACTCTATCCGAATGGCCCATTTTTCTATGCGCGTAACTGCTGTTATCCCCGCCAGATATGCATCCACCCGATTTGAGGGAAAAGCCCTTGCCGACATCATGGGGAAGCCCATGGTGCAGCATGTCTATGAACGGACCTGCCGGGCAGCGCTTGTTTCCGAAGTAATTGTGGCCACTGATGATCCTCGTATTGAGGCTGCGGTCAAGGCCTTCGGTGGACGGGTCGAGATGACCTCGATCTCCCATGAAACGGGAACGGATCGGCTTGCCGAGGTCGCCGAGCGAATCGATTCGGAGATTATCGTCAATGTCCAGGGGGATGAGCCGCTCATCGAGCCGGCAATGATAGACGAGGCAATCCAGCCTCTTCTAGATGATGAAACCATTGTCATGGGTACGCTGAAATCCCGTGTCAGGAATCTCCATGATTTTCTGAGCCCGAACGTGGTTAAAGTCATTACCGATTGTAACGGATTTGCCCTCTATTTTTCTCGTTCGCCGCTGCCGTTTTTTCGGGACAAGTGGGACGATCTCAAGGATGAGGCTTTTGCATCCGGCAGGCTTCTCTGCTACAAACATGTCGGTATGTATGTGTATCGACGTGACTTCCTGATACGCTATGCACGCATGCCCCAGACACACCTGGAGCGTGCCGAGAAACTTGAACAACTTCGTGTTCTGGAAAACGGCTACCGAATCAGGGTGGTTGAGACAGAATATGAATCCATAGGGGTGGATTCTCCTCCGGACCTGGAAAAGGTTCTCGAAAAACTGAGAAAGTCCCAGTAAGCTGGGACTTTCTTCATTAAAGGGATGTTTTCATGAAGACTAAATTTATTTTTGTGACAGGCGGGGTTGTTTCATCCATTGGTAAGGGTCTTGCCGCAGCATCTCTTGGCTCTTTGCTGGAGGCACGAGGGCTGCGTGTTACCAACCAGAAGCTCGATCCATACATCAACGTTGACCCTGGCACCATGTCGCCGTTCCAGCACGGTGAAGTTTTCGTTACCGACGATGGTGCGGAGACTGACTTGGACCTTGGCCACTATGAGCGCTATACCTCGTCCAAGCTTTCCAAAAAAAGCAATTTTACCACCGGCCAGGTCTATTTTTCTGTTATCGAGAAGGAGCGTCGCGGCGACTACCTTGGCGGAACGGTGCAGGTGATTCCCCACATCACCGACGAGATCAAGTTGAAGATCCTGGAGAATGCCAAAGGCGCCGACGTTGCCATTGTCGAGATCGGCGGCACGGTGGGCGATATCGAGTCCCTGCCTTTCCTGGAAGCTATTCGGCAGTTCAAGTTTGACCGTGGGCCGGGAAACGTTCTGTATATGCATGTTACCCTGGTCCCCCATATCAAGACCGCTGGGGAGTTGAAGACCAAACCGACCCAGCACTCCGTCAAGGAACTGCGGGAGATCGGCATCCAGCCTGATATTCTTCTTTGCCGTTGTGAAAGGGATTTGCCCGACGAGATGAAGGCGAAGATTGCTCTCTTCTGCAACGTGCATGAGAAGGATGTCATCACCTGCGTTGATTCGGAGCATATTTACGAGGTGCCGCTGGCTCTTCACAAGGAAGGCTTGGACGACCGGATCGTGGAAAAGCTCAATATCTGGACCAAGGCGCCTGATCTGAGTCACTGGCAGGAGGTTGTCCATTCTCTGAAGCACCCGTCCAGCGGCATGGCCAGAATTGCCATTGTCGGCAAATACGTCAACCTGACCGAGTCATACAAATCCCTGTCCGAGGCGTTGACCCATGGCGGGATCGCCAATGACTGCCGGGTCCACGTCCGCTACCTGGATTCCGAAAAGATCGAACAGGAGGGGATCGGTTCCCATTTTGACGATGTGGACGGGATTCTTGTTCCTGGGGGGTTTGGCGAGCGGGGAACCGAAGGGAAGATTCTTGCAATAGAGTATGCCCGCACACACAAGATACCGTTCTTCGGTATCTGTCTCGGCATGCAGATGGCGGTCGTTGAATATGCCCGAAACGTCTGCGGCCTTACGGATGCCTGCTCCAGCGAGTTCAAACCGGATTGTGAGCACCCCGTCATCCACCTGATGGAGACCCAGCAGGGAATCGAGCGTAAAGGTGGAACCATGCGGCTCGGGGCCTATCCCTGTACTCTGACTGAGGGGACACTGGCACAGAAGGTTTATGGGGCGACCCAGATCAGTGAGCGACACCGGCACCGCTATGAACTGAACAACCGTTACCGGGACCTGCTGACCGAAAAGGGCCTGACCCTTTCGGGTGTGTACAAGGAAGAAGGGCTCGTGGAGATGGTCGAGATAGCCGACCATCCCTGGTTTTTGGGCTGCCAGTTCCATCCGGAGTTCAAATCAAAGCCTCTGAATCCGCATCCGCTCTTCAAGGCCTTTATCGCGGCGGCGCTTGCCGCAAAGCATTAAGTCCGGATTCGCTGAAAGAATGGGAGAGACAGTGGTCAAAGAAATACACATCGGAAATGTGAAAATTGGCGGCAACAGGCCTCTGGTACTGATCGCCGGCCCGTGCGTTATCGAGAGTGAGTCCCTCACGCTCCATGCCGCCGAGCGACTGATGACCATCTGTAATGGCATTGCGATGCCTCTTGTTTTTAAGGCCTCCTACGACAAGGCCAACCGGACATCGGCCACCTCATTCCGGGGGCCGGGAATGCGGGAGGGTCTCCAGATTCTCGCCAAGGTCAAAGAGTCCCTCGGGCTTCCGATTCTGACCGATGTGCATTCCATCGAGGAAATAGGACCGGTTGCCGAAATAGCCGACGTTCTTCAGATCCCGGCCTTCCTCTGCCGGCAAACCGATCTGATTGATGCGGCTGCCAGAAGTGGCCGGGTCATCAATATCAAGAAAGGCCAGTTCCTGGCACCATGGGATATGCGCAATGTCGTTGACAAGGCTCTTTCCACGGGCAATTCACAGATTATCCTTACGGAACGGGGTGCCAGTTTCGGTTATAATAATCTGGTATCAGATATGAGGAGCCTGCCCATCATGCGGAAGACCGGCTATCCGGTTGTGTTTGACGCAACCCATAGCGTTCAGCTTCCCGGAGGCCTGGGCGGCGTTTCAGGCGGTCAACGTGAGTTTGTAGAGTACTTGTCACGGGCGGCTGTCGCAACCGGGGTGGACGGAATTTTTCTGGAAGTTCACGAGGATCCCGAGAATGCGCTGTGTGATGGACCAAACTCCATCAAGCTCGCTGACCTTCCCCCATTGCTGAAAAAACTGAAGGCCATTGACGCGATCATCAAGTAGCTGTGAAGACTCAGGGGTAAGAAATGGCGTAAAACGCCTACTTGCTCCTTTTTTGGATAGAGAGGTGGACGTTGTGATTCTGGAAGAGGCGAAAAGAGTAATACGAGTCGAGGCCGAGGCGCTTTTGGCTCTGGCTGATTCCCTGAATGGTGAATTCGCCAAAGCAGTGGACATGATCATTTCCTCTCATGGGCGTGTTGTTGTGACAGGGATGGGCAAGTCTGGAATTATCTGCCAGAAAATAGCTTCAACCCTTTCTTCAACGGGAACCCCAGCGTTCTTTCTGCATCCTGCCGAAGGTATCCATGGGGATCTCGGCATGATCATGAAGGGAGACGTGGTAATCGCCGTATCGAACAGCGGCGAAACGGAAGAAGTCATTCGCATCCTGCCGGTAATTAAGCGAATCGGGGCAAAGCTCATTTCCATGTCGGGAAATGGTGCCTCTACCCTGGCCAAGGTGGCGGATGTCTTCCTCGAGATAGCTATCAAGGAGGAGGCCTGTCCTCTTGGTCTTGCACCGACAGCATCGACAACGGCCACTCTGGCCATGGGCGATGCCCTTGCGGTCGCCCTTCTCGTTACCAGGGGCTTCAAGGCGGAAGATTTCGCCCTGTTCCATCCTGGTGGGGCGCTGGGTAAAAAGCTCATTCTGCGGGTCGAGGACCTGATGCATGCTGGAGATGCCGTGCCGCTGGTCTCCGAAGAAGTCCTGATGCGGGAAGCGATTTTCGTAATTACCTCCCGCGGTCTCGGGATCACGGGCGTTGTGGATTCCGCTGGATCTCTGCTGGGTGTTATTACTGACGGGGATCTGAGGAGAGCTCTTGAGAAAGGTTCTGATATCCTGAACGCGACAGCGGGTGACCTGATGTCCCGGAACCCGAAAAAAATCGCGGCGGGAGATCTGGCGGCCAAGGCCCTGCAGCGTATGGAAGAGCACTCGATAACCTCGCTCTTTGTTTTTACCGATACCTCCGCAGATCAGCCGGTCGGTATAATACATCTTCATGATCTGTTGAAGGCAGGACTTGCATGATGAAATTGAGAATAGCTCCTATCAGGCTGCTTCTTCTTGATGTTGACGGAGTGCTCACTGATGGCCGGATTGTTTTCGATTCCAATGGGGTTGAAAGCAAGTTTTTCAACGTGAAGGATGGTCACGGGATAAAGATGCTGCAGCGGGCTGGGATAACTGTTGGTATAATCTCCGGCAGGGAATCAAAGGTAGCTGCCAACCGGGCGGCCGAACTGGGAATTGAACACGTATATCAAAAATCTTTGGACAAGATGATCCCTTACCGGGATGTCCTTGAGAAAACAGGTTTCAGCGATCATCAGGTCGCCTTTATGGGCGATGATATCATTGACCTGCCGCTCCTTCGTCGGGTCGGCTTTGCCGCGGCTCCGGCCGATGCCGTTTCAGACGTACTTCCCCATGTTCACTTCGTAACAAAAAACAGGGGCGGATGGGGAGCTGTGCGCGAAGTCTGTGACCTTATTTTAAAAGAGCAGTCTGCTTGGGAGATGGTTACTGCCAGGTATTTTCTTCTCTGAAATCCTCTCTTATGTGGACAATTTGTGGTGCCGCACAAGTCTGTTTCAATCTCTATGCCAAGATTTTATTTTCCGGCAAAAATCTGCTTTACACTCATTTTTTATGATGCTATACTCAGCCTGAAATATGCAGAAATTCAATAAAATCAAGCAGGTTCTGGCTTTCGTCGTCATCGCTGCGGCTTCCTATCTTACGGTGGTTATTGCATTGAAGTACCACCGTCTGAAGAGTCCCGTCGAGATGTTGTCCGATCTTCCCAAAAACATAGACCTCTCTTTGCAGAAGGTGCATTATACCAATACGAAGGATGGCGTCCTTCAGTGGGATTTGCTTGCACACAAGGTTGACTATTATAATGATTCCGGGGTTATCCGGTTTACCCAGGCAGAAATGGTCCTTTTCGGAAAAGGTGGTTCCGGTAAATATTCCCTGGTGGCCGATACGGCGGACTATCACAAGAAGTCTGGTGATGTGAAACTCGTTGGGAACATTACTGCGACCAATGAATCGGGAATGACGTTTTCCACCGGCCACCTTCAATACTCAGCATCTCGTTCACTCGTGTCCACTGCCGATAAAGTTCGGCTGGTGGATGCCTCCATGTCTGTTGAGGGTGCTGGGATGGAACTCAGGTTGGACACCAGAAAATTGAGGGTGTTACATAATGTCACCGCGGTCATACGGACCCGAAAGAACTGATATGAATAGAATTGTTGGAATCGTATGCATGCTGCTCCTGGTTACGGGAGCCTATTCTTTTGCGGCAGAACAGCGGAAAGATTCCGGCGGGCAACCGATCGAGATCAAATCGAATGAACTCCAGGCTGATACAAAAGCCAGAACCGCAACTTTTCTGGGTAAAGTGGTTGCGAAGCAGGACACTATTACGATCCATACTGACAGGCTGGTTGTCCGCTATGCAGAAAAGGGCGGTGATGTTGAAAAAGTTGAGGCTTTTGGCAATGTGCGCATTGTTCAGGAGAACCGCATCGGGACAGCGCAGCATGCAGTTTATAATACGAAAGACGGGAAAATAGTCCTGACGGGATCACCGAAAGTTGTCCAGGGAAAGGACATGGTTTCCGGAAGCGAGATTACCTATTTTGTGAATGAGGAGAAAAGTGTGGTGACCGGCACATCGGAAACGCGGGTCGAGGCGGTAATCTATCCGAAAGGGAAGGGGCGGAATGACGCAGCAAAGCCATAAGCGGACCCTTTCTACTCTAGGGCTTAAAAAAACCTATGGTAAGCGGGTAGTGGTTAACGGCGTCGATCTTGAGGTTCCCTCCGGTGAGGTTGTCGGTCTCCTCGGGCCCAACGGTGCCGGTAAAACGACCACTTTTTACATGGTTGTCGGGCTGTGCCGACCTGATTCCGGTGAGGTTTTTGTCGGTGATGAAAATATTACCGGGCTTCCCATGTACCTCAGGGCACGAAAAGGAATCAGCTATCTTCCTCAGGAACCGTCAATTTTTCGTCGTCTGACGGTGCGGGACAACCTTCTGGCGGTCCTTGAGTCCAGAGACATGTCAACTAAAGAGCGCTTCTCGGTGATGGAACACCTGCTGGCCGAGTTTAAAATATCACATCTGGCCCATATTAAAGGATTTTCCCTTTCCGGGGGGGAGCGGCGACGTGTGGAAATTGCGAGGGCGCTGACTACCGAACCAGAGTTCATCCTTTTGGATGAGCCTTTTGCGGGAATCGATCCGCTTGCGGTGCTTGATATTCAGAATATTATTGTTGATTTGAAAGCTCGGGGCATCGGCGTACTTATCTCCGATCATAATGTGCGGGAAACTCTCGGAGTGTGTGATAAAGCCTATATTCTGAATGAAGGCAAAGTGCTTGAATATGGTGACCCGAAAAAAATTGCCGAGAGTAAACAGGCACGCGAGATCTATCTGGGGGAAAAGTTCATTCTTTAGGACTGTTTTTTTCAAAATCCATTTACAAGGTATGTAACTTCTATGGCCATTGAAATGCGACAACAAATGAAGCTTTCGCAGCAACTGGTGATGACACCCCAGTTGCAGCAGGCCATAAAGCTTCTTCAGCTCTCTCGACTCGAGTTGCAGGACCTCGTCAGCCAGGAGTTGGAGGAGAACCCCGTTCTTGACGAATCTCTAGAACTTGAAGAGATCAAGGAAACAGATACCCTTGAAATAACGGAAAAGGAGACAGCCCCGCAAGAAGGCTCGGAGGTCTTCACAGAAGTCACGGCGGGAGAGGAAACCCTGCAGGATATGGATTGGGCGGCCTACCTTGACAGCTATAACTACAGTTCCGGCGAACAGTATTATGATGATGATGACCGGCCTTCCTACGAAAATCTGCTTACCAAGAAGACTACCCTTTTCGATCACCTGCTCTGGCAGTTGAAATTGTCGCGCGTGACCGAGCAGGAAATCCTTGTGGGCTCGGAAATTATTGGTAACATTGATGAAGAGGGCTACTTGCGGTCAACTCTTGCAGATATTGCCCTCACCTGCTCTGTTGACGAAGACTTTGTGGAATCGGTCCTGAAAAAGGTTCAGGAGTTCGATCCCATTGGTGTTGGTGCCAGGAACCTTCAGGAGTGCCTTCTGCTGCAGGTAAAGCAGTTGGGTATGGAGGGGAGCGTGGTCGAAGCAATGCTCCTCTACCATCTGAAGGACCTTGAATTACGGAAGTACAAGCAGATCGCAAAATCTCTCGGGATAGACTTCAACGATGTTCTGGTCGGCGCCAAGATAATCTCCGGTCTTGATCCGAAACCCGGCAGGCAGTTTTCGCAGGAAGACGTCCATTACATTTCGCCTGATATTTTTGTTTACAAGGTCGGAGAGGAGTTTGTCGTTGTTCTGAACGACGAGGGCATGCCGAATATCAGGATCAATCCTCTTTATACGGGCGAGGGGCGTTCAACGGGCTTGGATAATCAGAAAGCGGAAGAATATATTAATGAAAAGATGCGTTCTGCTCTCTGGCTGATCAAGAGTATTCATCAGCGCCAGCGTACTATCTACCGGGTTTCGAAAAGCATCGTAAAGTTTCAGCGAAATTTCTTTGAGCGTGGTATCGCTTACTTGAAACCTCTGGTTCTCCGCGATATTGCTGAAGACATCGGGATGCATGAATCAACCATCAGTCGTGTTACGACCAACAAGTATATGCAGACGCCACAGGGTCTGCTGGAATTGAAGTTTTTCTTCAACAGCGGGATTTCGACAGTGGCAGGCGATGATATGGCATCCGAGAGCGTGAAGAACATCATCAAGGAAATTGTTGATGGGGAGGACCCGCGCAAACCTTTCAGCGATCAGCGGATTGCCGAGATACTCTCCGCGCAAAAGATAACCATTGCCAGACGTACGATCACCAAATATCGCGAGATGCTGAAGATCGGATCGTCCTCCGAACGAAAACGGCTTTTTTAGCCGTACGAAAGTCAGTACCGACGATTGTTTTAACACTGAATTATCAAGTGAAAAGGAGATATTAACCATGCAAGTAACAACAACCTTCAGACATATGGAGTCCAGCGAGCCACTCAAGAATTATGCTCAGGAGAAACTTGAAAAGGTTCAGAAGTATATCGACGAACCAATTGTTGCCCAGGTTTTCCTGACGGTTGAGAAAATTCGTCATATCGCCGAAATAACCATTACCGCCAGGGGCATTACAATCAAGGCTTCCGAGGAGACCAACGACATGTATGCGGCGCTCGATGGGGTTACCGATAAGATCGAGAGACAGCTCCGTCGTTACAAAGAGCGTATCAAAGAGCACAATCCGGGCAATGAAACTACTGATAGGCGGGTCAAGAAGACCATTCTTGCCGCGGAAAGTATCGAACAACGGCAGGAGCCGGTGATCATCAAGTCTAATACTTTCTCCATAAAGCCGATGTCGGTGGAAGAGGCAGTCATGCAGATGGATCTCCTTCATAAAGAATTTCTCGTATTTACCGACTCGGTAACCGAGGATATCAATGTCATCTATCGTCGCAAGGACGGGAACTACGGTTTGATTGAGCCACAGAAAGGTTGATCATGTTTGTCCGGCCGTTTGTTATTGCAAGTCGTCTGAAGAATTGAAGAATATTGGAAATTATTTAAATTCGCTGGATATTGTTCCATGCCTTGCCTCCTCGACAAAGGAAGACGTGTTGGGAGAGCTCACAGACAAGCTCGTGGCACGTCATTCTGCCTTTGATCGGGAGGAGGTGCTCCGTGCCCTTCTGGAACGGGAATTGCTTGGCAGCACCGGTATAGGGGATGGCATCGCCATCCCCCATGCTAAACTTCTGCATGGGGGCGACCCCATTGTTGTTTTTGGCCGGAGTACACAAGGCATTAGCTATGATGCTTTGGACGGTAAGCCGGTCAACCTGTTTTTTCTTTTGCTTGCCGATGTGAATTCGCTTGATCTTTACCTGAAGCTTCTGGCCGGAATTTCTCGCCTTCTGAAAGATCGGGCTCTGCGTAGTCGTCTGCTGGAGGCTTCAGACGCCGATGCCCTGTATGATATTATTCAGGAACAGGATAACAGGCTTTGATACAATGTAGTCCCACCATCGAAGATCTCCTCCATGATGCGGAGTATGGACTTGACCTTACCCTGCTTGCGGGAGAGAGAGGTCTTGGCAACAAGATAGAAACTCCGCGCATACAGAAACCTGGTCTCGCACTCACAGGTTACACGGAACACCTGCATCCGAACCGGATCCAAATTCTCGGCAATACGGAGATATCCTATCTTCGGCAGCTATCCGAAGAAACGGCAAACTGCCACCTCGAAAAGCTCTGTGCATTTCCCATCATCTGTTATGTGATTACCATGGGCCTTGATCCCCCTGCATGCCTTGTCAGTGCGGCCAACGAGGCGGGGATACCCCTCTTGAGGACCCATCACCTCACTTCGACCTGCATTTCTCTGGTAACGAAATTTCTGGAGGCAAGGCTTCTTCCAATCACCCATATTCCCGGTGTTCTGGTTGATATCCTTGGCGTGGGGGTGTTGATTCTCGGAAAAAGCGGCATTGGCAAGAGTGAATGTGCCCTTGACCTGGTAAATCGCGGTCACCGCCTCGTGGCAGATGACGTGGTCCAGATCAGGAAAAGAAGCCTGGGATCCATCGTCGGCAGTGCCACGGAATCCCTGCAGTTCCGCATGGAGATCAGAGGGCTTGGTATTATCAGTATCAAGGATCTTTTTGGAATTTCCGCCATACGGGAAAAGAAAATCATCAACCTCGTAATCGAGCTTGTGGAATGGGATCCGAACCAGGAGTATGATCGTCTGGGAATTGATGACGAAACCTTTACGATTCTCGAAGTGGGATTTCCCTATCTGAAGGTGCCTGTTCGGTTTGGCAGAAATCTTACGTCAATTCTTGAGGTGGCTGCGCGGAATTTTCTTTTGAAGGGGATGGGGTATCATTCGGCACGGGAGTTTGATGAGAACCTCCTGGCACGCTTGGAAGCCTGTCATACTGGTGACGAAGTTGAGTAAGAAAATGCGGATCGTTATCATAACCGGCTTGTCTGGATCGGGAAAGTCAACCGGTGTAAGGGTCTGCGAAGACGAGGGTTTTTTCTGTATAGATAATCTGCCGGTCAGTCTTATTCCCACCTTTGTCGAGCTGGTTGCAAAGTCTGCGGACAGTACGAGGGATGTCGCTCTGGTCATGGACATCCGGGATTTCGAATCCCTGCGCGGTTATGAGAAAGTTCTGCAAACTGTTCGGGAGGCCGGGCATACGGTAGAGATTGTTTTCTTCGATGCTTCCGACGAAGTGCTTATCCGCCGGTATTCGGAGACGCGACGTCGGCATCCGGTGTTAAAAAGTGGTTCAGTGCCGGAGTGCATCAGATATGAACGGGAGCAGTTGGCTGGGTTGCGACGGATGGCAACCCGGGTCATTGATACCTCGGAGTTTAATATCCATGAGTTGAAGGAAGCAGTCATCTCTTTTCTGAAAGGCAGCGAAAAAGCCAGGGAAATGACGGTGCATCTGCAGTCCTTTGGTTTTCGGTATGGCATCCCCCTTGAATCTGATCTGGTGATGGACGTACGCTTTCTTCCCAATCCTTATTTTGTGCCGTCATTACGTGCGTTTTCAGGGCTTGACCCACTGGTGCGCGAGTATGTTCTGGGAAAAGAGGAGACCAAAAGGTTCCTTACCAAATTCACTGTTTTATTGGAGTTTTTGATTCCTGGGTATCAGCGGGAGGGAAAGTCCTACCTGACTATTTCCACCGGATGCACCGGCGGAAAACACCGATCCGTGGCAATAACGGAAGAACTGAAAAGTTTTTTTGCAGACAAAAATGTGATTGTAAAGATCACTCACCGGGATATCGGGAAGGGGTAGTCTATGATAGGGTTGGTATTGGTTGCTCACGCGGGGTTGGCAAAGGAACTACTTGCGGCAGCCGAAATGATAGTTGGTCGAATTGAAAAGGCGGAGGCCATTGGCATCACTTCGAAAGACTCCGTGGAGCAGATCAGGGAGAGTGTTGCCTGTGCCATTGAAAAAGTTTCCGATTCCGGAGTCATCATTATGGCTGACATGTTTGGTGGTACTCCCTCAAATATGAGCATTTCATTTTTAAAGGACAATGAAGTTGAAGTGATCACCGGGGTAAACCTCCCGATGGTGATAAAGTTTGCTTCGGAACGGGATAAACTCGGCGTCGCACAACTGGCCTCTTCTTTGAAAAAGTGCGGCCTTGAGAGTATTTCTGTTGCCGGCGAGTACCTGAAATAATTTCTTCTCAGGGCTTTCCGGATGATTCGTAAAGTATCGTGGGCTCCGACGGGATACACCATTTTCCCGTGTTCGGTGCTACTTCGCTGCAGGGTGGAAAGTTATCTATGTTGATTGAGGAATTTGTCATACCGAATAAATTGGGACTTCACGCCAGGGCATCGGCGTTGCTGGTGAAAACTGCCAGTCGCTTCAGTTCCGATATCTTTATTGAGCGTGAAGACATTGAGGTGAACGGAAAAAGCATCATGGGCATTATGATGCTTGCTGCGGCAAAGGGTAGCGTTATCCGCGTCAAGATTAAAGGCGCGGACGAGGTGGACGCGATGAATATTCTCGGGGAACTCATAACGGATGGTTTCGGAGAAGACTAAAAACAGAATATACCAAGGGACTGGCGCTTCTCCCGGAATTGTCATCGGGGAGGCGCGTGTCGCCGACCGGACCAAGGTTGTCGTTGTCGAAAGATTTGTTCCTGCCGAGGAGATTGCCGGCGAGATTGAACGTTTTCATGCGGCGCTCCTGAGGGCGAAGGAAGATCTCCTTTCCCTGAAGGACCAGATATCCCGGACGCAAGGCACAGAGCATCTTTACGTCATCGATACTCATCTCATGATTCTCGACGATACCATGTTGACCATGGAAACCGTCAGCCTCATCGAGCAGGAGATGATTAACGCTGAAGCTGCCCTGAACCGGACTCTCAAGAAGTTCAAAGAGTTTTTCGATGGGATCGAAGACGAATATCTCCGCGAGCGGGGCAGTGATGTAGAGACCGTGGTCGAACGGGTTTTACGTAATATGCTCGGAAAGCGACACGAACTGCTCTGTGCCGCGGAGGGGCGTGTGGTGATAGTTGCCCACGACCTTTCACCCGCCGATATTCTCCAGTTCGATAAAGAGAAGGTTATTGGTTTTGTCACCGATTTGGGAGGGAAAACATCCCATACTGCCATCGTATCACGCTCTCTGGAAATTCCGGCCGTCGTCGGTCTCGAAAGTATTACCGGGGAAGTGGTGGACGGCGATTCGATTATTGTTGACGGAGCCAAGGGTCTCGTAATCGTTAATCCTGATGAGGAGACTTTTCGCGACTATCTCCAGCATAAGCAGTACTATGAGTACCGTGAAAAGGAGCTCTTGAAGCTGCGGGACCTTCCGGCTGAAACAATAGACGGTCAGCGGATGCTCCTGAAGGGAAACGTAGAATTCATGGAGGAAGTTCCTTCCATTAAAAAACATGGTGGTGATGGGATCGGTCTCTATCGGACCGAGATGCTCTTCCTGGGGCGATCAACCATCCCTGATGAAGAGGAACAGTTTCGTACCTACGTCGAAATTGCCCGTCAGATGGCACCTTACCCGGTAACTATCAGGACTCTGGACGTAGGTGGTGACAAGTTTGTCCCGGAGCTTAATCTCGACGATGAACTGAACCCCGCCCTCGGCCTGCGGGCGATCCGTCTGTCGCTCCGCTGTCCTGAATTGTTCAAGACGCAGTTGCGCGCGATTCTTCGTGCAAGTAACTTTGGTACCGTGAAGGTGTTCTTTCCGATGATCTCCGGGGTCGGCGAGATACGTTCTGCAAAGGCCTTGCTGGAGGAGGCCCGGGAGGAGTTGCGGGCAGCGTCCATTCCTTTTGACGAGGAGATGGAAATCGGTATCATGATTGAGACGCCATCGGCGGTTATTATTGCTGACCTGTTGGCGACCGAGGTGGATTTCTTCAGTGTCGGCACCAATGACCTTATCCAGTATTCGCTGGCAATCGACCGGACCAACGAGCATCTTTCCGATCTCTATGAGCCTTTGCATCCGGCGGTTCTGAGATCTCTGAAAATTGTAGCCGATGCTGCTCACGGCGCGGGAATCTACGTGAGCATCTGCGGGGAAATGGCAGGTGAGCCCAATTATCTGCCGATACTTCTGGGGTTGGGATTCGACGAGCTTTCCATGAATGCGGTGTCCATTCCCAAGGTCAAGAAAATTCTTCGCCGCTGCAGTCGGAGTGACGCGGAAAAAATGGTCAAGCAGGCCCTGTCTTTTGCGACTGCGTCCGAGGTTGAGTCCTATCTTGAGAGTCAGATTGTAACCAAGTTTTCCGATAGCATCGATTGACCTTCTGCGGGCCCATTCCGCAAGCCCGGAAACTGACCTGCTGAATCCGGTTTTTATTGGACTGCAGGCCATATTATCCAAGAATGTTATTTATGACTTGACAAAGGTGCGGGCGGAATTTTACCATCCACCTTTATGGGGGTTTTTCCCGCCATTTTAGCAGACAACGAGAGGAGTATCATCACATGGGCATGACAGATTTTCAATTTACTTCCGAATCGGTTTCCGAAGGGCATCCGGATAAGGTAGCCGACCAGATATCAGATGCAGTACTTGACGCCATCCTCGCTCAGGATCCGAATTCACGAGTTGCCTGTGAAACCCTCGTGACAACCGGAATGGTTGTGATGGCGGGTGAGATAACCACGAATGCTATGGTCGACTATCCCAAGGTAGCCCGCGAAACAATCAGGCAAATCGGGTACAATGATTCAGCCATGGGCTTTGACTGGGAAACCTGTGCCGTGCTTACGTCCATAGACAAGCAGTCACCGGATATCTCCCAGGGCGTAACCGAAGGAGAGGGTCTGTTTAAAGACCAGGGTGCCGGAGATCAGGGTCTCATGTTCGGCTATGCCTGCAACGATACTCCTGAACTCATGCCCCTGCCGATTATGCTGGCTCACAGGTTGACCAAACGTCTGAGCGATGTTCGCAAACAAGGGATTCTGGACTTCCTCCGCCCTGATTCCAAGTCACAGGTGTCGGTCCGTTATGTCGGCGACAGGCCGGTCAGTATTGATACGGTTGTTGTTTCATCCCAGCATTCACCGGAAGTATCGTACGAGATGATTCGGGAAGGAATTATTGAAGAGGTCGTCAAGAAAATCATCCCCGCCGAATTGATGACAGACGTTACCCGTTTTCTCATTAACCCGACCGGCCGTTTCGTTATCGGCGGACCCATGGGTGACTGCGGACTTACCGGCCGCAAAATCATTGTTGATACCTATGGCGGCCAGGGTTCCCATGGTGGGGGCGCTTTCTCCGGCAAGGATCCGTCAAAGGTTGACCGCTCTGCATCCTACATGGGACGCTACGTGGCAAAAAACCTCGTGGCTGCAGGCCTGTGCGACAAGTGCGAGGTCCAGGTTGCCTATGCCATCGGTGTTGCCGAGCCGGTATCCGTAATGATCAACACCTTCCGAACCGGTGTGATACCTTCGGAGCAAATTGCTGAAATAGTCCGGACAACCTTTGATCTCAGGCCGCGGGCCATCATTGAGCAGCTTGACCTTCTCCGGCCCATCTACCTGAAAACGGCTGCCTATGGCCACTTTGGCCGTGAACTTCCGGAGTTTACCTGGGAAAAGACTGACAAGGTTGAGATTTTAAGGTCTAAGGCCGGGCTGTAACAGACCATTTTCGTGCCAAATTGGCAGACAGGTAACGCACGGAAAGAACAGTGTCAACAGGATGCAAAAAAGCCGGAGGGGTCCCCCTTCCGGCTTTTTTGCATGGTATGGGCTGTGTAATTTGTCTGCCGACCGGTCAGAGCGGTATTTTCTGATCCTGACTTCCTTCCAGTTTCCTTTTCTGCTCCCTGACAAAACGATATCCGATCCCGCGCACGGTCTGAAAATGTACCGGATGTGATGGGTCTGGCTCGAAGTAGCGCCTCAGCCTGACGATGAAATTGTCGAGAGTCCTTGTTTCCGTGTCGGTTGAATATCCCCAGACGGTTTCGAGCAGATCGGCACGGGAGACGGCCTTCCCCTCGTTTTTGAAAAAGAAGGCCAGCATCTTGACCTCGAGTTCGGTAAGATCTATTTCTCCCTGTGGAGTTTTTGCATGATAGGAGAGGAGAAAAACATCGCTGTCGCCAAACCGGTAACTTTCCTCGATGGGTTCGGGACGGTACCAGGCTGATCGTTTCAACATTCCTTGAACGCGGAGAAGGAATTCGTTCAGGTTAAACGGCTTCATGAGATAATCGTCCGCCCCGGCCGAAAGACCGGTAATTCGGTCTCCTTCTTCGGAGCGGGCGGAAAGAATCAGAATCGGGACACGCATATCCATTTCCCTGATTTTCTTGCATACGGCAAAGCCGTCTATGCCCGGCAGCATGATGTCGAGGACTATGAGGGAGAAACGGTCATACTCGAGCCGTTTGAGGGCCTCCTCTCCGGATTCCATGTGGCTTACCCGGTACCCTTCCAGTTCCAGGTTGAAACAGATACCACGTGCAAGATGGATTTCATCTTCAACGAGAAGTATGTTGGGTTTTTCTTCGCTCATGATTTCTCCGAAAGAGGGAGGGAAATGTGAAACGTGGAGCCTTTGCCGATTCCTTCACTTGTTACCCTGATCTTGCCCCCGTGGGCTGTGATAATTGATTTTACGATATAGAGTCCGAGACCGGTCCCGCGGATATTCTCACCGTGGCTGCGAACCCGATAAAACATGCGGAAGATCTTTTTCAGGTGTTCAGATTCAATTCCCTTCCCCTTATCCCTGAATGTCAGGCTGCAGCGCTTTCCTGCTCTGCGCAGAGTGATTTCGATCTCCGGCGAGGCAGGACTGTAGAGAGTGGCGTTTTCAAAAAGATTTCTGAACGCGGTTTCCATTTCTTCAGGATTGCAGGAAACCACAATATTGTCTTCAATATTCAGGGAGAGACAGCTCCCTTCTGGAAGATTCATTCGCTTTCTTTCCAGATATGCCGTCAGAAAGGCTGAAAAATCGATCGGACGCCTTTGAGGAGCCCGGTACTTCTGTTCCAGTTTTGCTGCCATGAGCAGATTACTGATCAAGTGGTTGAGGCGTTCCACATCGTCTAGCATGATATCAAGAAACTGTTCCGTTTTCTCGGGGGGAAGCGGTCGGAGACGGATAGTTTCCAAGTGAAGCTGGATCGAGGCAAGGGGCGACTTTAATTCATGGGTAACTTGCGAGATGATATTTTTCTGCTGCCGGTACAGGTCATACTGACGCTTCCAGTAGATAAAAAGAAGATAGATGCCGGCAAGAACGACCAAGAGGAGGATCAGGCCCCCCAGCAGGGCAGTCCAATCAAGCCCCTTATTGACGAGCTCCGGGCGATAGCGAAGGGCAAGGTTACGGAATTCCCGGTTGCTGTCAAGAAACCAGGAGATCCAGAACAGGACAATCACCCCCCATACCAGTTGAATGGCAATGAAGGCGATGAGGGGATGGAAAAGACGTTTGACCCATTTCATGGGGCTGGGATCCGATCTGAGAAAGCCGAGGTAGCTGGGAGCCCTCGGGGCTTTCAAGGGGATTTTACAATACTATTACACAACAAAGATTCTTTTTCCAGTATGCTGAAGTCACAAAAGAAACGACCAGACCTTTATTGCGTAAGGAAGGAACAATAATGCAGCCTTTTAAGATTGGTAACTATACAGTCAGGTATCCTTTGATTCAGGGAGGAATGGGCGTTCGCATTTCCGGGGGGTCCCTGGCTGGCCATGTTGCCCGATGCGGCGGGATTGGCATTGTCGCGGCAGCAGGTATTGCCATGAACAGTTCCTACTATACAGGATCGAACTATATGCAGGCTGAACCTGAGGCCATGAAGGAAGAGTTGCGGAAAGCGTATGCCATAGCTCCCGACGGCGTAATCGGCGTCAATGTCATGGTAGCACTGTCCGATTACGAAAACCTTGTAAAAGCCTCTGTGGAAGGGGGCGCGAAGGTCATTATATGTGGTGCCGGGCTTCCCATGACTCTTCCTGAGCTTACCGCCCATGCTCCTCATGTTGCTCTGATCCCGATCGTGTCGTCGCTCAGGGCCGCACAGCTTATCGCAAAGAAGTGGTATAAAGGCTATAATCGACTCCCCGACGCAGTACTTGTGGAGGATCCTGATACCGCCGGCGGACATCTGGGAGAAAAGCTGGAAAACATCGGTACCGGGACCTATGATCACTATGGAACGGTGCGGGCGATTAAAGAGTTCTTCAGGAGTGATTATGGTCGGGATGTCCCGGTTATCGCTGCCGGAGGTATCTGGGACCGCGCCGATGTCATGCATGCCCTTGCCCAGGGAGCAGATGCTGTGCAGATGGCAAGCCGCT
The DNA here is from genome assembly GCA_003857395.1 of Geobacter sp. The sequence continues at coordinate 20,451 of RPRC01000118.1, forward strand.
TTGTTGCCACAGAAGAATGTGATGCTGCCGACAGTTTCAAGCAGGCATATATTGACTGTCGTAAGGAAGACATCGGTTTGATCATGAGTCCGGCGGGGCTGCCGGGAAGGGCCATTATCCGGAATCGTGATGCAATTGTGAAACATGACCAATCGAAAGGGATCGTCTGTTCCACCGGTTGTTTGAAGAAATGTACCTACAAGGAATCCGGTGAGCGCTTCTGCATTGTTCGGGCCTTGGACCGGGCCCAGCGAGGAGACGTTGAAACCGGCCTGGTTTTCTGTGGAACCAATGCCTACAAGGCAGACCGGATTACTACGGTGCAGGAGATTTTTGACGAGCTCTTTGCCGAAGCTGTTTCGGAGAAAGGGGAGGAAGCCGCCTGATGGACTGGGCCTGAGCTTTTCCTTTTTGACCTGGTGGGATAATAGTGATATACATAATGAGCAGTCTGATTCGGGACGATTTTTGCATAACCGATGTTCAGGCTGCTCATTATATTTTGGAGGAAGATAATGCAAAGGAATACTGAACAGACGCAGATCGCGCCAGGCGCGTTTACCGATTATAAGATTCGGGACATTTCTCTGGCAACCTGGGGTCGTAAGGAAATCGAAATGGCGGAAAAGGAGATGCCGGGTCTGATGGCACTTCGTGAGGAATTCGGATCCAGCAAGTGCTTGGCCGGTGCAAGAATTGCCGGTTCCCTGCACATGACAATTCAGACCGCGGTCCTCATTGAGACGCTCATTGAGCTGGGTGCCGAGGTGCGCTGGTCATCGTGCAACATCTTTTCCACCCAGGACCATGCTGCTGCAGGCATAGCTGCTGCCGGTATCCCTGTTTTTGCCTGGAAAGGGGAAACGGCAGAGGAATACGACTGGTGTATGCGGCAAACGATCTTTTGGCTGGACGGCAGCCCCCTTAACATGATCCTTGACGATGGCGGTGACCTTACCAAGCTTATCCACGAAGAGTATCCGCAGCTACTTCCGGGTATTCGGGGCGTAAGCGAAGAGACCACCACCGGCGTGCACCGTCTCTATGACATGATGCGGAAAGAAACTCTTGCCATTCCTGCTATGAACGTGAATGATTCAGTTACCAAATCAAAGTTCGACAACCTTTACGGTTGTCGTGAATCCCTTCTGGACGGCATAAAGCGAGCTACCGACGTGATGATAGCGGGAAAGGTTGCCGTGGTTTGCGGGTACGGCGATGTGGGCAAGGGCAGTGCCCATTCTTTGCGAGGACAGGGTGCCCGGGTGCTCATTACCGAGATTGATCCCATCATTGCCCTCCAGGCTGCGATGGAGGGGTATCAGGTTACCACCATGGAAGAGGCCGCTCCGCTTGGCGATATCTTTGTTACCGCTACCGGTTGTGTCAATGTCATTACCCGTACCCACATGGACACAATGAAGGATCAGGCTATTGTTTGCAACATCGGTCATTTCGATCACGAAATCGATATCGCCGGTATTCGCGGTCTTCCCTGGGTCAACATCAAGCCTCAGGTGGATGAAATACTCTTCCCGGACGGCAAAAAACTGATTCTTCTGGCGGAAGGTCGCCTGGTAAACCTCGGCTGTGCTACCGGCCACCCGAGTTTTGTCATGTCCACCTCCTTTACCAACCAGGTTATGGCCCAGATCGAGCTTTGGACCAATCCTGCCTCTTATGAGAAAAAAGTATACATGCTGCCGAAAATTCTAGATGAGAAGGTTGCACGTCTCCATCTCGGCAAACTTGGCGTGAAGCTTAGCGCCTTGACGAAAGAGCAGGCGGAGTATATCGGTGTCCCGGTTGAAGGGCCCTTCAAGCCTGATTTCTACCGCTACTGAAATCTTAGAAACATAGCGAAAAAGGCCGCCCCGATTTATTTGGGGCGGCCTTTTTCGCTATCTCGCATTCAGTCTGCCGTTGCCTGGTTTTCTGATGGTTAAAAGATGGACGGCTGACACGAGTGAAGTCAACGAGATTTCCGTGGTATAATCAAAACAAGCAACATACACACCAAGGAGGGAATATATGTCCTATTCGGCGCTCCTGACTGACCTCTACCAGCTTACCATGCTGGCCGGGTATTTCGAAAAAGGGATGAATGATGATCCTGCCGTTTTCGACCTTTTCTTCCGAACTCCGCCGTTCAAGGGCGGGTACGTTGTTTTTGCCGGTCTTGAAACTGCACTTCGTTACCTCTCTGAGCTGCGCTTTACCGATGGCGACCTCTCCTACCTTAAAACCCTTGGCATCTTCAAGGACTCTTTCCTTGATTACCTGGAAAATTTCCGATTCCAGGGCAGGGTCATTGCCATGCAGGAAGGTACGGTGGCCTTTTCACTCGAACCTTTGGTCTCCGTGGAAGCACCTCTTGCGCAGGCCCAATTCGTGGAAACGGCCCTGCTCAACATCATCAACTTCCAGTCCCTGGTGGCGACAAAAGCGGCGAGGATTGTCTCAGTTGCCGATGGGAAAGAAATAGTTGAGTTTGGGCTGCGTCGGGCCCAAGGTCCCGACGGCGGGCTGAGTGAGGTCCGTGGGGCGTATATCGGAGGTGCCCGCAGTTCCAGCAACGTTCGGGCCGGGCAGACCCTTGGCATTCCGGTGAAAGGAACCCACGCCCATAGCTGGATCATGGCGTTTCCCGATGAGCTTTCTTCCTTTCGGGCCTACGCGGACGTTTTTCCCGATAGCTCTACCCTTCTCGTGGATACCTACGACACGCTCAAGAGCGGAATACCCAACGCCATCATCGTTGCACGGGAATTGCGGGAAAAGGGGCACGAGCTGCGAGCTGTGCGTCTTGATTCGGGTGACTTGGCCTTCTTGAGCCGTGAGTCCCGGCGGATGCTCGATGCGGCGGGATTCCCTGACGTCAAGATCCTGGCATCCAACGAACTGGATGAGTATGTTATTCGTTCCATCCGTGAACAGGGGGGGCAGGTTGATATCTATGGGGTCGGCACCAGGCTCGCCACCTGCCAGGGAGAGGGAGGAGGGGCCCTGGGAGGGGTGTATAAACTCGTCCGCTATAACGGGAAACCGAAACTGAAGGTCACGAGTGATATCTCGAAAAGCACGATTCCCGGTCGGAAAAAACTGTTGCGGGCCAGCGATGGTGACGGTACCTTCCTGATGGACATCATCTGCAGGGAAAATGAGACCCCTGCACCAAGGGATCTCCTGTACAATCCCAGGGACCCGCAGAAGACCATACGGATTCCCGAATCTGCTGTCCTTGAGCCCATTCGTTCGATTGTAATGGCTGAGGGGGTGGTGACAGAGCCATCACCTTCCCTCTGCGAAATTGCTGACCGTTGCCAGGCACAGCTTGGCTGCCTTGCAGACGGCGTTCTCCGTTTTGAGGATGTCCTCCCCTATGGTGTCTACCTGAGCCGCGGGCTCCACGAACTGCGGATGCGGTTGATCGATGAGGTACAGAAGGGCTACCAATGATTTCAATACCTTCCTGGCAGTTTGATTGCCGGAGGGAGATAAGGAAAGAAGGTGGCAGCGATGGAGAAAGGATCGGCTTTGCTGATTGAGGATGTGCAGAATGACTTCTGCTCTGGCGGGGCCCTTGCGGTGTCCGGAGGGGATGAGGTTGTTCCGGTGTTGAACCGCTATATCGGTCTTTTCCTGGATAAGGGGCTGCCGGTGTTTGCTTCCCGTGATTGGCATCCGGAGAAATCGAGTCATTTCGGCGACTATGGCGGCATCTGGCCGGTTCATTGCGTTCAGGGAAGTGACGGGGCGCGATTTCATCCGGACCTGAATCTTCCCGACGCTGTGGTGGTTATATCCAAGGGTATGGACCCTGCAGAAGACGGGTATTCTTCTTTCGAAGCTTTCAGTGCCGAGGGGAAGAGCTTTTCCGAGTCACTGGAAGAGAGAGGTGTTCGACATCTTTTTGTCGGTGGGCTTGCAACCGACTATTGTGTCAAGAATACCGTGCTTGAAGCGCTCAAAAAAGGTTTTTCGGTCACCCTGCTGATCGACGCTGTTCGCGGTGTGGATCTCAAGCCGGGCGATTCCGAGTCGGCGATACGGGAGATGGTGCTGGCGGGTGCCCTTGTTGCTTGCCTGGAAAATTTTCAGGGGAAAGGATGGAAGAGAAGATTCGTTGGGAGCGGCGTTTGACCGCTCCCAACGAAGTCGGAACTACTTGGACTCGCGTGCGGTAACCATGTGCAGTGCCTTGCTGAAGGTGGCTTCGGTTGCCGTCTGGATTTCTTCGACGACGTTCGAGGGAACCGGTGAATCCAGGGAGAGGATTACCATGGCCTCTCCTTCTTTTTCCCTTCTGCCAAGACTCATCGCGGCAATGTTGATCTCGTGCTGCCCCAAGATCATACCGATCTTGCCGATCATGCCGGGTCGGTCTTCATAGGTAAGCAGCAGCATGTATTCTTCCGGCGTGAAATCTACCTGGTAATCACGCAGTCGGACGATACGGGGAGTGCCCTCGAAATGCGTGCCCGAGATGACCCTCTTTTCGTTTGGTCCCTCAATGGTTATGGTCACCATGTTCGAGAAGGATCCTGTCTCGTTGTGCTTGACTTCTTCAATCGCTATTCCCATGTTTTCGGCAACCAGGTTGGCATTAACCATGTTCACGTCTTGCTCCACCTTGCGGTTGAGCAGTGCCGCCAGGCCGCAGACGGTTATGGGCGAGGTGCAGTATTCGGCAATGTTTCCTTCGTACGTGAAGGTTACTTTATTCATATTGGTGTCGAGCAGCTGCACGACAAAATCCCCCATGATATTTACCAGGCGCAGGAATGGACGCATCTGGTCCATGAGGGTAAGGTCGAATCGGGGGATATTTACGGCATTTTCCAGCGGCTGCTCATCCAGGTAGCGGATAATCTCGCGAGACACGTCCACTGACACGTTGATCTGTGCTTCGTGGGTGGAGGCACCTAGGTGAGGCATCGAAACGACCCTTTCGTGGGCGATGATGTTTTTCAGGATTTCCGATTTAGGGGGTTCCTCGGTCCATACGTCGATGGCTGCGCCGCCCAGTTTGCCGCTATTGAGGGCATTCAACAAAGCTTCGTCGTTTATTATCCCGCCGCGGGCGGTGTTGATGAGGATGACGCCATCCTTCATCTGGCCGATTTCTTTTTCACCGATCATGTCGCGGGTTTCATCGGTCAGGGGGACATGCAGGGTGATGATGTCCGCTGTTCTGATAATTTCCTCAATGGAAACAAGCCTGATTCCAAGATCTTTGGCCCTTTTCTCCGATACATAGGGGTCGCTGCCGATCACCTCGCATTCGAAGGCCTGGAGTCTCGTGACGACGCGGCCACCAACCTTGCTCAGTCCTATTACCCCGGCTACTTTGCCCTTTAGTTCCGAGCCGATCAGTGCGGAACGCTTCCATTCGCCTCTCTTGAGGCTTGCATCGGCTTTGGCGATGTTCCTGCAGAGCGAAAGGAGCAGCGCCAGGGTATGTTCAGCCACACTGTTGGTGTTGCCGAAGGGCGCGTTGAGGACGATAATGCCCTTTTCGCTCGCGACCTTCACATCGACGCTGTCGATGCCGACGCCTGCGCGGGCAACCAGCTTCAGCTTCTTTCCTGCTTCGAGTACATCCCGGTCGACTTTCGTGGCGCTCCGGGTAACAATTGCTTCATAATCGCCAATGACAGAGATCAGTTCCTCTTTGCTGAGACCAAGACGGACATCCACTTCAATTCGCGGGTCCTTTTCCAGAATCAAGAGTCCCTCATGTGCCAGCTGTTCGGTTACGATTACTTTCATGTCCACTCCTTTTATGGGTAGTGTTCCAAAACCGAAGAGGTTTTAGTAAAGGTATACATCATAACTTCGTTGCGGTGCTTTTGCAAGAAAATCAGTGAAAACGGTGTTTTATCGGATGTCTTGTTGTAAACAAAGCACGGATATTACGCTGTTATGGGCTTGGCGCGGCAAGATATGCACGACGATGTGGTGCTTCGGATCAGGTGCAAAATCGTTTGAGAAGATCCTGGTAAGAATCGATGCGTCGGTCCCGGAGAAAAGGCCAGATACGCCGGACGTCTTCGCAGCGTGCCAGGTCGATCTCGACGGTGCACAACTGTTCATCTTCAGTGCTGGCTTGCGCCAGGATTTCTCCCTGGCAACCAGCGGCAAA
>RPRC01000119.1 GCA_003857395.1 Geobacter sp.
AGCAAAGCCAGTTTTCGTGCCCCCTTGTTATAGATCAGAATCACCGTGCCGTGCCGCTCCTTGGAAAGTGCATAGACCGTCCAGAGCAGCTCATCGATGGATTCAGCATCAATGCTTTCAGCCAGAAACGAACGAAAGATGTCCGGATCAAAAATCGCCCAGGTACCCTTGCGCCGAACAAGCAGCGTAGCCGGGCTGTTCAACACCTCGATCTCGGAGGCCTCATTGACCGTCACGGCAAATGCTCCATGTCCGGCGCGCCGGACAAGCGAAAAGATTTCCCGCTGCGTCAGGCGTTCAATATCGGTGTGCATCACTGTCGGAGAGGTGCGCAGGATTCCGGTCACCTGCATCTGGATATTGGCGACAAAGAAAAGGTTGCTGCCGTCAACGAAACGGTACGGCAAGGGGTTACGGAAAAACTCGGGGGTAATGTCTTCATGCGGCTGCAGGGGAATCAAAGTGTGGTGTCGCTCCCTCACCAATTTAAGCAGCAGGGGCGGCGTAGTGCGGTGCACGATGAAACCGGTTGTTGCCGGTTTTCCTTCGTAGCGTTGGTACGAGAGGTTTTTCAGCAGCTGAATCAGTTGCTGAATCGGCCAGAAGCCTTTGCGGTGGTCTCCCCGCAGCGAGCGGGCCACGGTAATGTCCATGATTGAAGCCAAAAGCGCTGTACGGAAATGCGCTGTGTACCCTTCTTGCTGGAAGCCGCTGAACATGCCCGAGAAGGCGGTCAACAACTCCCGGCAGAAGGCCGTCTCGCTACGGGTGAAGGAGAGCTCCTCCCTCCGGGCCAGAAAACAATAGGGACGATCCTCAATGAAGAGACGCTCGCGGAAGGTTTTTGCATCAACGGCAATTTCGCTATCGCCGGGGAGCAGGTCTACAGCGGCACCGCCTAAAAATGAGCTGATTTTGCTCCTGAAGGCATCGAATACGTGAATTGGCATGATGAGCCTCGGTGTAGAAAAATTTCAATGCCAGGTTGTTCTGACAATGTATTCCGGGGATCGCTGGAATACACACTATCTGGTGAAGACCCTTAATCGAACAACAGGCTTCCATTTCCGACAGTCTTGGTAAATTGGAGTAACTATACCGCAAATCCGAGAAGATTCAGAAGCAAACATTGATTACTGGCAGGCACCCGATCGTGATATCATTTCCCCTTTCCCCTATTTCCCACTCTCATACGCTGGAAGCGCCCTGCAGACCTCATCGATCAAAACAGGATCGATAATAATCTGCCGCGGCTTCCAGGCAGGATCCAGACGCTTCATCCCGGCGACAAATTCGTCCGAGCTCATGAGCAGGTACCCGGCTGTGGCTCGAAGGAGATCCACTGTTTTGTCCGAAAGCGAGAAAGAGGTCGGAAGCCCCTGCAGGCAGGTGCGCAGGTAGGCATCCGGGATATCGTCGAAGGTAAGCTCGGCAAAGGTAAAATCAGTGGTTAAAGGGTTCGTGATCTGCAGAGCATCGGGATATTTGGCGAGCCGCTTGTTGCAGGAATCAACCGTACGGGAAAGCTGCTTCATGGAAGTGAAATGCCCATCGATCATCTCGATGCTGTCGAAGGAAACATCATCCATGGGCCCGCCGGTAATGACGTCCAGAACAGCCCCGATCCCCGGGGGGGAACTCTTGGCATCCCAGGCTCTCTGCTTGGTCGTCTTGGCATTGGCCGCAATCACCATCAGCCGCCCCAACTGCCCGAGGTTGGCGTAATTGAGAACGCTCCACGGACTGTCTGTTGTGGTCACCGCCTGAAACGGCCCCCTGAGCCCAAGATTGTCCGAAAGTCCGCCGTCCAGCAGATGCACAAAACGCCGGTCCGGGTCACGGTACGATTGTGCTGCCGCCGCCTCGGCAACGCGCCGTTTCGGGTTTTGCCCCCGATCCAGGGCAGGGCCGATCCATTCGGGGAGCGCTCCGCAATCGTTCTTGTAATTGTCCAGGGTAAGCGGCGCGAAAGCTACCGGAAAATTTGAAGAAGCGGCGACCGCACGGGAAACCGTCACATCGGAGAGGTTTGAGCAGAGGAGATCGAACTGATCCTGGGTGAACTCAAAGCGGTGATTGATGCTGATGTCGGTAGCATTGAGAACCAGGAAAGGGACACTCCCCTGGGGCCTCTTCAGCAGGTCTGCGAAGGTCTTTCCCTCGAAGACCGTGTCATTGTAGTACTCGTCAGCCATATCTATACGGCTGAAATCAGGTGATGCGAGCCGGACCCAGTTGTACGGATTGAACAGCCTCAGGATCAGACCGCTCTGGATGTTCCGGTAAAGGAAGCGCTGTGGGAACTCGCTGTAGAACCTCTCGGGAAAGAGGGCATAATAGGCCGAGGTGAAGCTCCCGCCCGAGACCGACGAGATAATCTCCACGTCATCCAGCAGCCTTCGTTTCGACCCGTCCTTTGCGGAATACTCCACCAAACGGAGCTCCTCCATCAGCCCGAAGGAAAAGGCCGCGGCACGGGTTCCGCCACCCGAGAAGGCCAAAATTACGAAGGGCTTGTCATTGGTCGGCGCTGGTCGAATTACACTGTACCGGTAGCCAGTCTCTGGGGAAATGGCCCCGAGGGGAGGATTTTCGTGGTAGTGGGCGCAGCCGGCACAGAGCACCGCCATTGCGATGGACAACCTTTGCAGGACAGTTCTCACGTTTCGCATTGGAACGGTACCTCCAGGGGTGAAATAGGGTCGGTGTCCGTAATCTGGACCAACCGGCTTACACATTCCTTCCCGTCTGAACACTGCAGGGAGACAAAGTGGAGCCCCCTGTTGCATTGCTTGACCAGGAGATTTCCTGCATCATCCTTGTTGGGACCCTGATCCTTGCCGTCAAGCTTCACCTCTCCCCTTTGCGGGCATGGGCATTGGAAAAATTCCATGTCTGGTCTCCTTTGTCATCTCAACTCTCACCGTCCACCCGTGGTGGAGGAAGAGATGTTCCTTGCTACGCGGGTTCCAGCCTGCAGCAGACTCTCACCACCTGTCAGCCTGCCATCAGACGACAAACCTCCGCAACTCTATCCCGAACTGCTCCGCGAGATTATAGGATATGCCGTGGACCGTGCCCTCTCCGTTGGCGATGCAGAGTTTTCTATTCCTAACATCCTCGCGCCAGCGGGCCTTGGCCGCATCGGCGCGGCGGTTGGCGACAATTCGCAGTCGGGTCACCTCCGCATCATCTTCCTCCAGACCGGGTGATATAGCCTGGAAATCGGCAAGTATGTGCCCTTTTACCACACTGCTGATGCTTCCGTTCTGCACCAGGATATCGAACATGAGAGCCACGCCCCGCTCCGACCAGAGACGGTAGTCGACGCACAGTTGCCGGGCGGCTCGATACAAGGCATTGGCCGAAGCCACCTCGATCCGCTGGAACTCGTCGCTCCGGCCAAGGGACTTGAACATGCCGCGCCATGGCTCGTAGAGAAAATGCTTGGTCGGGTGCTGGATGGAACGGGCAAAGGACATCAGGTCCGACTTCCCGCCCTGAAGTTTTGAGCTGACAAGGTCGAAGCGGTCCTGGAATATCGACCGCGAACGCTCAGCGTGTTCGTTGAACATTTGCTTCAACAGCGGCTGCAGCGACCCCTGTCCGAAATTCCACTGTAACACGCCGAAGCTGATTCCCTGGCCGTCAAAGTCGCCGGAGACACCGGCAAAGCAGTCGGGGATGCCGGTACCGGTCTCGTACGAACCGGTGAGGGAAAGACAGCGATAATCGAGTGGCTGGTACCCGATCGACGGTCGCGGCACCTCCCCCCCAACCAGTTTTCCCCAGGTGAGGGAACCGACGATACCGTCCACCTCCAGTCCCTCCCGCTCCTGGAAGAGCTTCACCGCCCCTTCGGTACCGCCGCCGAAATCGCCGTCAAGCGGACCGAGGTAGATGCCGAGCAACTGCAGTTTCGCCTGGATTTTCCGAACCTCTTCACCCTTTGAGCCGAGTCTGTATGCTGGCATGTGAACTCCTGTCTGTGACTGGAATTTTGAAAAAATGTACCAACGCTGCTTTTGGAGCCGTCACTGCTAGCCCAACGCCCCGTTCCAGACCTCGAAGTTGTAGGGCCCGTTTTCCTCCGGCTTGAACAGCGCGACGTAGCTGAGAACATGCCAGCCGACGAATTCGCGACTCGCGGGGTCGAAGACTACCTTGTTCCAGGTTTTCCTCCAGGTACCGGTGTTGAAATAGACCTTGTCCTGGACGGATCCTTCTTTCGTTGGCTCCTGGTCCATGGGTATGACAAGCTGATTGTGAGTATGGCCATACAGAACGAAATTAGCCTCCCGGGAGCGTACTCTCGGTTCAATAAAGGCTTTTTCGTGGTAGTCTCCTTCAATCCTCGAGGGTATGAACCTGTCTTTAAGTTCGGTTACTTTTTCCAGAAGCTTCTTGGAGGTTCGGGAGGAGAGATGAAGGGCAACCTGCAGCAGATCAATGGTATCAGGCAAAAAAGGTATATCCTGGTTTTTTATGAAGGGAATCTCGAAAAACTCGTCAACGCATTGCTCCCAGGATTTCTCGATCAACTGGCGGACAGCCTGGTTGTCACACTTGTTCATCACCATGAGAACCCAGGCAGGCGCATCGAGAATGGGACGAATATTGTCCAACTCTTTCAGCAGGTCCGAAACCTTTTGCTGTTCACGCGAGGTAACCTTGTTCCGGGTCGCAAGGGCGGTCATGCCGGCCTCAACCATTTGCGGGTATTTGTTCAGGAGCTCTATAACGATGGCATCTCCCAGGGATGATGCGTTCCGGTCTCCCATGTTGTTGAATTTGTCATAGATATCGCCGTGACGGGCAAAGACCTTGTAGTCTGGCTCAAATAATTCACAGGGAAACAGCGGAGCCGTGCCTGACGGAATTCCCAGCGCTTTCGCCACCAGTCTCCGGCAGCTCGGATACCTGTTCACGATCCAGTCGTGATTGCCGATGATATAGTCAACCTCAAAAGGGATCCTCTTAGCGTTGAAGTAGTTGCGCAACTCGCCGAATACCGTCAGTGAATCGGCATTTTTTGCGAGTATCTGCGTCAGAATGTTTTCAACGACGGCTTTCTGCGCATCAGATTCCGGATCCCAGGGCCGTACGCTCGTGGTGAGCCATTGGGTGGAGCGAATGATGTCGAAGATGTCCCCTAAGAGGACGATCCGCACCTCCTGCAGCGGTGAAGCCGTCTCCACGATTTTTTTCAGCTGATCAGCGAAGATCGTGAAGGCCGTCGGTTTTATCGTCTCCCCTGAACTGCCGTCGGTTAAATGAACATCACTCAAGAACATCAGCATTTTCATTCCCTCCCTGTCGCTCAATTGTGTTATTACGACGGCAATTAAACATATCAATGGTAGGGGCAGTGCATGCCCTGCCCAATTGGGGCACGGCAAGCAGCGCCCCTACATCAGGGTTGTACTGTTTAATTGCCGGAGTAATATGCCGCTACTAAGGTTGCAGTTGACTCCTGAACAACTCCCCCATCCTCCTTTCTTCCTCCCGAGCCATGAAAGACTCGAGAATCTCCGGTTGTAGCGACTGTCCCAGCAGCCGCCGCTTCTCAATCCCCCCCGGATTAAACGGGAGAAGCTGGCACGAGGTAATCCCGAGCTCCCTCAGGAATTGCGCAATCTCGGTCAGATTCAGTTCCGTTGCCGTGATTCCCGGCACTAGAGGCACTCGTGGGACCAGCCTCTCGCCCATTTCACGGGACAGCGCCGAAAAGTTAGCCAGGATCTGCTCGTTACTGATGCCGGTATATCTCCGGTGGGAGGCGGTATTGTGGAGCTTCAGGTCAAAATAGACCAGGTCGAGACAGGGGAGAAGATGGCGCCGAAAGAGACTGAGATCAAAGGCGCCGCAGGTTTGAAGAGCTGTAGAGATATTTTGCTTCTTCAGGGTCTGCAGAACGGTGGACAGGTATTCGACATGCAGGGTCGGTTCACCGCCGGAGAAGGTAACTCCTCCTGTCCCCCGGTAGAAACCCCTGTCCAACATCAGGATGCGCACCAGTTCCTCAACCGGGTAGTGCCTGCCGCTCAACCTGCGCGCGTTACTCGGACACTCCTCCGCGCAGGCTCCGCAGGCAGTGCATCTTTCCCGGTGGAGCGTTACTACGGGCAAAACTTCCGACGCCCCGCCTGGACAGACCGCACGGCAGGCATGACAGCCAACACAAGCCCTGGCATCCCAGAAGATCTCCGCCTCCGTCCGCAGCGATTCCGGGTTGTGGCACCAAATGCAGGAAAGAGGACAGCCCTTGAAAAATACGGTCGTTCTGATGCCGGGACCGTCATCCATGGAACCATGGCGAATATCGAAGATCAGGGGGAGGCTCATCATACCCTGCCCGTTGCCATCAGTTGAAGGTGCCGCGCCAGATAGGCGAATTTATAGAGATAGTTCAGGTTGCCCTCCGGAGTGACTTCCTGGCGCAGCATCGCTCCGAGGATGTCGGAATTATCGGCCAGGAGGAACTCCATCAGTGCCTTTCCATCCTTGAAGATCACTATTACCTGGGGATCGGGAAGCTCTTCTTCGTCAACGTGGAGTTTGCCCTCCGCAAAAACGGCTGATACGGTGATTGACCGATCGATGCTCCGAAAGAGGTACCGTCCCGCGAAACCCTCGATGTTCTTTCGATAGTCTTCATCAAAGAAAAAAACCATCTTCATCACATCGAGCAGGACTTCGAGAAATTCTTCCACAAGCTCGGAGGTGATACAGTCAATTAATTTTGCCAACGGAAGCGCAAGGGTACTGTTCATCATGTCCCCGGACAGCTTCTTCTTGTCGACCGGATCGCTGGCCGGCAGGCGGTCGCAATAGCCCGCCGGAAGCGGCAGGGCAGTTCCTGTCCGCGAATCATAGGCGGTCCTGGTGATGATCTCGTCTTTCATGGCATCGTTCAGGTCGCGGAAATAGGCGGAATAGCCGGAGACCCGGACCAGGAGATGCGGATGTCTGTCCGGATGCGCCTTGGCTTCCAGCAGCGTCTGGTAGGTCATGAGGTTGAATTGCACATGCAGTCCGCCGGCATCGAAATACGCCGCAACCGCTCCAGCCAGTCTTTCCAGATCATCCGCGGTTTCCACCGGCACCATTTTCAGGTTAAAGGCCTCTCCTCCAGGGATGTGGAGGGGGTTGATCCGCGCCACCGACCGCATACAGCAGGTAAGGTCCGGCGCAGCCTGGGATACCGGAGTAATCCCGCTGGCAAAGGGAAGATGCGCTCTCCTGCCATTGGGCAGGGCACCGGCAAGCTTCCCCTGTCCGGCATGGTTGGTCATGGTCCAGAAGGCAGGGCGGTACCTCCCGCCGCGATAATTCACATAGCCTTGGTAGGCCTCGTAGAGGAAGGCCAGGAGTGCCGCGGAGTTTTTGACCGCGACCGGGTGATCGGTCCCGTATTTGGGCGCCTTGTTGGCAAGCCATAACCGGAGCGGTTCGTTCCCCGCGAAGTCGTCTTTCATCGCCGCGACAACCTGCGGGAGAGTGAAGCGGCCGTCAGTGAAAACCAGCTGCTCAATGGCGTTGAGAGAGTCGACGACATCAGCGAATCCAATATGGGTGGCGCCGGAGGCGTTGTAGAGCGCCCCGCCGAAAATAAGGTCCTTGCCGCTCTCCAGCGGTCCTTCGAAGAGCGCGGACAGCAGGGGGCTGGGAAGTTTTTCCTGATGCGTCCTGCCGAACTCCTCATTCAGCTGGACCGCCTGGCCGATAAGCCAGCCGAGTTGGGCATGAAAGGCACTGAGAAAATCGTCAAATGTCGTGAAGCTTTCCGGAGCGCCGGTCCTTGGCCCTATCTGCGAAGCGCCGGTAACCGGTCGCTTCCCGTTGAACAGTGCAAGCTCCAATGCGGACACCAGGTTGAGAAGGATTGAGCTGGAGGCATCATAACTGCGGCCGGAGGCAGCGAGTTCGACACAACCGATGATGGCGTAGTCCCGGGCATGTTCGGTACTGACCCCCTGGTTCACCAGGGTGCGGATCGCTGCCGAATCGTTGTAGAAAGCGGGAACGCACTTGGTGATTGCCACCACTTCGGCCACCCTCTTCAGGTAATCCGGGGAGTTTTTTTCAGGGTGATAGCGGGCATTGACACTCGGATCGCGGGTTTGCAGCAGCTCGGTCACCTTCAGAATGACATAGGTAAGATCATTGACTGCATCCTCGCCCTGCCCGTCCACCCCGCCCACGGTCACGGCGGGTACGGTCCCGGCCCCGCCGAAGAGCTCTTCGGCAGTCTCCGGGACGAGATTGGTATTATCGTTGAGCTTCAACCAAAGGCATCCCACCAGCTCCAGCGCCTCCCCTACCGTCAGTGCACCACTGTCGATATCAGCGCGGTACCAAGGGTAGAGGATCTGGTCGAGCCTGCCGGGACTGATCGCCATGTTGATACTCTCGGCATGGATCGCCACCTGCAGGATCCACAGGGAATTGACCGCCTCCCGGAAAGAGCGGGCCGGACCGGCCGGCACCTGTGCGCACACCGCCGCCATCGCTTCCAGATTGCTTCTGCGGACCGGATTCGCTTCAGCCAGTGCCAGCTTCGCCGCACCGCGGCTGAGGTTTGCCGCGTAGGCCGTTACCCCCTCCAAGGCGGTCCGCACGGAGCGATAAAAAATGGCCTGCTGCTTATCAACTTCACTGAGCAGCCCTTTCGCAACAATGGCTTGCTCACGGTGGAGCGCCTCGGCGATCAGATAATCCACGCCCCTTTCAAGCGCCACTCGATAACAGGGCACAGTATGGGAAAGGGCTCCGGCTTTGCCTGCCAGAAAAAACACCAGTTTCTCAAACAGCTTCATGCTGCCCGGATTGCCGGTGCGTCGACGCGTCGCCTCCAGAATGTTCTCCTCCAGCCAGAAGGGAAAGATCTCGAGGTTCAGTTCTTTCGCATCATCCGAATCAATGTTCAGCGGGTTCTTTTTCCGTGTGCTGATGGTTTCCAGCTCGGGCCAGATGGTGAGACCGGTCAGCTCGGGATAGGCCGGTGCACCGAAGGGCTTTGAAGTGGTGGTGCCGGCCAGCAGATTTCCGTCAAAGAATTGCGGCGATTTCCGGGAAAGGTACTCCTTCACCGCCTGCGCATACCGCAGCTGGATTGGCTCACCAGAGTTCTGGGTACTTTTCAGAGAACTCGTGACATACCTGGCCCGTTCGATACAAACCTGCGGCTTTTCCGTCAGGTTCCTGGTGAGTAGCTTGCTGAGAAGCGGAAGATTCGTGAGAGTAAATTCGGAGAGCCTCAAATCAGTCAGCAGAGTGTTTCCCATCCTCTGATCCCCTTTCGATTACAAGCAGAAGCTTTCGCGCCGTGTGGAGCCGGCAAGATCCGGTGCTTATTTGTATTCGGCAGACAGGACTGAGCATGCTTTGACAGAAAATAAAACGACCCCGGATTACGATTTGAGGAGGAGAGGAAAAAGCATGTTGTCCCTGAATCCAAGTTCCAGGACCATCATGTAGTATTTACATAAGATTAATATTTCAAGTCAATTATTTTAATCTTTGTTTCCATCCGGAAACTCCGATAGAGAACTATCCCCTGTTGGGCTGGGGCTTTCTCGGAGTCTCTCGTACGGCTTTATGGCAAGACAGCGAAAGCAAGGAAAGCGCTTGAATCCAGCGGGCAGCCCGTTCTGTGTCTCGGGTGGCGACCGATTACGAGAGGCTTCGAGGAAGTTCCAGTCCAGCCTCTGCCGAGACTTTCCGGATTAAAAACTATTTAGAGGTGATTTTGGGATGAGGGATTGTGGAGCCGGAGACAGATCCAATGATGGAGGGTAGTTACGGGCAGCACCTGAATGAAATTTTTTCGAACGGAAACAAAGAGCAGAAGCCCTCCCCCCGTTTTCGTGCAGAGAGTATCCGCGCAAGATGCTTCTCACGTTGCGCGACAAAAGAACCTGCCTCTTTTTCCTCTAACTCTCGGTCTCCTCATCTTTAAAAAGCGGCAAACAGATGCGGAACGTCGATCCCTCACCCAGTCGGCTGTTAACGTAGATACGGCCGTTATGCTGCTGGACTACCCCGAATACCGTGGCGAGTCCAAGGCCCGTCCCTTTCGCTTCCCTCTTGGTGGTAAAATTGGGCTCAAAAAGCCGCAATTTTGTCTTTTCATCCATTCCATGTCCTGTATCGGAAATGGAAAAATAGGCATACGGTCCGATATGTACATGACTGTGCATACCTTCAATTTTACAGGCCGCGCGGGTAATGCCCGTTTTCACCACCAATGAACCTCCTTGCGGCATGGCGTCACTGGCGTTGGTTACGAGGTTCATAAGTGTCTGCTCTATCTGGCTTGATACCGCCAGGACAGGGAGAGCTTCGCCACACAACTCCGTCGTGAGTTCAATAGTATTGCCGATCAAACTTTTCAGAAAAGAGACGATATTCATGACGACATCGTTCAAATCAACCAAGTCTGGGCTGACGGAATCCTTCCTGACGAATGATAAGAGATGTTGCGTCAGGTTCGTCGCTTTTTGGGAGAGGGTTGTCACCTGGGCGGCATAGAAGCAGGCCTTGGCATCATCTTTCAACCTGGGCTGCAAAAGAGTCTGATAGCCGATAATCGCCGTGAGGATATTATTGAAGTCGTGAGCAATCCCACAGGCAAATCGGCCAACCGCCGCCATCTTCTGGACTTGAAGTGTTGCAGGGTTGAACAGTTTCCGGTCGGATGTGCGACAGGCTATACCCACACATCCGAGCAACCTTCTATTCTCGCAGAAACTTTCTTTGTCCGGAAACAGGCTCTCTCCGCTTTTTCGAGTACTTACGTTTTTTACTACGAAACAGGGACTGATATTTATGTGTCCAGAAGAACTCAACTCCGCCCCCACCAGGAGATCATTGTTGTTAGAAGCCCATGCGCCTTCAGCCATCTTCCTCTTTTTTATATTTTTCATGATTGCCTCGACTCCCTTTTCCAGAAAAGGAACTGCCGAATATTACCGCTGATGTCCCATTGATTCCACTCGCTGCTTCGCCTCTTCCGCTCAAATAGTACCAGACAATGTTCGAGCAATTTGCCACAGATTTTTGAAATCCAAGCAGTGATGATGTAAAGTTTAATCGAGGGTAGTCAGTCCTTCGCGGATGGCGAATTTTGTTAATTCCGCGACACTGCAAAGTTTCAGTTTTTTCATAATATGCAGACGGTGGGTATCCACTGTCTTTGGGCTCAAGTCGAGAACGAAGGCAATTTCCTTCGCGCTCTTACCCTCAGCAATGAGCTGCAGGATTTCCTTTTCACGGGGAGAAATGAGCGAAAAACCGGCTGGTATGATTTTTTCACTCAGATCCATGTAATTCGTTAGAATAGTTCCCGTTATCTGGGGACTGAAATAGTTTTCATCCGCGGCGATGGCCCGTACCGCCCTTGCCAGTTCTTCAAGTGCACAGCACGACTTCATGATGAAGCCCCGTGCCCCCGCTTTCAACGCTTCCACTATCAGGTGACTGTCGGAGTGTCCAGAAAAAATCAGTACCTTTGTACTGGGAAATTCGGCAACTATCCGGCGGGTGGCCTCAATGCCGTTCATTTCCGGCATGACCAAATCCATCAGCACGACATCGGGCAGAAGTTCGTTAATAATCTTAAGCGCCTCCCGTCCATTATTCGCCTCCGCTACAACCTCTATATCCGGATAGTTCCCCAAGGAAAAACGGAGAGCTTCCCGAATTATCCTGTGATCTTCGACTAACAGCAGCCTTGTGGACACTCGAGATTCCCTCCTCACAACGGATACAGATTTATCGCTCCCAGTGTTTATTTTGAACCAAATAATAATACAAATAACATATACCATTTCTAACCACTGTCAACACTGCTTCATAAAACGGCATGGTAAGTATTTTTCACAGCACTTATCAGGAAAATGATGATTCAGCCAACCTCCAAGATGCCGAAACATACCAGTAAGGTCGGATAATCAGCGCACGAGCTATGGCGCATTTCACAATCCTGCCGTGAAAGCGGATCGTACAGAGAAAACCGGTGAAGACTACCAGGAGGGTAGAGATGAGGCGGACAGGGAAAATTATCGCAGGAGAACTTTCACGAACCTATATTTCCAGGCTCATTTCTGCGTATGCACTCGTATAAAATCGGGGCTTGTCGATATTTTCAGCGTAGAACAGGAAGGTGACCATTATGGAAGAACAAGCACAGCAAAAAAAAGATACAGCCAGCAGAGACAATGTAAAAGCTAATCCGATGCTGGTGACCATTCTCAAGACAAAGCTATTGCTGCAGGGAGTAGCTCCTTCCACGTTACAGGGCCTGTCCACTGACGACCCCTTGATTATCGAAAAATACACTGCACTGCTGAAAGCGTCTGCGGAAAGTCGTCAAAATAAAGAAACTCTTCCAGGATAATAGGGAGATTCTGAGATTGATCGCAGGGTAGCAAAAAAGGAAAAGGACCTCAGTAGCCCTTTCCCGGCAAATCCTGTTTGCCGGACAAACTCAACCCTCAGCTTGCAACAGAGACCTTATTACTCCGGCAATTAAACAGTACAACCCTGATGTAGGGGCGCTGCTTGCCGCGCCCCAATTGGGCAGGGCAAGCACTGCCCCTACCATTGATATGTTTAATTGCCGTCGTAATATCAACTGTCGCAGCAACAAGATAACTCTTCTGATTTATTTCTGTATATCCGGAAATTCTCGGCAAAGAGCTATGACAAAAGAATGACTGAGCCTGACCACTTCTCCCCACTCAAGTCACCAGCGTTCTGCTTAAGGTTTCTTCTTCGATTCTTTCAGCAGCCCCTGCAGCGCCGCAAAGGGTGAATGAACCAGCGAAGGGCGGCTTTCTCCCGCGGAAGACTCGACCTGACCACGGGCATCCTGCACATCGCGGGTATGCTCATGATCATGACAGTAGAGGCAAAGCAGCTCCCAGTTGCTGCCATTGGGAGGATTGTTGTCGTGGTTGTGGTCTTTGTGGTGCACCGTGAGCTCACGAAGCTTTTTGCCCTCGAATTCGCGGCCGCAGCGACCACAAACAGTTGGAAATAGTTTCAGCGCCTGTTCCCGGTACCCTGCCTGGCGCTCCTGCTGCTCCCGGCGCATTCCGGCGACCATGCGATCTCGTTGTTCAACATCTTTGTCATGTGTAGAATCAGTCATAGGCTCCTCTTTGACATATGAATCTATCGTCTCGCTCGGTCTTCTGCGTCCTGCCCAATTAGCTCTGTCTCTGTCATCAACGTGCATACGTTACCAGCGTCCCCAAAAGCTCAAAGTGGGAACCTGCCCGGACCATCGAAAGACTCCCGGACGAAAAACCCCGTGAACAGAAAATCAAGAGTGGTAATACTATTGTTACACAGCTCCTTGAGAGAGCATACTATCTGCTCCAAGACATGCACATTCAGACCGCCCAGTTCAGCAGTCGAGGTAGCAACAGAGGTCCGGTTATTTTTAAAATGAGGGTTTAGATACTTGGCCGCTTTCCTTATTGCCGGGACAGCAACCAGCTGGACAACGACACGTGTTGTAAGATTGTTGAATAAATCTGCCGGTACATCAAGCAAAAATGGAAATGCAGTTGATTTCGCGACTTATTTTTTATTATCGCCCCCTTCTTCTCGCTTCTGCGCACCGAATTCTGACCCGCAGGATGCGCCACAACATACTTCAGTGCGCGTTACACCCAATGCCTCTGCAATAACTTCAGCGCGGTATCCCTCCCTGCGAGCGGCAAAAGTACAATTCCCTTCTGTGACAAATTCTGTAACCATATCATCCGCAAAGTAGTGCTCGCGACCGCTGTGGTAACAACACTGGCAGGAACAGCAGCCCTGTTCAATTACCCGCACACCATTGGAAAAACCTTCCCGAATGCAGGGCGGCTTTTCCAATGATACCCAAGCAGATTCCAAAAGAAAACCATAAGGGCAAGTATTTTGGCAGGGGAGAACAGGGAAGCTCCGGGAAGAGGCAAACCCCAACCCAGGTCCCCGCTTGCATAGCAGGCGCGTCAGTGGCATAGTGTCGGCTGTGAACCAAACCCCTCTCTCACATCAGCAAAGTCCCGAAGCATGGCTTATCAGTCAAAGTGTTCCTATTCGCCGCAACCTGGCCTGGAACATATTTTGGGCAGTAGTCGCAGGCGCCACCATGGTCCTGCAGGCTCGGCTTCTGGCTACTGCCTGCCACCGATTGATCATGGACCACGCGGCGTTGGCTCTTGTCACTCCCGTGCTCTGGGCGGCTGCCGCGCTCGCCCTGTTCCGGGCCGTCCTGCATCTGCTGGCGGACTGGCAGGCGGCACGAGCTGCCGCAACCCTCAAACAACACCTTCGCACGAGGCTCGTTGAGGCAATCCAGGAGTCCGGAAGTTCCCGGCTCCGCGCCGAAGGTACCGGAGCCGTGGTGGAGGCGGCCACGACCGGAATCGAAGATCTTGAGCCGTACGTCACCCGCTTTCTGCCGCAACTGGCAATCACGGCTCTGCTGCCGGCGCTGATTCTACTGGTGGTGCTCCCCACCGAGTGGCGAACCGGCCTGGTACTTGTTTTTTCCGCTCCTTTCATCCCGCTGCTCATGGTGCTGATCGGCCGCGGAGCGGAAAGGCGTAATAGCAGGCAATGGCGCCAGATGGCACGCATGGCAGGCCACTTCCTTGACCTGGTGCAGGGCTTGCCCGACCTGCGCATCTTCGATGCGGCAAAACGGGAAGCCGCTGTCGTCGCTCGGGTCGCTGATGAATACCGCCAGAGCACCATGGCCGTGGTGCGGCTGGCCTTCCTCTCCGCCCTGACCCTGGAATTTTTTTCCACCGTCGGCACCGCCGTTGCGGCTGTGCTGATCGGCTTTCAGTTACTGTTCGGCTCCCTGAGCCTGCTGAACGGTCTGTTCATTCTCCTGCTGGTTCCGGAGTTCTATCTTCCCTTTCGGACCCTTGGACTCACCTACCATGCCCGCATGAAAGGAATTGCCGCTGCCGAACGCCTTGCCCCCCTGCTGGCGACAACACGTACACCAAGCGCGGACGCCCCGGTCATACTGCCACCATCGACAACGGCACCAGCCATCCACTTTAACGGCGTATCCTGCCGCCAGGAAAGCGGCCGAGGCTGCCTGTCCGGCATCACCCTCGACCTGCCGGCCGGCAGCTTCACTGCCGTGGCAGGAGCAAGCGGCTCCGGTAAATCAACCCTGGCACGTCTGCTGGCCGGACTGCTGCAGCCCGAAGGCGGCTTGATAACCGTTGATGGTGTCGACTTGCGGCAGATTGCCATCAAATCCTGGCACTCCCGGATGGCCTGGGTCTCCCAGCGCCCGGTGTTCTTCAAAGGCACGATACGGGAAAATCTCCTTTTGGCTGCGCCCGCTGCCGACGATCGCGCCCTTGGGACAGCTCTCGACGACGCCGGGGCGACTCCGTTTCTTCAGCAGCTGTCGGAGGGTCTCGACACCCCTCTTGGCGACCGGGGCGCCGGGCTTTCCGGTGGCGAGTTGCGCCGCCTTGCCGTGGCACGGGCCCTGCTGCGCAACGCTGCGCTGGTGGTACTGGATGAACCGACCGCCGGTCTTGATCGAGAGTCGGAACTGCTTGTGGTGCAGTCCATCCGTCGACTTGCCGCAGGCAGAACCGTGCTGGCCATCAGCCACCGCGAAGCGGTCATCGCCGCGGCCGACCGGGTTGCCATACTGCATGAGGGACAGCTCGAGGGGGTTTATACGCCCGGCGACTATCTGGCAACCATGGAGGCAACTCCATGAGCGCGCTGGCGACCGTTCTCCGTATCTGTCGTGGTCAATGGCGCTGGCTGGTCGGTGGAATCCTGCTCGGCCTGCTGGTCATCGCTGCCAATGTCTTTCTCATGGCACTCTCCGGCTGGTTCATTGCCAGCATGGCCGTGGCCGGGGCAACCGGGCTGTCGTTCAACTACCAGCTGCCAGCCGCGGGCATCCGCGCTCTGGCGATAGTCCGGACACTCGGCCGTTACGGCGAACGGCTGGTTACCCACGAAGCGGCCCTCCGGGTGCTGGCAGACCTGCGGGTCTGGTTTTTCCGGCGCTTGACACCGTTGGCTCCGGCTGGATTGGAGAGCTATGCCGCCGGAGATCTGGCCGGGCGGCTCCGGGCTGATGTTGATGCCCTGGAAAACCTCTACCTGCGCATTATCGCCCCGCTGGTAACCGGCCTGCTGTCCATGTGCTGCGGTGTCGCTCTCGTTGCCATCTGGAGCAGTTCCGTTGCCGCAGCGCTGCTGGTGGCACTTGCCACTACCGGCCTCCTGTTGCCGCTGGTGGTCCGGCGCTTGGCCAGTCAACCGGGCGAGACGGCAGCAGCCCTGTCCGGAGATTTGCGTATCGCGCTGACGGAAAGCATCGAAGGCTATGAAGAGCTGCATATCCTTGGCGCAGCAGACCGGCAAACCGAACAGCTGACCCGGCTGTCGGCCCGACTGATTACCGCGCAACAGCAGCTTGCCCGGATCGCCGCTATCGGCCAGGCCGGCAGTATTGCCTGTTCCGGAATCGCCCTGGCCGCAGTGCTGGCCCTCGCCGGCAGCCAGGTTGCGGACGGCTCCCTGCCCGGACCGACCCTGGTCATGCTGCTCCTGCTCAGCGCTGCCCTGTTTGAAACCACCGCCCTGCTCCCCGCCGCCCTGCAGGCGGCGCCGGCCACCCTTGCCTCGCTGCGGCGCATACTGCAAGTTGCCATGACCACGCCGCCAATCGAAGATCCGGCCGAACCACGTTCCTGCCCGCAGCTACCACTATCGATCAGCTTCCACGATGTTTGCGTCGCCTACCTCCCGGAGCATACCGCCCGGCAGCAATTCTCCCTGAATGTGGCGGCCGGCGAACGGGTCGCGCTGATCGGGCCGAGTGGTGCCGGCAAGAGCACGATCATCGAACTGCTCCTTCGCTTCCGGCCCTACACGGGAACGATTCGGATCGGCGATGCGGAACTGCGAGATATTTCCGACGATACCGTGCGCCAACTGGTTTCGGCACTGCCGCAGGCGCCGCATCTTTTTAACGCCACGATCCGCGATAATCTCCTGATCGCCCGACCTGAGGCTTCGGCCGACGAGCTTGCCGCAGCCATTGGCGACGCCGGCCTGACAGCGTGGATTGCCAGACTGCCCGAGGGGTTGGCAACACAGGTTGGCGAGCAGGGGCACCTTGTTTCAGGGGGCGAAGCACGCCGCATCGCCCTGGCCAGAACCCTGCTACGGGACACACCGATAGTTCTGCTGGATGAGCCTACGGAAGGACTCGACGCCGTACTGGAGCGTCAAGTTGTTGCTCGACTTGCTACACGGTTGGCGGGAAAAACCGTGCTGCTGGCCACCCATCGCCGGGCCTGTCTAGCCTTGGCTGACCGGATTGTCACGCTGGAATGAGTGCGGCAGGGAAAGCTCATGACAAAGACACCTGGGGGGACATGGCGCCATCGGGGCAGACCCCTAGCGAGGGAATAACGGTAATCAACAGGTGCCGTACAGATACCATCTTCATTGTAAAACCACGACTTTCATAAATGCCTAGCCGGGGTAGCGATTCCTTGACAATGCTTTCCAACTTGGATTATGCCTAGAGAGTAGTGCGAATAATTTCATTTCCAAAACCTTCAGGGTAAAAACTCTGTTGGAGGCCTTCACCTGGGGAGGCCGGCAAGCCGGTATAAGAATATAGCTGTGGAGACGAAAAATGAAGATAAAAATGGAACTTCCGGCGATCCTCCTGGTGATGGCGATGTTCACGATCGCGGAGTACACCGGAGAGCAGGAAACAATCTTCCCGGAAATAGCCGCCCTTGCCCTCGGTGCGTGGGTGATGGAAAAGTCGCCATGGCAGAGTACCAATCTCAATTTCTGGTTATCTCCAACCCTGGCGGCCGTAACAGGGATCATCATTGTACGGTATTTTGCCTATGCGCCCCTGGTAATGGTACCGGCGGCTTTCTGCCTCGTCGCACTGCAACTGAAACTGTTTCGCTCTGACGTGCTGCCGTCCCTCTCAGCCGCAATCCTACCGGTAATCACCCGGGCCGAAAGCTGGTACTATCCTCTGTCCGTATGTCTACTGACGGGAATCATTGCCCTCGGACGCTTTGCGTTGAACCGCAGCAAATCGAAAAAAGGTCACATAATCGAAGCCGCCAGAACGGCCGGGGTTATGGCCGCGGAGCGATCAATACTCTCAGAGTCAGTTCACTGGGGAAAGCTGCTGACTGGGGTCATCCTGATCACGGCGGTAGCCGTGGGATTCGATCTCCTGTTCATGGTAGCCCCACCCCTGATTGTCGCGTTCGTGGAAATGTCTAAACCTGGTGGAGCTGTGCGGGCAAAAATGGCAAGAGCCCTGATCGTTATCGTACTCGCAGCTTTTACCGGCGTGTTCTGGCTTCTCCTCATTCATAAAACTCTATTTTTGCCGATGTGGGTTTCCTCCTGTGTAACGACGATAACCATCTTCCTGTTGTATCACGCGCTGCGCACGCCGTTCCCGCCGGCAGTTGCCATCGCACTGCTGCCGACAATTCTGCCTGAAGCCGTGCTGCCAGCCTATCCCTGGCATGTGCTTGCCGGAACAACAGCATTCTGTCTACTGAGCAAGGCATGCTTTGGTAACAACGGTCTCTCTTCAGGAAAGACAAAAGATACGACTGCCACCGAGGGCGCTTCCACTTGCTGAAGCGCCCTCGGCGGCAGAACAGTATATTGCCCCAAGTTTCGCTCTACATATCCCCGTGATACTCCTGAAGGCTCCGTATGGATTCTTTCCCCTGCTTTCGTGCACAGATACCCTCGACTGCGGCCAAGGCGGCCGCAATGGTGGTGATGTAAGGAATTTTGTGTTTGATGGCGGCCTTACGGATGTATGAATCGTCGTGGATGCTGGTCTTTCCCGACGGGGTGTTGACCACCAAGTGCACCTTGCCGTTCATGATTGCATCGGCGACATGGGGCCGTCCTTCGTGCATTTTGGCTACCGACTGGGCGGCAACGCCATGCCGGCCCAGGTACTCTGCAGTTCCACTGGTCGCCATAATGGCAAAACCGAGCTCGGCAAAACGCCGGGCAGCCTCGACCGCTCCTGGACGATCATGTTCGGCAACAGTTATCAGCACCGTCCCTTCCAGTGGCAGGGTGGAGTTGGTCGCCTCCTGTGCCTTGTAGAAGGCCATGCCGTATGACGCCGCCAGGCCCAGAACCTCTCCCGTAGAGCGCATCTCCGGTCCCAGCACAGGGTCAACCTCCGGAAACATGTTGAAGGGAAAAACCGACTCCTTCACCCCGAAATGGGGAACAGGACGACGCTCCAGCTCCATATCCTTCAGCTTTGCGCCCAGCATCACCTGTACGGCGATTCGGGGCATGGGGATATTGCAAACCTTTGAGACCAGAGGCACCGTGCGGCTTGCCCGCGGATTGGCCTCCAGGATGTACACCTTGTCGTCAGCAATGGCGTACTGGATATTCATAAGACCCACAACCCCCATCTCCACGGCAATACGGCGGGTATACTCCTCGATGGTGGCAATATGCTTCGCCGGGATATTCACCGGAGGAATGACGCAGGCCGAATCGCCGGAATGCACACCGGCCATCTCAATATGCTCCATCACGGCCGGCACAAAGGCGTCGCTGCCATCGCTGATGGCATCCGCCTCGGCCTCGATGGCATTCTGCAGGAAGCGGTCAATCAGGATCGGGTGTTCCGGCGTGACATCAACGGCCTTGGCAAGGTATTCGCGCAGCCTCTCCTCGTCATGCACCACCTCCATGGCCCGCCCGCCAAGAACGTAGGAGGGACGAACGATCAGCGGATACGAGATGCGCGAGGCAATGGCAATCGCCTCGTCAATGGTTCTGGCCATTCCTGATTCCGGCTGGGGAATACCGAGTTTCACCATCATGGCGTTGAACTGCTCCCGATCTTCGGCAAGGTCAATGGTATCCGGCGATGTTCCGATGATCTTTACCCCGGCATCCTGCAGCTGACGGGCAATATTGAGCGGGGTCTGGCCGCCAAACTGCACCATCACCCCTTCGGGCTTCTCCTTGGCGTAGATAGAGAGGACGTCTTCCACCGTCAGCGGCTCGAAGTAGAGTTTGTCGGAGGTGTCGTAATCGGTCGAGACAGTTTCGGGGTTGCAGTTGACCATAATGGTCTCATAACCGGCACCCTTGAGGGCGAAGGCGGTGTGGACGCAGCAGTAGTCAAACTCGATTCCCTGACCAATTCTGTTCGGGCCGCCGCCAAGCACCATGATTTTCTTGCGATTCGATGACCCGACACTGTCAGGGGCGTTATAGGTGGAAAAATAATAAGCGGCATTCTCTACGCCACTGACCGGAACTGCCTCCCATGCCTCGGCCAGACCGAGGGCAATGCGCCGCTCGCGGACCTGTTGCTCCGGTACCGCTAGAATCTGGGCCAGATAACGATCGGCAAAACCATCTTTCTTTGCCTCAAGCAGCAGTTCATCGGGCGGCAGACTCCCCTTGTGCGTAAGAACCTGTTCTTCAAGAACAACCAGTTCCTTCATCTGCTCAAGGAACCAGGTTTTGATATGGGTACGCTTGTGAAGGAGGTCGATATCGGCACCTTTGCGAAGCGCCTCATAGAGGATGAAGTGACGCTCGCTGGACGGCTCAGCGAGCATCTCCAGCAGATCCGACAGTGATTTGCGGTTGAAATCCTTCGCAAAACCGAGACCGTAGCGACCGTTTTCCAGGGAGCGGATCGCCTTCTGCATCGCCTCCTTGTAGTTCTTGCCGATACTCATCACCTCGCCGACCGCACGCATCTGAGTGCCGAGCTTGTCCTCCACCCCTTTGAATTTCTCAAAGGCCCAGCGGGCAAACTTTACCACCACGTAATCGCCCGAAGGGGTATATTTTTCCAGTGAACCATCACGCCAATAAGGGATTTCATCCAGAGTCAGACCGGCTGCCAACATGGAAGAAACCAGCGCGATCGGAAAGCCGGTAGCTTTTGATGCCAAGGCCGAAGAACGGGAGGTACGCGGGTTTATCTCAATCACCACCACCCTGCCGGTTTTCGGGTCATGGGCAAACTGGACATTGGTTCCTCCGATCACCTCGATGGCGTCCACGATCCGGTAGGAGTACTCCTGGAGTCGTGCCTGCAACTCAGGGCTAATCGTCAGCATTGGTGCGGTGCAGAAGGAATCGCCGGTATGTACCCCCATGGCATCAACATTCTCGATGAAGCAGACCGTTATTTTCTGGTTTTTGGCATCGCGGACGACTTCCAACTCCAGCTCTTCCCAGCCAAGAACAGACTCCTCCACCAGCACCTGACTGACCGGACTGGCTGACAGCCCCCGGCTGACAATGGTCTCAAACTCTTCCATATTATAGGCAAAACCGCCGCCGGTGCCGCCCATGGTGTAGGCCGGCCGAATCACCACCGGGAGTCCGATTTTTTCCAGAACAGACTTGGCCTCTTCCATGGTTTGAGCCACATCGCTTCTGGCAGTTTCGATGCCGAGGAGTGTCATGGTCTCCTTGAAAACCTCACGATCCTCACCACGTTTTATGGCATCCAGATTGACACCAATGACCTTGACTCCGTACTTTTCGAGAACTCCGGCCTCTGCCAGGGCGCTGGACAGGTTAAGCCCGGTCTGCCCGCCCAGGTTCGGCAGCAGCGCATCCGGGCGCTCCTTGGCAATAATCTCGGTCAGCGTGGGAACATTGAGCGGCTCGATGTAGGTCACATCCGCCATGCCAGGGTCGGTCATAATGGTGGCCGGGTTGGAGTTGACCAGCACGATCTGGTAGCCGAGCTTGCGCAGCGCCTTGCAGGCCTGGGTGCCGGAGTAGTCGAATTCACAGGCCTGTCCAATGATGATCGGGCCGGAACCAATGATGAGTATTTTTTGGATGTCTGTTCTTCTTGGCATAATTTCTCCTTATTACATACTGGGAATAGGATCCGATCATTCACCGGTTAGCGCACTACATAAGGTAACAGCAGGACATGACGGGATTTTCTGGTAGCGTGACAAGCACGACCGACTCAGCCCGAAAAGAAGCCCAGCATGTTCTCCTCACAAAGTAAACTGAAAAAGCAAAATGTCCTCAGCCATCTGATGGTAGTACATCAAAGGGCCAGGAGCCTGTCAGGCGCAGGGTAAATCTGCTGCACGTATATTCTTTCAGTTTTTTTACCAGAAGTTGAAAGCTAACACTATGTAATTTTTTATCAGTCATACTTCAGCGGACGAATCCAGCCGCTGGCAGATTGCATACAAGTTTTTGACAAAATTTGACGACAGATGCTTACCACAAAAAATTTTGCAGGTACACTAGTACTATGGAAACGAACCGAGGCACTTCCACGCAGCGACTCCTCAGGGGAAAACAGGAGGTATCAAAATGGCAACCTTTATGAAAGATACAAGACATCCGTATGTTGGCGAGACAGACGATACAACGAGACAAAGGGAATCCGCTAAAATCTGCGAAATATGCGGACAGAAGATGGAGCGTGACCCCGAGAGTGGAATATACTATTGCCCCGACTGTGACTATTCAGATGAATAACCAGATTGCCGAGACGCTGGAGCACAGGTATGACTAAGCGATTGCTCAGCGAGTATGAAAAACCCGTCGCGCTTCATTACGAAATTCTCTTCATGAGCTGGGCGGGATGGGTCTTTGATTTCTATGACCTCATCCTCTTCACGTTCCTCCTCATCCCCATCGGCAAGGAACTCCACCTTTCCAACATCATGCTTTCCTACGTACTCGGGGCATCGCTTGCGGCAACCGCAGCCGGAGGAGTCCTTTTCGGCATCCTGTCAGACCGCTATGGCCGCAAGCGGGTGCTCCAGTGGACGATACTTGTCTACAGCATAGGAACCTTCTTGTGCGGTTTCGCTTCCGGGCTGTGGGCTCTCCTGCTGTTCCGTATTATCACCGGCCTCGGAGTCGGCGGCGAGTGGGCAACCGGGCAGACATATGTCGGCGAAACCTTTCCACCGAAAGTACGGGGCAGGTACGGCGCGATAATGCAGACGGGCGCACCGGTCGGCATTGTTCTGGCCTCGCTTGTGGGCGGATTTGCCGCACCCGTAATCGGCTGGAGATTGTGCTTCTTTCTTTCCATCCTTCCCGCGCTGCTGGTGGTCTTTATCCGAAAGCGACTGCCTGAATCGGATGTCTGGCTGGAGAGAAAACGGCTTATTGCCGCCGAGTCCGGAAAATCAGCGGAATTCGAGCACGGCAACAAGTTTTTCCTCCTTTTTTCCGGGGCTTACCGGGTAACTTTTCTCAAATGCCTTGCCCTTGCCGTATTCGACATGTCGGCATACTGGTTTACCTATTCCTGGATGCCCGGCTACCTCCATGAGCAGAGGCAGTTCAGCCTGGCAAAATCGGCGATCTGGATGCTGGTGACCCAGGCAGGAGGGTTTCTCGGCTATCTCACCTTCGGCCTGGTTGCGGATCGACTGGGCAGAAGACCGGCCTTCTCGATCTATTCGGTTATCATGTCTGCGGGTCTGATCATGATCATCCTGCTGTGGGAGACGGTTGCCGTCTATCCTCCCGTCATCCTGAGCTTCATGTTTCTGGTCGGCTTCGGAACCGGGATGTTCAGCGGCTACGGCCCACTTTTCGCGGAACTGTTTCCAACCGCAATCAGGAACACGGCCATGGGCTCCGCATTCAATCTGGCGCGGGGCGTGCAGTTCTTCACCCCGGTTGTCATCACCATAATCGCCATAAACTACGGTCTCGGCGGAGGCATCTCGCTCGCGGCGATCTTCGCCCTGCTCACGGGAGCCTGGGTCTGGACGCTGCCGGAGACAAAAGGCAGGAAACTTGCGGTCTTGCATGAAGAACTGTGATGGAGGCCGCAAAGACCTGCCAGGCTTTGAAAACCTGGCAGGTCTGCCTATGGATTTATGCCAAAGTAATTCTTCGCAGTGAAATCAATCTTTTTGGAGAAGATAATTTTTCCTGCCGTTGTATACTTATCTAAATAGTTTTAATCTGGAAACGGTTCTTTTCCGCTCTGGCAGCGACAATCCGCGGGCATGCTGGTGAGACACAGTAGTACGTCTCCGCACAATCCGGTGTGGGAAATGACTGGAGAGGAACGCGACGATTTTGGAATTTCTGAGCGTCAGACCCGACACGTTTTACTCTGAAAGAAAGAACTGCGGGCACCCCAACAGGCGTGCGTAAATTCAGGTGATATGCCCACTCCTGAGCAGGCCAAAGGATTTGATAAATGGTACTGATTGACTCTTATGGCAGGAAGATAAATTATCTCCGTCTCTCTGTCACCGATCGCTGCAACCTGCGCTGCATCTACTGCATGCCGGCCGAAGGCGTCCACAAATTGAGACATCAGGATATCCTCAGTTACGAAGAACTTATGCTGCTGTCCGAAACCGCGGTACGGATCGGCATAGAGAAGATTCGGGTCACAGGCGGCGAGCCACTGGTAAGGAACGGTATTCTCGATTTTCTTGGAAACCTTTCAGCAATCCCGCAGCTCCGCCAGCTTGTGCTGACTACAAACGGGATGCTTCTGCAGGAAATGGCAGGAGGGCTCAGGAGAGCCGGGGTTCAGCGTCTTAACATAAGCCTCGATTCCCTGCGCCCCGAAACCTTTGCCCGCATCACGAGGTGCGGGGATCTGGGGAAAGTACTTACGGGAATCCGCATAGCGGAGGAAGAACGGTTTCCGATCAAACTGAACATGGTCGTCATGCGCGGCATCAACGATGATGAGGTTGCGGAATTCGCAAGGCTTACCCTGCTCAAGCCCTACACGGTGCGGTTCATCGAGTATATGCCTGCGCTAAACGATCCGGACTGGCGTTCGCTGGTTGTTCCTGGAGAGGAAATACTCCGGCGCATAGCCGGCGCGTTCCGGATCCAACCAATCGAAAGGGAGGATACTCTGTCTGGGCCCTCTAAAAATTATCAAATAGCCGGAGCGGCCGGAGCAATCGGAATAATAACCCCCATTTCCAGTCATTTCTGTGGCGAATGCAATCGTATCAGGGTTACATCATCGGGCATGGCCAAGGGATGTCTTTTCGACAACAAGGAATTTGATCTGAAACCGATTCTAAGAAACGGGGACCGAACTGCCCTAGAAGAGGCGCTGCGAGAGATAGTCTCCAGAAAACCGGGAAAGAGCCACTTCTCAGACTCAGATTCAGACTCAGATTCGGCTCGCAAACTATTCGACATGTCAAAGATAGGGGGGTAACTCTGCAGCCATGGCAGGCTTGAAGCTTCGCGGACAAACAGCCAGGGTTAGAAGGGGCAAGACCTACCGCTAACCGTGCGAGACACGAGCGTTCACGGAGAAACCTGCTCGGGAAATGAAATACTGGCAGCAAAGCCCGTTTGTTGTTCTTCGAAGGAGATACGCCCCCCTAATTGCTTCACCAGCAGGCGCACCAGTTGCAGACCCAGGGTTTCAGTCTTGCTGAAATCAAGGCCAACCGGCACGCCGATGCCCGTATCGTCAACCACAAAGGTAATCCAGCCGTTTTCATTACTGACCCGTACAGAAATTTCGCCGCTTCTCCCGTCAGGGAACCCATGTTTCAGTGAGTTTGAAATCAGTTCATTGATGATCAGTCCACAGGACACTGCCCGGTTGATCTCCAGGCAGATATTTCCCGCTTGGATATTCAGGGAAATCCGCTCGGGTTCTACCCCATAGGAGTTAAACAGGAACTGTGACAGGTCTCGAATGTACTCTCCCACATCGATGGCGCTAAAGTTCTCCGATTGATAGAGCCGTTCATGGATCAAGGCCATGGATCTGATGCGATTCTGACTTTCCCTGAGACAGTTTCTCGCGTAGTCGTCCGGTACGAAATCCGCTTGCAGGTCAAGCAGCGAAGAGATGATCTGCATATTGTTCTTAACCCGGTGGTGGACCTCCTTCAGGAGAATGATCTTTTCCGCCAGAGCGACTTTTGTGCGCTCTTCGGCATCTTTGGCCTCGGTGATATCGACAAACGTGGCTATTGCTCCCGGTTTGCCGCCATATTCAATCCTGCCGGCCGAGATAATCAGCCAACCCTCTTCACCGCTTTTTTTGACGAATTTCAACTCGTATTGATTCGGCGCCGACTCACCCTGCTGTCGTGCCATGCCGCGCTCCATGGCCACCGTACGGTACTCGGGATGAACCCAGTCCCAGGATTTCAGCTCCATCAGTTCGGCTTCGCTATACCCGAACAATCGGACGGCAGAAGGGTTGACGTAGACAAAATGTTCATCCTGAAACACAACAATGGCGGTCGGCGCGGTCTCCGCCAGCACCCGAAACTTCTCCTCGCTCTCCTTGAGGGCCGTTTCGGCTCGCTTGCGCTCGGTAATGTCGATGATAGCGCTAACAATCCCGGCCACCCGATTATCCGCGTCAACAAATGTCGCTTTGGTGAAAATCACATCATGAGATTCGCCGTCATTGCATCTGCCGCTTACTTCATAGATCTGGACACCCGGGTGGCAAAGCAAGGCCGAATCCGCCTCATAACGTTTGTCAGCACGCTCCAT
>RPRC01000120.1 GCA_003857395.1 Geobacter sp.
ATAGAGCTGCACCATCAGGAAATCGCCATAGCGGTCTACAGTCAGGCCCGGCAGGCCGTCACCTTCGGCATTAACCAGTCGGTAGGCGTTTGAGTCCGCTAGATCGGCATGATCGTTTCGCAGGTCAATGGCAGCTTTCAACTGCCCGGTCAGCCAGGATTGATCGAGCATGATGCACCTGCGTGACAGCACCCGTGCCACAATGCGATCAGCCGGATCGAGCAGGGCGGTAGCCAGAAAGCGATCTGCGCTGTCCGTCAAGGCGACCACCTGCCCCGCCTGCCCGGACGGCCAGCGTTTCGTGTAACTGTCGGCGATCACCCAAGGATGCCACAATTCCAGCATTTGGACCGTTTCCGGTCCGACAATTCTCTTTTCCAACTGCTTCAAAATGGTACTCCTGTCAGGTTTTGTGATTTTTTGACGGTATCGCCCTCCAAAGCAAATCGCAAGCATTTTTTCAGGCAGCCAATCGCCGTAATTTGAAGAGTGCTTAGAAGACCCTATATTCCTGCAAAGTTTCATAGGTGACTTGACCTTTACATTTCGACTGATATTCTTTATGAAAGTGAGTGCTCACTTTTATACATGTAAGAAAGGGGCAGTTCGATGTGTGCCAGGCAACGAGAAACAACCGAAATACGACAGCAACAGATAACTGATGCTGCGTTAGATATAATCGGCAGCAAGGGTATCCATGGCGCAACGATAGCTGAAATTGCCACGGAGGTCGGCATTTCAGAGGGGAATATTTACCGACACTTCAGAAACAAGGAAGAAATCCTGAAGTCGGTAATCGAGAAAATTGGCGAAGATCTCTGCCGGATATTGACCTCCGTGCAAGATACTTCCGACCCTTTGCAAAGGATGGGCGAAATATTCCACGGTCACCTGGCCTATGCAAAGAGCAACAAAGGTATCCCTCGCACGCTATTTTCCGAAGAAGTGATGGTCATCCAGGAGTCGCTCAGAGAAGAAATCAAGAAGCGGTTGATGTCCTATTTCAAAGGTGTCTGTGAGACGATTCGTGAAGGCCAACGACGGGGGTTCATAGTATCGGAATTGAATGCTGAAGCTGTCACCAGCATGTTCATCGGAACAATAAATTTTACCGTTATCCGCTGGACGCTCAGTACCTTTCAACTCGATATGGAAGCCGAGGGAAAAGTTCTCTGGGAAACATTTATGAAATCTATTGCCGTCGATACAGGAAATTGAGGCAGGTGTTCTTGAGAATTAACTATCAGAGGGCACGTGAAGGCTACGTTACTTGAGTGAGGTTTTCTATTCCATGATTTATCAGGTATTTTTTGACTAAAGTCATGGGTTTCCTAACATATCCGGGTTATTTGTACCATCAGTAGGACAAAAGAACCATCACCTGAGATAACAGCACACCAATACCAAGGAGGATTTATCATGAGCATGTTTTGTAACCAATGCGAGCAGGCAGCCAATGGGACCGGATGTAACATTTCTGGTGTCTGCGGCAAAAAGCCCGACGTGGCAGCCCTGCAGGACCATCTGCTGTACGGCCTGAAGTCCCTGGCACTGTATGCCGACAAGCTTGGCCGTAATGCTGAAATCGACCGCTTCACCGTTGAGGTGCTCTTTACCACTGTCACCAACGTCGATTTTGATCCTGCGGCCATCGGCACAATGATTCAGAAATGCTACCAGTTGAAGGAAAAGGCCAAGGCCGTTTCCGGTGCATCCATTGTCGGGCCGGTGGCTGATTGGAAGCCCGCGGACGATCTGGCCGGCATGGTTGCTCAGGGTGAGCAGCACGGCATCAACACCTGGCATGTCAACGAAGATATTCGTTCCGTGATCGAGATCCTGATATTCGGGTTGAAAGGGATGGCTGCCTATATGGATCACGCCATGATCCTGGGTAAGAGCGATGACAATGTCATGGCCTTCTTCCACAAGGCGCTGGCCGCAACCACCGATGCCAACCTCGGCCTGATGGACTTTGTTGGTCTTTGCATGGAATGCGGCAAGCAGAACCTGACCACCATGGGTCTTCTGGACGCCGTTCACAACGAGACCTATGGCGCACCGGTCCCAACTTCGGTCAACCTGGGTACCAGAGCCGGCAAAGGAATTCTGGTGTCCGGCCACGACCTCAAGATGCTGGAAGAACTCCTCAAGCAGACCGAAGGCAAAGGGATCAACATTTACACCCATGGTGAGATGCTTCCCGCTCATGGGTATCCCGGCCTCAAGAAATACCCTCATCTGGTCGGCAACTTCGGCGGGGCCTGGCAGGATCAGGCCAAGGAATTCCCCCTTTTTCCCGGCGCCATTATCTTTAACACCAACTGTATCCAGCGCCCGTCTGATTCCTACAAGGACCGTCTCTATACCTGGGGACTGGTACAATGGCCTGATGTGAAGCATATTGAAGGCTGGGATTTCAGTGCAGTAATTACTAAAGCATTGGAGTGTCCCTCTCTGCCGGAAAACCCCGGTCAGGAAATTCTTGTCGGTTTCGGCCACAATGCCGTACTGGGGGTGGCCGACAAGGTCATTGCCGCAGTCAAAGGCGGCCAGATAAAGCACTTCTTCCTCATCGGCGGCTGCGACGGCGCCAAGTCGGGCCGCAACTACTACACCGAGTTCGCCGAGAAGGTACCCAATGATTGCGTGATCCTCACTCTGGCCTGCGGCAAGTACCGTTTCAACAAGCTTGAATTCGGCGACATCGGCGGCATCCCACGGCTGCTGGATGTGGGACAATGCAACGACGCCTACTCGGCGATCCAGATTGCCGTCGCCCTGGCCGGCGCCTTCGAGTGCGGCGTCAACGATCTGCCCCTGTCCATGATCCTCTCCTGGTACGAGCAGAAGGCGGTGGTCATCCTCCTGACGCTGCTCCACCTGGGCATCAAGAACATCAAGCTGGGACCGACGCTGCCGGCCTTTATCACACCCAACGTGCTCAACTTCCTGGTGGAGAACTTCAATATCGCGCCAATTACCACAGCAGAGGAAGATCTGAAGGCGATACTCGGGTAATGATGCTTGGGAAACAATCCCCCTTCACGATGAGGGGGGATTGTTTCCCGAGTTGATGCGAAGAGGTAAGAAGGAGGTGAATGTCATGCAAAAAGCAAAGCGCTGGCAGTGCACTGTCTGCGGATATATACACGAAGAGGCTGCCCCGCCAAAAATATGTCCGAAATGTGGTGTCGATCGTTCGAAGTTTGTACCGTACAAGTAAGAAGGAACCGTCCGTGGCGCCGCAAAGATTGCGATTGAGTTGAGGCGACCGGATTTTCCCCGGAGACATGTGGAGGAGGATTTTCTATGGCCACTACCGTCAAGGACCATATCACCTGGGTAGGAAAAGTTGATTGGGAAATCAGGAAATTTCACGGGGAAGAATACTCCACCCGCAGAGGCTCCAGCTACAATTCGTATCTTGTCCGTGATGAAAAAACGGTATTGATCGATACCGTGTGGAAACCTTTCGCGCATGAATTCATCGCCAACCTGAAAAAAGAAATAGATCTGCAAAAGATTGATTTTATAATCGCAAGTCACGCCGAAAGCGACCACAGCGGCGCCTTGCCGGAGCTGATGCGCCTGATCCCCGACACCCCCATCTACTGCACCGCCAATGCGGTAAAGTCGTTGAAGGGCCATTACCATCAGGACTGGAATTTCAGAATCGTTAAGACCGGCGACCGCCTGAATATCGGCTCGAAGGAATTCATCTTTATCGAAGCGCCGATGCTGCACTGGCCGGACAGCATGTTCTCCTATTTAACCGAAGATAATGTCCTGTTCAGTAACGATGCCTTCGGACAGCACTATGCAACAGAACATCTTTTCAATGACCAGGTCGACCAGGCGGAACTGTTTCAGGAGTGCATCAAATACTACGCGAATATCCTGACACCCTTCAGCGCCCTGGTTGACCGGAAGATCAAAGAGGTCGTCGGATTCGGCCTGCCGGTGGACATGATCTGCACCAGCCACGGCGTTATCTGGCGGGACAATCCGCTGCAGATTGTCACCAGGTATGCGGAGTGGGCAGCCAATTACCGGGAAAATCAGGTGACCATCATCTATGACACCATGTGGGACGGGACGCGAAAAATGGCCGAAGCGATTGCCGGGGGTATCCTTCAGGCGGATCCTGACGTGATGATCAAGATCTATAATGCCGCCCGCGCCGACAAGAACGACATCATCACCGAAATTTTCAAGTCGAAGGCGATCCTGGTCGGTTCGCCGACAATAAATCGCGGCATTCTCTCGGCCATTGCCGGTATTCTCGAAGAAATCAGGGGTCTCGGTTTCAAGGACAAGAAAGCGGCGGCCTTCGGGGCTTATGGCTGGAGTGGCGAATCCGTGGCCATGATAACGGAACGGCTGCGCGAAGGAGGCTTCACACTTGTCACTGAAGGAGTCAAGGAGCTATGGAATCCAGATGAACAGGGCCTGGTTACCTGCGTGAACTTTGGCAGGGACTTTGGACGGCAGGTCAAATGAACCGATGTTGAACAACCGGGACGCAGCACAGATCGCGTCAAATCAGAACCACATCAAAAAATGGGAGATTATTTTATGACGATCCAAGACGCGGCAGCACTGGAGAAAACCAAAGCAGATTTTTCGGTTGAGAAAATGCTGGAGATCAGGGCAAAGGCACAGGAGGCGGTACAACTGATTGCTTCCCGGGTTAAAGCGGGCATGCTGGAGAAAGATGCCAATAAACTGGTGGTCGACACCCTGAAGGAGATGGGGGCGGCACAAGCGTTTCATAAACCGTATATCCGCTTCGGCAGCAACACCACCATTACCTTTGGCGCGGATTCCGTACCGGGTGTCAGTCTGGGTAAAGATGACATCTTCTTCATCGACATCGCTCCTATTTGGGATGGCTATGAAGGCGACGCCGGTGACACCTTCGTTACCGGCAGCAATCCGGAACTGAAACGCTGCGCGGTTGACGCCAGGAAAATCTTCGCAGCCGTTGCCGAAAAGTGGAAAAAAGACAAGGCTACCGGCGTCGAACTGTATGAATTCGCACAAAAAATGGCCAAAGATCTGGGCTGGGAATTGAACATGGATCTGGGCGGGCATCGCCTGGGCGACTATTCCAGTGCCGAGCACTACGAAGGACCGTTGCACGAGATTACCTTTCACCCCAAGGCTAATATCTGGATGGTTGAGATTCATATCCGGAATCCGCAGAATACCTTCGGGGCTTTTTACGAAGACTTGCTCGTCTAACAACCTGTAACACTGCTTCATCGCCACCTCATTCGCGATCTCGCAAGTGAGGTGGCGATTTGGCTCCCTCTTGGCAGCTTGGTCAAAGAACCTCTACGTATAAGATGAAAGGAGATTGTACGATGAAATACACATCGATTTTTGTTGTTGCAGTTCTGTTTCTCTGTATGGCGATTACTTCAGTGTCTGCTGATTCGAACAAAAGCATGACCGAAATGGCCAAGCAGACGCCGTCTCTCAGCTTGATAACCGAAACTCCTGAACAAGGTTTTCAACTCGCAATCGCGCTGTCTCGAAAGGCAGTCAAAGCTACGCAGCCCAATAAAGAAATTCTTGTAAAGCTGCGAGATGTCTATTCAAAAAATGCAGATTCCTTGATTGCAGTTTCTCAGGTTGTCGCCATTCATTTTCAAACCGTTGCCGCAGCGAACAACTATTGGCGAGACAAGAAATGATATTCGGTAATCTGAATTAATTGAGTCATTTCCGACTCAAATCCCGCACTGGAATCTTGCCAGCCTCTTTCCTTGTAGTGAGGAAGACACGCAAGTCCGGAAAAATGAGTTGAGCACTTCCCTTGGTCAGAGCAATAGATTTTCTGACTGGTGCCCAGATTCATCCGCGCTGGGGAGTCACTTTTATAAGGGCTTAGCTTGGTTGTTAAGGCCAAGCCCTTTTTTTGTTTCTTGTGCTCTCTGGTTTGACCTCTATCTATAATCTCGAACTCTCCAAAACGACTTGATCCTTGCATTTCCACTTCAAGTGACATAAACTTCCAAAACCATCCATGAAGCCCCCTTCTTCGTGTTCACGGAACGACCACGGAGAAGGAGGCTTCTTTCTTTTTTCCCGGAATGCCAAACCCGGATACGCCCTTTGGAAGAAAACAACCCATGAACCCAACCACCTTCGACACCCTACCGATAGAGACGTCGATGCTCCAGAACCTTGCCTCCCTCGGTTATAGCGAGATGACCCCTATTCAGGCCCACAGCCTGCCGCTGATTCTGGCAGGAAGCGATGTTATCGCCCAGGCAAAGACCGGCAGCGGCAAAACCGCCGCCTTTGGCATCGGTCTCCTCTCGCGACTGAACGTGGCCAGCTTCCGGATCCAGGGGCTGGTGTTGTGCCCGACCCGCGAACTCGCCGACCAGGTCGGCAAGGAATTACGGCGACTCGCCCGCGCCACCGACAATGTCAAGATTCTCACCCTCTGCGGCGGCGTCCCTTTCGGGCCCCAGCTCGGTTCCCTCGAACACGGTGCCCATATCGTGGTCGGTACTCCCGGGCGGATTCTCGATCACCTGCGGCGCGGCAGTCTCGACCTGAAATCCCTGAGCATATTGGTCCTCGATGAAGCCGATCGCATGCTCGACATGGGCTTTCAGGAGGATCTCACCACCATCATCGCCGCCACTCCGAATCAGCGGCAGACCCTGCTCTTTTCCGCGACCTACCCCGAGTCGATCAGCGCCATGAGCGCAACGGTGCAGCAGCAACCGGTGTTTGTGAAGGTCGATGCGCTCCACGATGGCGGGCAGATCAGGCAACTCTTCTTTTTGGTGGAACGCTCAGAGCGTCTTGCCGCTCTAGCCCGGATTCTCGGCCACTACCATCCCGAATCGACCCTGGTCTTTTGCAACACCAAGAAAGAGTGCCAAGAGGTAGCCGATGCGCTTGCCGAGCGCGGTTTCTCGGCGCTGGCAATCCATGGCGACCTGGAACAGCGCGATCGCGACCAGGTTCTGGCACGATTTTCCAACAAAAGTGTCTCCATTCTGGTCGCCACCGATGTTGCGGCACGCGGCATCGACATAAAGGACCTGACTGCCGTGGTCAATTACGAGCTGACCCGCGATCCTGAGGTACATATCCACCGCATCGGCCGCACCGGTCGCGCCGGAGAGCAAGGGCTGGCCCTGAGTCTGGTGACTGCTTCGGAGAATCGGCGGGTAGCTGCGATTGAAGACTATCTTGGCGAAACCATTCCCCGCGCCGAGCTGGAGACACTGGCCATGCCGTCATCCGCAACTCACGAGGCGCCGATGGTCACCCTCTGCATCGACGGTGGTCGCAAAAACAAGCTGCGCCCCGGCGATATCCTCGGTGCCCTCACCGGCGACGCAGGAATTCCGGCAAGCGAGGTCGGCGCGATCAATGTCTTTGATTTTCACACCTACGTTGCCATCCGCCGGGCCAGCGCCAATCTCGCCCTGGCTCGCCTGACGAGTAATAAAATCAAGGGCCGTTTTTTCAAAATTCGACTATTCAGCTGAAATAGGCACCATCGTATAATCGGTTTACCCGGGGACTGGCTCCGCAGCTGCCTGTCCCCCTTTCTCTCAAGCTGAAACAGCGGCTTTCGAAGTCACAATACACACGGTGGGAGAAGCTGTGAAAAAATCACCACAACTGTTTTTGCTGGACGGCTCCAGTTACATCTACCGCGCCTATTACGGTGTCCGTGACCTTGCCACCTCCGGCGGCATGCCGACCAATGCCGTGTTCGGCTTTACCAGGATGCTGCTGTGCCTCCTCCAGGAACACAGCCCCGAGTACCTGGCCGTGGTCTTCGACCGTCCGCGGGAGGAAACCTTCCGCCGCGAACTCTATCCCGAATACAAAGCCAATCGCGACGCCATGCCCGAGGATCTCGTCCTGCAGGTTCCGTATATCAGGAAGGTCCTGCAGGCACTGAATATCCCGGCCCTTGAAGCCCCCGGTTTTGAAGCAGATGATGTCATTGCCAGCCTGGCCCGCCGCTCTGCCGCGGAAGGACTCCGGGTAACGGTAGTTACCGGCGACAAGGACCTGATGCAGATTGTCGGAGAGAGAATCTGCCTGCTGGACACCATGAAGGACTGCTGTTCGGGACCGCTGGAAGTCCTTGAGCGTTTTGGCGTCCCCCCCGAACTGGTACCCGATGTCCTGGGGCTGGCCGGCGACACCGCGGACAATATCCCGGGCGTTCCGGGAATCGGCGAAAAAACAGCCGCCAAGCTGGTCAAGCAATTCGGCTCCCTGGAAGGCGTCTTCCGCTGGAAAGATCTGGTCAACGGCAAGAAGCGCCGCGAAAGTTTACAATCCTATCAGGATCAGGCCCTGCTCTCGAAAACCCTGGCGACCGTCAGGTATGATGTTGACCTGAAAGTGACCCTGGCAGATCTGCAGCGGCAGCGGCCGAATCTCTCCGACTTGATTCCCTTGTTGCGTGAACTGGAATTCGAGGCACTGGCGGTCGCCTTCACCCCACCCCCAGCGGGCGTGGTCGAAATCCACTGCGATGGCTCGGGACAATCCTCGGGACCGGGGGGCTACGGCGTGATCCTCCGTTATGGGGAGAATGAAAAGGTGTTGAGCGGTTTTGAGCCGTCAGCCACCTCACAGAGGATGGAACTGCTGGCGGCGATTCGGGGGCTGGAAGCCCTGAACAACCCGAAGACGGTACGCGTGTTCAGCGATTCGCAGTACCTGGTCCGGGGCATGAGCCAATGGATTCAGGGCTGGATCCGCAAAGGTCGACTGTATACCCCGGATGCGCTCCTCAACCAGGACCTCTGGCAGCAGCTTGTTTCCCTGGAGGCCAAACACAAGGTCAGCTGGGAATGGCTGCGGGGGCATGCCGGACACCCCTTCAATGAGCGCTGCGACAGACTGGCAAAACGGGCAGCAGCGGACGGGATACGGGCAACCACAGCTGTTCAAAGCAAGGAAACAACCAAGGAAGAAAAGCCTATCCCTGAGCCGACTCCACCTGCCCTGAAGATACCGCTTTCGCCCGGGGAGATGAGAGAATTCGAGGCCGACGAGGATGGCCAACTGAGGCTGTATTAATTCTACATTGTCAGATTTTCCGGTATGTGCATTCCATCGCTTTTGACGGCTGTTAAAATCCCCCTCAATCCCCCTTTCCTAAAGGGGGAGGCTGAAATTCGTGCCCTATTCCCCCCCTTTGTGAAAGGGGGGCAGGGGGGATTTAAAGTCTGCTGATAATCTGACGAAGTAGAATTAGCAGCCTGGTGGAAAAACAAAAAGGAAGTCAAGCCTGCGTACCTTTAGACAACAGGGACGATAACCATGAAAATCCAGAAAGTAACAGAGGAAAACCGCGTTAAAGTGTATGCGCTCCTGCGCCGCGCCTTTCCCGGCAGCGACTACGAAGCGGAGTTGGTGCAGAAACTCCACGAAAACGGCAAACCGCCGTACGAATGGGTCTGTATTCATACCAACAAGGTCATCGCCTACCTGGCCTTTTCCCATGCCTATCACGGCAAAGAAATCTGCGGCCTGCACCTGGCACCCATGGCCGTGATGCCGGACTTTCAGAGGCAGGGGGTGGGCTCAGAGTTGCTGAGGTTTGCCTTGCGACAGGAAGGGATCAAAAGCCAGCCGCTGTTTGTCCTGGGTGCGCCCTGCTTCTACGCGAAATTCGGCTTCGAACCATGCAGCATGCCGATCTGCCCCTTTGACAAAGACAATGCGCATTTCTTCAGTATGCGCAATGAGACCACAACCAGCTTCATTGTCGGCTATGAACCCGAGTTTAAAACTGCTGAAAAGCAGCCCAGACTCCAGGGCAAGAAGCGCCGCTGAAGCGGCCGCCGTTTAATACAGCTTTTGACCCGTTCCGGCCCGACTCTTCATTTTTCCTACTCGATCAATAAGTAGCACCTGTCAGGGAATATTCCTGAATTATCTCACTACTTTCATCTCAGCATGAAAAATTAATACCTATGTATCACCCCCCGCTGCCCCCATTTGTTAATGCCCCCATGTACACCACGAGGCAATTCCCTCTCCCGCTACCGTTAATATTCAATTTTATCCTTTAGGTACTTACAGTTAAGCCTGTCAACGTAAAGCTGGAACCGCGTATGTATCATACTCTTTACACTATTGCTGAACACGTTGAGCTTCAATTCCCCTTATAGATAACCACGCTACAAGGCACTGCTCATACAAGCAGTAAAAACTGTAACGGCATCTTTACAGCCGGCATGTCGCAATCAACGGACAACTTCAGTGGTGCAATCAAATTACCCAACCATATCAGAATGTTACATCGCCAATAATCACTGGCACAGGATTTGCCTACTAAAAAAATAACAGCGCTGGCATGGTACCGTGCCCTATAAAACAAAGAAAGAGGAGGTAGTTATGAAAAAGTATTCGGTAGCAGTTCCGGTAGTAATTGCACTTCTGACATTTGGGGTTTCAGGAAAAGTTATGGCATTGGACGTTGTAGTACCTGTTGCCGTCGATAGTTCCACCGCGGTCGGCGTAAATGACACCCTCAACGACAACGCACTGTTGAACGACGATGTAAGTGGCAAAGCGGCGGCGAATGATCAATCCATTGCCACAAGTGACAGTCTCAACGGCAACAAACTGCTGAACGACGATGTAAGCGGCAAGGCAGCGGCGAATGATCAATCCATCGCCACAAGTGACAGTCTCAACGGCAACAATATCGCGGCTGACGATTCAATTGCGGTAAAAGACAGCGTGAATGGCAATACACTGACCGACATCGCCAATGACAAATCCAGTAACAACGGCGATGCTGTAGCATTTGGCGCTGACAATGCTGTAGCAAACAACGGTTCAATAGCAATCGTGGATGACAGCATCAACATTTCCGATATCAGGGTTGCAGTTGCCACCAGTATTCTGGATGGTGAAGTTTCGTACAACGAGATTTCATTCGGAAACGGTACAGAGATGAAAGCATACGGTAACGAGGGCGGGTCCGCAGTTAACCTCTCATCCCAGAAGAACAAGGCGGCCGGATTAAATGGCGCACTGCAGGCTAACGGCACAGGTCAGGGTAACGGTGCCTTGCAAGGTAATGGCGCACTGCAGGGTAATGGCGCACTGCAGGGTGGAGAGACGGCAACTGCCGATAACAACGCTTATGATGTCGACGCCGAAGCGAACGGTTCTGACTTCGCACTCGGGAAAAACGAGTCGGGCCAAGCCAACCTGGCACTCGGCGCCAATAAGGCCAAATCAGAAAACGAAGCATTCGGAGCCAACCTGGCAAGTGAAGCCAACACTTCTGAACAGCATGCCGCTGCAACTACTGGCGATTACAGTGTGGTACAGGCGGCGTCGTATTCTCTTGCAACCGGTGCTAACAACCTGGCCGGTTCCATAACCGCTAACGGAATTAACTCTGTCGCCATGAACACTGGAATTAACGCCCTGTTCCAGCAGTCAGTAAATGTTCAGGCAACAGTGAATAATCCCGGGACAGTTCAGTAATTGCAGGCCGATATCTGGTGGCGGTCGCCCCGCCACCAGACTTCCGAAAGTCACGTAACTCAAGAGGAGGCGGGAGAAGATGCGAAAATTCATGTTATCTTTGCTAGCGATATTTGCTCTCTGCGGCAGTGTGCTGATTGCGCATGTGTCGAATGCGGAGCAAGCCTCTCCGACTCCGGTACTAGAGCAGTCTTCAATGGATATTTCCGGCTTCGGACCAGCCCTGTCGAGCGATAATCTGGGCTCCCTGTCGGGACGACAGGCCTTGCAGATTGAAAAATTGGACACAATAGTCAGTAATGTTAGTATGAACGGCAACCTGAATGACAACTCAATATCTGTTGGTGACAACAGTCAGTCATTGACGGGCAACAATTCAATAGCCGGCGAAGCATTTAAAGACATGAACGGATTTGCCACTGTCATTCAGAACTCAGGCAATCAGGTGCTTATTCAAAATGACCTTATTGTCAATGTTCTCGTAAACTGATCAGAAGGATGCCATGAAACGGTATGCGGCACTTAAAACGGGACTCCTGACATTTGCACTCACAGCAACTGTTTCTCAAGCAGAGGCAGGCCCGGTTGTAGTACCTGGCGTATCAGGCAGCAGCTTCACTGTTGATAAGGTAACGAGCCTGAAAGAGGCGCGTTACCTGTCGACAATCCGCCAGCAGTATGATTTCAGCTGCGGCTCAGCAGCGCTGGCATCCCTGCTTACCTTTCATTACCAAGACACGGTCACCGAACAGGAAGTCT
Organism: Geobacter sp.; assembly: GCA_003857395.1. The sequence continues at coordinate 12,271 of RPRC01000120.1, forward strand.
TTATTTGGATGTACAAACACGGCGATCAGGCAAAGATACGCCGTGAGGGCTTTTCGCTGCTTGACATGAAACGGTACCTTGAAGCCAACGGCTACAATGCGGACGGCTTTTATGTCTCGCTGGACCAGTTGGCAGTCGCAGAGGCACCGGCAATCGTTCTGATCAATACCAAAGGCTACAACCATTTTGTGGTGGTGAAAGGCGTGACCGACAAAAATGTGCTGGTGGGAGATCCATCTTTGGGAACCAGGATTATCCCGCGAGAAGAGTTTGAAAAAATGTGGAATGGTCTGGTATTTATCATTCGCAACAGGAACATTTTGACAACAAACAATTTCAACCGAATGGAAGAATGGCGTCGCGTAAAGGAAAAAGCACCGCTGGGTCTCGCCTTGAGAGACAGTGCCCTGGCAAATACTACTATGCTGATGTCGGGGCCGGGAGGGGTCGGTCAATGAAAAGGTTATGGAATAAAAGATTAGCCTCGGCCGCGTCGTTGACAGCGATTTTCGTGCTGGGGGGGAACCTCACGGCTTTTGCAGACCAGTATATATTTGCGAACCGGCAGACTGTAACAATCCCCGAGTTAGATGCAATGCGCGGCGGATTTGTAACGAACGGCGGATTGCAGATTTCACTGGGAATCATTAAAGCTGTGTTAGTTGATGGTGTGCTGCAAACAGTCAATTCTCTCAATATTTCGAATATAACGAATGTAAACAACTCACTCAAAAATGTCACGACCGGTTCACTGCAAGTCAACAACATACCGTCAGAACCCGCGACAGGCCAAGCATCTAACGTTGAAACCGGCAATGCACCGAACAATGATAGCACTATCGTACAAAGTTCCGGAATCCAGCTGCCTGTCCAACAGGAAAATGTGCCGAATCAACAATCCGGCGGCACCACTCTCGTACAAAACCTCGGAAACCTGACACTGATCCAGAACAGTTTGGACCAGAAGGTAATCCAGAATATTACCATTGTAAACACGACAGTGAACAGTCTCAGCATGCTCCGCCAACTGAACATGACCTCAAACATCAAGCAGCAATTCATCAATATGCTGCACTAGAGCCTGTCGGACTTAGGGTAAATCTGCCGCGCATCTGGATTAGGTCCCTGCATGAAGAAAATCCCAGTATTCACATATGATGACGACAAGTGTCAGGACGTGCCGGATTACCTGCTCGGTGAGTTAATAGCCGCGGGCAGGATCAGATCCTTTCGCAGGGCCTCCGGATGGGTGGTAATAGGTCGTGACCCTATCAGAGAATTGGGCAAAAGGGTAGAGGGGATGAATAGTGCGAAAGAAGGTCAAGTAAAATAGTACCATGCTGCAACTTTCACATAGGGTAATCGGAGAATGTCTCAACAATAACTATCCCCTCCGCCTCAAGCTGCCGACCAGATTCTACCTGCTGAAATCTTCACATACTCAAATATTTCGACACAATTCAAATCTTTCTGCCCTGAACAAGATCTTTGGGAGGGTATCGAAAACGATACGATAGGCCTCCCCTCTCCGGCATTCTTTCCACATTGCACTTCAATCAGGAACTACATGGTACATGGTATTTTCAGGAACCCTGCGGAACAGACTTTTTTCTCAAAACAAAAATCCACTGATGGAAGACACAGAAAAGCCAGGTCAAGGCATGAATTTTTCCTGCCCTTACCTGGCTTTCCGCTTCAGTGAATGGACTTGAAAAGATTTAAATACTGATCGGAACCCGCAATGTCAACTGGATATCAGGTGCATCTTGTGTAATACCAGCTTCGAGAGAAAAATTGATATTGACCCTGTTGCTCAACCGATACGAAGTCCCGAATACCAGGCTTCCCAGCGTGGTTGTCTGAGTTGCCGTTGGCGCAATAATAACAGAGGTGTTGTGTATTTCAGTCGGCATTACCAGGTAATGCTCGTAGCCGACACTGAATGATGTCTTTTCGTTCAAGGAAAAACCAATGCCGAAATTTAAGCCAAACGTGCCGCCTGGCTCGATATCTGTTTTTACGCCATTAATGGGTTGGTCAGCCTGGAAATTATACAGATAGTTGACCGAACCGAAAAAAACCACCGGGTCAGTAGGGAAGATCACCGAAAGGCTCGGCTGAATTCCCCAAAAACCCGTTCCGGTTGGCAACTCTTCCTCATTACCGAGGGAATCGATGGGGACATGGAAAGGATCTTTTCCCGTAGGTGTTTTGGCAAGCAAACCGCCTATGAAGATCGGGCCGCTGCCGGTTGGCATATTGAACTGATAGCGAAGGCCGAACTGCACGTCACCCAGATTATGGCCTCGGGCATTGAAGACCTGCTGAGTTGCGTCCGGGACATTTTGCGCAGTTTCCACCGAAGAATCATCCCGGTAAACAAAAGGCACATAAACCTGCATTTCGAGACGGTTTGTCAGGCCATAGCGCAAGGTGAGAGCCGGTATATAGGTGTTCCGATTGACGCTCTGGACATCTATGAGGCCGATGGTAATTGCAGGGACAATGGTGAACCCGCTCAGCACAACCCGATTGGATGAGGAAAAAGCGTATTGGAAGGAAGGCTCGAGGACAATCGTACCCTTGGGTGTCAGTACTCCTTGCCGGGCAAAAATTGCTTCAATCTCCTTATACTGTTTAGATACGACCGGTTTCTCCGGAGGGCGGCCTACAGGTTGCGAAGGGAGTTGATCCTGCGACTGGGCTGCTTGTTTTCCACCTGCATCTTTCTCATTACTCCTTGTTTCCACGGGGGCATCCTGGTTCGGGAATTGACCAGTGTCAGCGCCTCCCCTGATATCAAGTGACCGATCATCCGCTCCGAATTGTCGCTGCAGTTTCTCGATTTGAAGCTGTTGTTCCTTCAGTTGCTGGCCCTGTTGTTCGACAATTTTCTTGAGTTGACTTGCATCATCCACTTGTGACTGGCCGGGCGGATTCCCGGCATAACAAGGGAGAGTCATACTGACTGCGAAGAGTAGTACAGATAAATGCAAACTTTTTTTCATCTTGTTCCCTCCTTTTTCATCGAATAAACAGCAGTCGGAAGTTTACCAGCAAAGATTCACTCAAACTATGATATTAAATTTGTTGATAAGTCTGTATAGAGTTACACGTGATACCCCAAGATCTTTTGCCGTTTTTGATATATTGCGATTGTTAATATCCAGGTAGCGTAGAATAACCTCAAGTTCCGCCTTATCTCTGGCGTCATCCAGTGATATCACATTCCGCGGTGCTGCTCGCTTCTCCAATCCAAGATCAGCCGGGGTTATCAGGCGGTGCTCGCACATCACCATAGCGCTCCTAATGAGATTCATCATTTCCCGAACGTTACCCGGCCAATCGTAAACAGACATAACTCTCAGAGCCTGCTTGCTGAAACCCTTGACCGTATGATTCCTTTCTCCCGCGAATTCCTCGAAAAAAGTCCTTGCCAGCAGTTCAATATCTCCGTCCCGTTCGCGCAGCGGGGGAATTTTCAATTTAAGGACATTGAGCCGGTAATAGAGGTCCTCTCGGAATCGGCCCTCTTCCAAGGCATTTTCCAAATCTACGTGGGTGGCTGCAATCACGCGCACATCAACCTTTGTGGCTTCATTCGAGCCAACCCGCTCGATGGTCTTTTCCTGCAGAAAGCGCAGCAGGTTTACCTGCAGGTCCAGGGATAGGTCTCCTATTTCATCCAGAAAAATTGTCCCCCCCGCTGCTGACTCGATTCGCCCGGACTTACGTTGAAAAGCACCGGTAAATGCGCCTTTTTCATGGCCGAATAATTCGGATTGGATGAGATGGCTGGGCAGCGCCCCGCAATTTACCGCGACAAAAGGTGCTCGACTACGCGCCGAATGCTGATGGATCGCCCGCGCAGCCAGTTCTTTGCCGGTACCACTTTCGCCCCTGATCAGGACGGATGAATCGGTATTCTGGATCTTGCGAAGATTGGCATAGAGTTCTTGCATAACCGGACTTATTCCGATCATCTGAAACTCACCGATATGAGGGTTTTGGATGGCCAGACTGCTTTTGAGGCGGGCCTTGCCAAAGGCTCGTCCCAGAGTAACCAGCAGGCGCGGCATGTCCAATGGCAAGGTATGGTAATCGTAGAAATATTCAAGAATAAACCTGCCGGAATTTTCAGATTGCAGAAAACTGGACGGCACAATTGCGATCCATTCCATATGGCTGCCCAGCAAGAGGAGTTCTTCAAATTTTTCCAGGACTGTGGCCGCTAAATTCTCAAGAAAAAACAGCCCTATATAACAGTCCTGGATTTCTTTGAGGCAGGAATTTGCCGACTCGATATCCGTAGTCGTTATCAGCTCCCACCCCTCTTTGCAAAGTTCTTTCGCAGGGAATTTGGACATGGTATTCATGCAAATTACGAGGATTTTTCGTTGCGACATCTTCATTCTCCACTACCAAAGGTACCAACCTTTCGTGGCACCTCAGGCCTGATATAACTAGGAAGACGGTGAAGACCACGGGAGTAAGCGTATCGGTAAGGGCAAAAATTCAGAAGTTATTAGATGATTTGCCTATGCCCTTTAAAGCAGCAAGCGCATCAGAGTTGAAGAAGTTTCTATCAGGGTGGTTGAGGCGCACTTTCTGATCCACACAATCTTTCTGACAATAACTGTAAAGTGCAATTGATCAATGTCAAGTGGCGTACCCTTCAGAATACACATAAAACATGATACAAAATCTATGATATATAAATTATTAGCATGGAATACTATTGCAATATAATCTATTTTTAGTAACTAGCATAGATTTGTCACAAACAGAATTAGAATTTTCACAATCAACCCGCCTACAATGTTAATATATTTTTATTTGAATGTTTTTCAGCAAGACACTTTAGTACCGGGAAAATGAATTTCTATTTTCCATAACCGAACTCAAGGCAGGGTTGTTGAACAGTGAACACCATAATTTCGCTTAAGCCACTTTTTTTATTTGCAGAAATTTCTCTCGTAGACAGCGGGGGTACTGAACAAATATTATCCTAACAAAACAATGCGACTTGAAGTTCGAGAATTATTCAGTAAAGTTTTAGAAGAATTTTTATCCAGATCTAAGCAAGAGAAATAAAGTTTTCAGACGAATATTGAACAGAGGGAAACCAATGGACCAGATATTTTACACTACAGGAGAGGAGACTACACGACGCACCGGGCCACGCACTTCTTTGGCAACGGCTATACTTTTTCTGATGGCAGCCTTTCTTCTTTGCCAAACAAGTTGCACAAAAGGCACTTATTTCGGCAAAAAACACGGGCTTGAAAATACTCAGGCAATCTTGCAGGATATAATAATCTCTGAAAATAGTACCAAAATAGCTATTCTTGCAAACAAGCCTCTGAAATATTCACTTCACAACATTGCCGAACCACCCCGGGCAGTTGTTGACCTTTACTCAGATGTACTCAGTCCTTTCATGCCTCCCGTAAAAATCAATACTTCTCTGGTCAGCCAGATTGATATTATAAAAAAAGAAACTGATGGTCGAATATTTACACGGGTTATATTCAAGCTGAAGCGGAGCGTTGCATTTTCCGCAAAAACGGATCCTTCCCGCGTCAATGCGATACTATTGACCGTTACGCCCCCCCAGGAAAGTATCCAGGCAGGTGTCGAAACAAAACCCGACGGAGCGGTCCCGAAAGCTGAAACCGTAAACACCAATCAGCCAAAAGAGCACACGGACACTACTGACCGGTTCGGACGCGACAACACCACAATGCCGGCAAATTTCAAACATTCGCCCGCTGTCGACTCAAAAGTTTCCTCACCAGGTTCCCCCCTACCAGAAACCGGAACGCCAAAACCTGTTGTTTTCCCGGAGACCGACAAAATATCCAGGAACACCGACGAAATACAGAGGCAATGCACTACGAAGAATACCGTGTATGGAATTAATTTTATTCAGAATGGAATAGAAATAGCTCTGAACGGTCTGGATGATGACAACTTAAAGTTCTTCAAGCTGACAAGGCCTCAGCGTTTGGTAATTGATTTATTCGGGGTCAAAAACTCACTTGAGAGAAATCTTATTCCGGCAAATCGCTTCGGGATTAAAAGTATCCGTATCGGAACATATCCTTACAAGGTCCGCATAGTACTAGATTCTTCCGAGAAAATTTTCCCTGCCTGCAGAATCAGAACAGACAACCGGGGCGCTCAAGTTCTCTTTAACAACAATCCCTGAGAAATTTTAGCCTGTTATTGAGGTCGTTGAAGAGCCCAATGAGAGCAATCCAGCCACTCGTATATCCCTTGTTTCTTTCAGACATGGCAATGAGGAACAAGACCTTGGTAGAAGTAGTGCATGTACGTGTAGAACTCTGCTTAGGCAGTTAGCTGATTCTAACGGAGAGTTTTCTTTCTCGTTAGGACAGATTTATTTTCTGAAAAAGCAATCTGTTCTTCAATCCATTGATAGGTCGCTATCAACCCATTGAGAAGAGGCTGTTGGGGTGACCAGTCAAGTTTTTCCCTGACCAGACAATTATCGGATCTTCGCCCGCGAACCCCCTGCGGACCAGGAATATGTATGGCTGACAATTTTTTACCGGATAATGTGATGATCATATTTGCCAACTGGTTAATCGTCACCATTTCTTCAGAACCGATATTGACTGGGCCCGTGAAGGATGATTTCATGAGTCGCATCACTCCTTCAATACACTCGTCAATAAATAAAAATGACCTGGTCTGATAGCCATCCCCCCATATTTGAATTGGGCCGTCACCAGCCATTGCAACTTTTCTGCAGAGCGCGGCGGGAGCTTTCTCCTTTCCCCCTTGCCATGTTCCCATCGGACCAAAAATATTATGGAATCGTGCAATTCTCACGTCGATCCCATAATTTCTGCAATACGCCAGGTAGAGACGTTCACTGAACAGCTTTTCCCACCCATATTCACTGTCCGGGTTGGCAGGATATGCAGAGTCTTCCGAGCAAACAGGGTTATCTGCATCATCCTGATTATGTTCGGGATAAATACAGGCTGATGAAGCATAGAATAATTTTTTGCTACCGTTCAGACGGCATGCTTCTACCATATTCAAATTTATCATCGCTGAATTTTGCATGATAGCGGCATCATTATGCCCGGTAAAAATATACCCGGCTCCCCCCATATCTGCAGCTAACTGAAACACCTCATCAAACTGTTCATCCATAAGTTCAAGACATGACCCCGGACTCCGCAGATCTGCAATCACAAAAGAATCGGCCTTTGTTTTTTCAAACTCAGGATAATTGAGATCAACGCCCCTGACCCAATAGCCTTCTTTTTTGAGCCTGTTAACTAGGTGGTGACCGATAAATCCGCCTGCCCCGGCAACCAGAGCTTTCATACTAGCCCCCTCCATTTCCGCACTTTCAATGCACAACCAGATTAGAGCCGGAGTAGTCTACAAAGTTTCTGTTCCAGCATCGGCAGGTTGTTTACCGCATGATATTGGTCAAACTCCGCTCTCTCCAAGAGAGTCTCTCTGTTGCGAACATCAATCAAATAGTTAACCGCTTCTAAAATTTCAGCCAATTTGCCTTCTGCAACAGTAAGCCCCAGTTTGTACTCTTCTACTCGTTTTCCCATGCAATACTTTTTACTGACGATAACCGGCTTCCTGAATACAGCAGCCTTCGTCAGCAGCCCACTGCTATGATAAAATTTATCATACACAAGGTAGAGGATGTCACTCAGATTGACCAACGAGTTAAACACCGCTGCATCAGCGATATACTCCAAAATAAAAGAACAATTCTCACTGTTTCCCAGACTAAGAAGCCTTTTCAATTCTTCTCGTTCTGCAGGAATAAAGTCTTCCACGTTCAACTCGCCCGCCAACAGAAAATAACACTGATCAGGAGCTAGTGTCTCAGCCACACGTAAAAAATTAAGGACTCCTTTCCGTGGATTCAGAACCCCAATCAGTCCGATGATTGGCCGTCCCGCCGCCTTCTGACGAATTTCAGTAACCCAATCCGCAGCAATGTCCGGCAATTGTTCATCAGTTACATCAGGCACAAGAATAACAGGTTTTTTGCCTATACTTTTTGACAAGTCAGCATACGCGCCGTCGTCCAAAATACCAACGCCATAACAGTTATCAGATTTGAAAATACCGTTGTTTCTCTTCATCTTACGGTTTCGTTTTTGCTGACGCATCTCTACGTCACTTCGAAAGATACCCGGCAAAAAATACAGCCCAACCCATGGATACGTCATAAAGTACCTGATACATGGAGATTGCCATCGCTTATCGGGAAACATGCCATCTAACCAGGTTAAAAGCAGAATATCAACTGACCATCCTGTACTCCTCTCAGCCAAGCGGATATGGTCGCGGATACTTCTCCATAGCAGTATTTTTCTGAAAGAACTTTTGTCTTTACCCAGTGCGAAATACGAGGCATAGAACCTGTCGACATACTTTGGAATCGCGTTATCTACCCAACATTCCATAGCCTGTGGTTGGGGACACAAAACAATAACCCTACAGCCCTTCTTCAGTAGTATCGGAACAAATAATTTCATTTGTGTTTCATAATGGCCGACCCACATCATTTCGGCAATTACAACAACTTTTCCCATTCAAGTACCCCTCAACACACAAACTTCTGGCCACGTATCGACATCATGAATTTTTATCATTTTTTTGTTCACGCCTGCCACCCCTGAAACATCTCTCGTAATCAAACATGATGTCACTGGAATTCCATAAGAAGCCCCTAAAAATGGACATCCTCGGGTGGTCAAGTTAGATGTATTGACTTTTATGGGAAGAATATCAGAAAGTCGAACCTGAGCCCGGAACTTCCCCAAGATGTTTTACAATAGTTTGATAGGCAGTTTGTGCAGAGTTTCTCCAGGAAAAACGCTGAGCATCTTCGTGAGCAGTCCACCCCTTAGCCAAAACTTCGTCCTGGCTCTCAAATGCCCTTCTCATGAGAAAGCGAAGATGCCGGATATCCGGTTCAACCATTGCCCTGAGTGAATAGCAAAATCGTCATCGTGAGCATCAACCAGGCGTTCCACATCAAGCAAATAGCCGTTATCATCAGTAACAAAATCCACTGGAGCACTGTAACGAGTAACAATTGCTGGAACTCCGCAGGCCATCGATTCCAAAATAGGAAGTCCCCAACCTTCTGCCCTTGTCGGCATAACAAAACAATTGGCTGATCTATACAGTGCACGCAATGATATTGGATCGCATTTTTCACTGAGGCGTATGTTGTTTACGTTTGATATTCCCAAGTCTTCGAGTTTCTTTTCCATCGAAAATCCTTGAATATATGGATTATGCGCGTGGAGAATCAGCTCAACACCCTCTTTGGGATGAAATTCTTCAGTAAACGCTTTAATCAGCCCATCTTGGAATTTCCGTTCTTCCCACTTACCAACCATAAAAAATCTGAATTTACCGGAATATTTTTGGCCTGGCGTAAAAAAATCATTGTCCACGCCTGCGGGAACAATGAAGACTTTTTCCGGTTGAATGCCGTTAGCAGTGAGATTTTGTCTTCCCCAGGAAGATGGTGTCCAGACATAATCAGTAGAGAGACAAAGTTCTCTTTGCGAAAGTGGAAGCCGGGTAGTTTCCCACACATTCCAACACGCGGTAGTTTGTGGATGGGATGATCCACCAGAAATCACAACCCCGAAGTTTCCATAAAACTTTTTTCGCCCCAGCAGTCGCAACATTTGCTTATAAAACGACTTTCGCAGTTTCGAACGACTATCCGTCCAGTAATTTACATGGGCAAACTCTCCCATTGCTTTTGAAAAACAGCTGGAAAACGTTGTCCAACCTGTCGCTTCTAACCGATGGCCGTATAGATCAATTGTCAACCTTCCCTTGAGACGTTTTCCCACACAGTACCTCATAACGGTGTAAACAGTATTCGTGTTCAGCTACAAGTAACGGTACGGAACGCCGCCGCTTACCTTGTTGCGCTCAAGAGCTCCTGAAAAAAGGTCCGGACAATGCGATGATTATCTGCTTTAGAAGTAAGTTCGTGGGCCAGAGCAGCCATCATGAGTCCAAGTCGATCCCTGGCCCCAGGGTACTGGAATGTCAGGGCAATCCTGGCTGCGGCGTTCTGCAGAGCTTCATCAGTCACAGAAAGCTGGTCATCTTCCTTGTAAATCATCAGCACGCCCGATCGGTCACCAAGCACCTGCGATGAGCCGCCCACCGTCGTCGTCGCAACGGGGACGCCGTTCTCCATGGCCTGCAAGGTTGAAAAAGGCAGAAATCCCTCCTGCCGGCTTGTCATGACATGCAGATCCAGGGCTGGAAGCAGATCCAGAAGATCCGGTTGCGCCCCCCTGAGATGAATCCTGTCCCGCAGTGGTGAACGTTCCCGGTCCTCATGCAACGATTCCAGCACCCCTTCACGGGGGAGGCCTGCGATCAAGACATGAACCGGGGAGGCAAGGCGCGGTTCCAGCATTTCCGCCAATGAAATAAGTCTGTTCAATCCCTTGTGATGGTCCAGGCGGCCCAGATACCCCATCAAGAAGGCTTCCCGGGGAATACCCAACCGATCGCGAACATCTTCACACGAAATCTGGTTCCTGTTACTGCCCCGGTATGAGCTGAACAGGGGATGTATGACTTGTGCCTCTTGAGGTCCCAACATGGCACTGACTCTTTCACGAAAATCCCAGCAGAGAACCCACGACTCCACCACACGGGCCACAGGCAGGTAATCCCTCAAATGCGTTTCGTAGTGCTCGTGCAAGATACCAAACACCCTGGGGCCAAGCCAGAAACGATGCAGGAACCTCAAGGCTTTCAGCATGCGACGGGTTGGCCAGACGATAACCAGAAGTTCGGGACGCTGCTTCAGGAGCCACAGCCCGGCATCCAGGGAACGTTCAAGATGGACCACATGGCGGATATTAGGGTTTCGCGCCCTCAGCTCATCTTCCTGGAACCGTTCAGAGGGGTAATCCTGAAAGACCACACTGATATCGACAGGCAGTTCCGCGAGGCTGGCAATATACTCCAGCATGACCCGTTCGCTGCCTCCATAACGGAGGTTCACGCAGGAAAAAGTAATATGAGGGCGTTTTGCTACGGTAAGATTACGTTCAGGCATTGTAGTGTGTCGTAGTCCCTTGGTGTGTGCTTGCAGAGTTCGAACCAGTCCGGGTGCTCATCAGTCAGAGCACGGTCCATAACATCGGTGAACGGATTCATCCCTGTTCCCTCAACAATATATTTGAATCTTTGAAACAGCTTCGACAAGAGCATATCGTCAACATTGAAGCAAGGATGCCGGTTTATTGCAAGATCTGCCCAAACTTGTGCAAGTCTGTCATCGGCGGCCAAGTCCCTGAAAAACCCCAGTGGCGCAAGGATGCCCGCATACCCGGCCACCGTGACAATACCGTCAAGTGAACCGGCATCGTTGGCGAGTACGAGACGACGATAGTCTTGTAGGGATCTCCGCAGTCGAAGCTTCTCAAGCATTCGCTGGAAGAGACGCTTGCCTTGCAGAGCACATCTCACGTGAAGTATCTCCAGCATTCGCTGAAAGACATGATCACGGAGAATAATATCGTCATCGGCAATATAGATATGCGTCACGTCTGCGTCGACCAGCGGAAGGTACGTCAGCAGGCCGGTAAATTTCGTTGCTGGACCCATATCTGCGCAGCGATGAATGACAAGCTGTTCCGTGCCGTATCGCGCAGAGAGAAAGGCTGGGTCGGGGTACGGCATACCTGTTCGGAGACTCCGATTCGGTATGAATAGGACGAGTTTGAACGGGCACGAAGTTTTTTGTGACACTAGGGAATCGAGAACACGATACAAAAAGTGCGATGTTAATCGTTCCGGAGTGGTCGTCATGCAAACGAGCCAGGTACACGTCGATTTGTTTTGCATAACGCCCCTCAGGAAAATGGCAAAAAGGTTTCAGTTCTCGAGGTTGACCGATCTCCTGGACATCTTTCGTCAGCCGTCAAGTCGGCCCTATGGAGTTTAGCAGGCTATTGCAAAGCTATTGCGGGGTCGATCTGCAGCGATACCGTCCCAATACATTACGACAGGAGACGTTCAGACGTGCACTTTACTACAGTGGCCGGGACATTCACAACCGGATTATCGACCTCAGGACAACAAACTATCTTCCGAAAATTCCTCGTATTGTCGTGCCCAGATCCTGTTCTCCCTGTTTCCGCTCGGTGCCCGTACCATCCCCTATTTTTTTCAGGAGGGTTTCTCCGAGTTTTTCACCAATCCTGCGGCCAAGCTTTTTGCTGCTCAGGGAGAAACGGGGCTTGCCAACAGTGCCGGTTGCCCTCAGGGGGATTTCACCCCAACCTTGATTGTTGGTGACGAAACTCCCCACCGTGCCGCGTGCCACGGTGCCGGTAATGCGCGGGGCGACCAGGGTGTCGATGTCCAGGTCGAGGCTTTTGTCGAAGCCGATCCTGCCCTGCGGTTTCATGCGGATGTCGGAACCGTCCAGTGCGGAATCCAGATAGACCTGCCCGCCTTTAATGCGATAGGTCCCGGCGAATGAGCTGAAGCGGACGACCCGCAGATCCGCGCTGCCAAGGAAACCGGCCAGTTCGCTCATAAAACCGCTGCCGGTCAGTTTACCGTTTTTCATTTCGAAAGAGCCGGTTCCCGTGAGGTTCCGCTTCATGGCAACCGGGGTCACGCCACTGCCTGACAGATCGGCTTCTGCCGAAAGTACCCCGGAGATGCTTCCGGCTGCCTTGGGTGCGAAGACAGCAACGATCTTCTCGGCCTGAACACTGTGCAGGGAGAGACTGGTCGAGTAGGAAAAACCGCGGGTCCCGAGATTGACCATAGCGGTATCAAGAAAGGAACCTCCTGCAATGCCCCCCTTCAGGTCTTCAACCGTAAGGATATTGTCTTTCAACCGGTAGCGGAGTGACAGCCCGGACACGGCAAGTCCTTTGAAAGTCACTGTTTTTACATTGACAGCACCGCGCAGGGTAAGCGGCAGTTTCAGGGGACCAGGTCCCGCTCCGTCACCTCCTGCCTTGGCGGGCGAGTTAGGTGCCTTGATCTTTTTCGCTGACGTCAACGCATTGATATCCAGCGACTCGCTGTTCGCATTCAGCTCAAGGGCAAGCGGCTTTCTGTCCAGGGGAGAGGTCTTCATCTGCAGATTCAGCCGGTTTTTTCCCAGGATAACGGCCAGGTTTCGCGATGAAAGTGACCGGTCGGCAAGAGCAACTGTCCCGGAAATCACCGGATTCTGGCCGCCTGCCGCCAGTTTGATTTCCTCCAATTGTACTTCACCGTCTTTGAGCATGGCAAGGGGTGTCTTGACCTCACCCGCAAGGTGGATGTTCGCTGAAATCTTGCCGGTTGGCGAGAGCAAGCGGAGCTTGGCCGAGATCCCGGGGGGCAGGCCGGCCAACGCCTTCGCCAGGTCGGCTACGGTCGCTGTGGCCTGGCCATCCAGCAACGGTCCGTTGGCAAGCCGTGCAACGGTCCCGCTGAAGCCGAGTTCCATACCCGGTGCCGTAGCCTCAAATTCCAGGGGAAAGGGCTTGTCGGGAGTGAGATTGATGATCTCGATGCCGATATCCTGCAGATTGTACGTAAACGGCAAGCCGAAAATCCCCTTCCGGTCGTCATAGCGAACATGACCGTCTGTTACTTCGACTTTGGAGACAGCAAAGGTAAAAGGGGGTTTTTCTTTCTCTGTGGTGGGAATCTCCGGTTGTTCTTTCCGGAGCAGATCGGTGAAATTGAACGAGCCGTCAAGGTTTCTGACGATAGTGATGTCAGGAGTATCGAGAACAACCTCGTCCACCACCACCCGACGGGACAAAAGGGGCAGAAACTGGTAGTGGAGGCGCGCTTCCGCAAACGAAACGAAAGGCCCCTTCCCGTCCTTCTCGTATATTTTGACACCTTTCAGCGCTATACCGGAAAAGAGCCCGATTTTCG